>DATLJF010000310.1:0-17631 GCA_035539015.1 Stenotrophomonas sp. | reverse complement strand
CCGCGAAGAGTTGCGCCACGGCGTACCGCCGAAGGCGTCGATCGCGGCCGGCTACGAGAAGGCCGGCGGCACCATCCTCGACGCCAACCTGACCGGCCTGATCGTGGGCGTGGCGCTGTATGCCTTCGGCACCGGCCCGCTGAAGGGCTTCGCCCTGACCATGATCATCGGCATCTTCGCCTCGATGTTCACCGCGATCACCGTATCGCGTGCGCTGGCCCAGTTGATCTACGGCTACCGCAAGAAGATCAAGGCCGTGGCCATCTGACCGGGTGAGAACGAATCAATGAAAATTTTCCCGCTCCATCTCATCCCGAACGACACCAAGATCGACTTCATGCGTTGGCGCCACCAGGTGCTGTGGCTGATGTTGGCGGTGTTCCTGGTCTCGCTGGTGGTCATCGGCGCCAAGGGCTTCCGCAAGGAGGCCTACGCGCTGGAGTTCACCGGCGGCACCGTGGTCGAGACCCGTTTCGACAAGCCGGCCAATATCGACCAGGTACGCGAGAAGCTGTCCGTGGCTGGCTTCGAGAATGCCCAGGTACAGGGTTTCGGCGGCGGCAACGAAGTGATGATCCGGTTGCAGCCGCATGGCGAAAGCAGCAATGCCGAGGGCGACCGGACGGTATCGGCGCAGGTGCTCAAGGCGATCAACTCGCCCGAGAACCCGGCCACCGTATTGCGCACCGAGTTCGTCGGCCCGCAGGTCGGTGCCGACCTGGTGCGCGACGGCATCTACGCCACGCTGTTCATGCTGGTGGGCTTCCTGATCTACATCGCCTTCCGCTTCGAGTGGAAATTCGCGGTGGTGGCGAGCCTGACGGCGTTCTTCGACCTGGTGGTGACCGCGGCGTACATCTACGGCACCGGCCGCGAGTTCGACCTGACCGTGCTGGCCGGCCTGCTGTCGGTGATGGGCTTTGCGATCAACGACATCATCGTGGTGTTCGACCGCGTGCGCGAGAACTTCCGCGGCTTGCGCGTGGAGCCGCTGGAGGTGCTGAACCGCTCGATCAACCAGACGCTGTCGCGTACGGTGATCACCGCGGTGATGTTCTTCCTGTCGGCTTGGGCGCTGTACCTGTATGGCGGCACCTCGATGGAAGGCCTGGCGCTGACGCACATGGTCGGTGCGGTGATCGTGGTGGTTTCCTCGATTGTCGTGGCGGTGCCGATGTTGTCGGTCGGGCCGTTCAAGGTGACCAAGCAGGACCTGCTGCCCAAGGCCAAGGATGTGGAGGCGCTGGCGCGTCGTCCTTGATCTAAGTTGTTTTGGCTACTCGGAAAGCCGCGCTGATGCGCGGCTTTCTTTTTTGTGGCGAGGCGTTTGATTTTTCGTATGGCACTTTGAATCAGAGCCTGATTCTATCGGCTCCGTCGAAGGAGGGTGCCGGCATGACCAGGTCGCTTGTCCACAGGAAGACCGGCGTCGCCGCAGCGGCGCTCCTGCTGTTGGCCAGCTATCTATGGGCCATGACCGCTTCGCGCGCGCCTTCGCCGGTGGATGTGCCTGCGCCAGAGATTGATCGTGAGGCCAAGCCGGCCTGGCCCGTTGGTCCCGCGCGACGGACAAACGTCAATGAGCTGATTGCAGCCCGTCGCGTCGAGGCAAGCATGGTGCGGCCACTGGTAGGTAGAGCGTTCCGGATTGAACGGCCACGCGAGCGAAGACCGCCGGGTGATGCTGCTGCCTTTGCCAGGACGTTGGTTCCCGCCGCTATGAGTGGCGATGGCACGGCGAGTTATCGCTTGTATCTGATTGCAGCCGAGTGTCATGCCGCCGTTTCGCCGGACGCGGTGGAGAGCTACCGCCTTACTCGCCACTTGCTTGCCCCCGACTATCCGAAGCAAATGGCGCGAAAGATGGAGGAGTGCGAAAGCCTGCTGCTGGATCCGCAGCTTTCCGACACTGGGGCATGGCTCAGACAAGCTGCAGCCCAGGGTTCGTTGGAAGCGGGGCTCGTTTACTCCATTTCGATCGATAAAGTGGTGGGCGGGCCCCAGGTGTGGGCCCGGCATCCTGAGCGCGTCATCGAATACAAGCGGCAGGCGCTGCGCTATCTCGAAGATGGCGCGGCTCTTGGGAACGTATCTGCTTTGTTGGCATTGTCGCAAACCTACAAAAACGACTTCTTTGTGCCGGTAAATCCGATCAAGGCTTTGGCCTATCGTCTGGCCCTCGGAAAGGTAGATCCGATTGCGGGTGATACGCGTGAGGTCGAGCGCCTGGAGGAAGGGCTTTCCCAGGCGCAACGAAGTGAGGCGAGGCGACAAGCCGATGCAATCGCACGTTGGTGTTGCTTAGAGTGATTGGAGAAGATGATGAAGATGTGGCAGAAAATCGTATTGGCAACGGGTGCGGGTTGTGGTGCATGTGCCACCTTCGCAGATGCGGGTCCCAGAAGATTTGGTCCGGTAAAATGTGAAAAGTGCCTATTGGAAGAGCCGACACCGGACCGCGAAACCGTCAAGGCGTTGGAGGAGTTCTCCGCAACATTAAATTTTGGGAAGGCTGCGCCCTTGCAAGACCGCATCGCGCCACGTGACGTAGTTATGGTGTGTAACAGAGGTTCTTGCGTTGACTACGTCCGCACGAATTCAAACGAGTGGGAAGGCGTCAATCCGCGGCAGCGCCAACAACACAGCTACTTCGAAACCATCAAACGCATGCCGCCGCATCTGGTGCACGAGTACCTTCGCGAGCAAATTCGACAACCTGGCGAAGGGCCGCCGCGGTGGTTCCCAACTCCGGGGTCAAAGCCTATCGGAACCGTTACCGTGGGACCACTCAAACGACCCTAGCCCATTAGGCCAGCCCCTATAGTCCCCAACAGCATCGCCGCCGGCACGCACCAAGCCACCGTCCAAAGCGCATGCAACCGCCAACGCATCACCAGCAGCAGGCCAACCGCTACGACCGCCAGGTCTTGCCAGCGATCGATCGCCTGCAACCACAGCGGGTCATACAGCGCGGCCGCCAGCAGCCCGACCACCGCGGCGTTGATGCCGGCGACGATGCCGGCGCGGCGGCGATCGGCTAGCCAGGCCGACCAATAGGGCAACGCAGCGACCAACAGCAGGAACCCGGGCAGGAACAACGCCAGCAGGCCGAGCAGGGCACCGGCCAGTGGCGGCACGCCCTCGACGCTGGCGCCGAGGAAGGCGGCGAACGAAAACATCGGGCCGGGAACGGCTTGCGCGGCGCCATAACCGGCCAGGAAGCGCTCGGCCGACACCCAGCCGTTGCCGACGAAGCTGCCCTGCAACAGTGGCAACACCACGTGGCCGCCGCCGAACACCAGGGCGCCGGCGCGGAAATCCGCCGCGGCGACGCCCGCCAGGCTGGCGCTGCGGCCGCCGAACAGGGAGAGCGCAAAGCCCGTGGCAAGCAGAGCCAGGCAGGCCATGGCCACGCGCCGCGAAGGCAGGCGTGTGCCGGGAAGCGGTGCAATGCCAACTCGCGCAGTCGCTGGCAACCAGAGTCCGGCAAGCGCGCCGACACCAATGGCCACCAACTGCCAACCAGGCGCGGCGCCGAGCAACACGATGGCGGCTGCCAGCAGAGCCAGACCCTTCCGCGGCAGGTCCGGAGTCAACGCGCGGGCCATGCTCCACACGCCTTGCGCGACCATCACCACGGCTACCAGTTTCAAGCCGTGCAGGACGGCCATTCCCAACGGCGCCCGCAGCAACGCCGGCAAATGCAGCGCTGCAGCGAACATGAGCAGGGCCGAGGGCAGGGTGAAGCCGCAGAAGGCGGCCACGCCGCCCAGCCAGCCGGCGCGACGCAGGCCCAGGGCGAAGCCGAGCTGGCTACTGGCCGGCCCCGGCAGTGCCTGGCAGATGGCTAGCAACTGGGCAAAGCCCGATGCGTCCAGCCAGGCTCGCCGCTGCACGAATTCGCGCTGGAAGTAGCCGATATGTGCAATCGGGCCGCCAAACGAGGTCAGGCCCAGCCGCAGGAATACGGTGAATACCTCGCGCGCACTGCCCGTGGTCGTCGGCATTTGCGGCAGGTGCTCCATGGCAGCTTCAGTGGCAGCGACGTCCAGAGTGTGGGGTTGGCCGCCGTGCCACCGCAATGGCAAAAAAAAACCCCGGCCAAAGCCGGGGTTCTCTAGCGTGGGGCGCCAGCCGGATCACCGATCCGGTCGCGCCGCCGCCTGTTCGGTCTGCGCTTCCAGGAACTCCCGCGAAGGCTCGTCCAGCTTGTCGCCCAGCATCCGCCGCACCACCACGAAGAACAGCGGGATGAAGATCACGCCGAGCAAGGTGGCAAACAGCATGCCGCCGATGACGCCGGTGCCGATCGAATGGCGGGCGTTGGCGCCGGCGCCGGTCGAGATCGCCATCGGCAAGACGCCCAGGATGAAGGCGAAGGAGGTCATCAGGATCGGCCGGAAGCGCAGGTGCGCCGCCTCGATCGTCGCCTCGCGCAGGGTCTTGCCGGCGGCGCGTTGTTCGACCGCGAACTCGACGATCAGGATCGCGTTCTTCGCCGCCAGGCCAATCACCGTGATCATGCCGATCTTGAAGTACAGATCGTTCGGCAAGCCGCGCAGCAGCGAGAAGGAGATCGCGCCAAGTACGCCGATCGGCACCACCAGCAGCACCGCCACCGGGATCGACCAGCTTTCATACAGGGCCGCCAGGCACAGGAACACCACCACCACCGATAGCACCAGCAGCAGCGTGGCGGCATTGCCGGCGATGATTTCCTGGTACGACATGCCCGACCAGTCGAAGCCGAAGCCCGGCGGCAGCTCGTCGCGGACGATCTCTTCCATTGCCGTCATCGCCTGGCCCGAGGATTTGCCCGGGGCCGAGTTGCCGACGATGTTCACCGCCGAGTAGCCGTTGTAGCGGTTCAGCGCCGGCGAGGCGTAGATCCACTCGGACTTGATGATGTTGCTCAGCGGGATCATCGCCGGTTGGCCATCGGTATCGGTCGCGGTGCTGCTGGGCGTATAGAAGCTGCGCAGCGATTCGGGACCGGTACGGAAGGCATCGTCGGCGCGCACGTTGACGCGCTTGATGCGGCCCTCATAGAAGAAGTCGTTGACGTACACCGGCGCCAGCATCAACTGGATCGCGCTGTAGATGTCGGTCACCGACAAGCCCATCGATTCGGCCTGCACGCGGTCCACGTGCAACTGCAGCTGCGGCGAGTTTTCCAGGCCGTTCGGACGCACGCCCACCAGGGTGTCCTGGTGCTGCGCGGCCTGGCCGAGCAGGATATTGCGGGCGTTGGTCAGGGCTTCCTGCCCGGCACCGGAACGGTCCTGCAGCCACATGTCGAAGCCGCCGAACTGGCCCAAGCCGTTCACCGTGGGCAAGTTGACCACGAAGATCTGCGCGCCCTTGATGCCGTAGAAGGCGCCGTTGAGCTGCTGGATCAGTTCGGTGGCCGTGGCCTTGCGGTCGCCCCAGGGCTTGAGCCGGATGAAGCCCATGCCGACGTTTTCGCCCGAGCCCAGGAAGCTGAAGCCGGCCACCTGCAGCATGCCTTCGACCGCGTCCTGCTTCTGCAGCACGCCACGCATTTGCGCGAACACTTCGTTGGTGCGGTTCTTGGTCGCACCCGGCGGCAGCTGCACGATCGCCAGCGCAAAGCCCTGGTCCTCTTCCGGCAGGAAGCTGCCGGGCATGCGCGTGAACAGGAAGCCGCACAGCGCCACCAGCACCACGAACAGCACCATCCAGCGCGGTGCGCGCTTGAGGGTATGGCCGACCACCGCGACATAGCGGTGGGCCACCTTGTCGTAGTACTTGTCGAAGGTGCGGAACACCCAGTTCTTCTTTTCCGCATGGGTCGGCTTCAGGAACGCGGCGCACAACGCCGGGGTGAAGCTCAGCGCCAGGAACGCGGAGAAGGCCATGGCCATAGCAATGGTGATGGCGAACTGCTTGTAGATCGCGCCCGCCGCGCCCGGCTGCATCGCCGAGGGAATGAACACTGCCGCCAGCACCACGGTGATCGCCACCACCGCGCCGGTGATCTGCGTCATCGCCTTGGTCGTGGCCGCCTTCGGCGCGAGGTGCTCCTCGGTCATGATGCGCTCGACGTTCTCGATCACCACGATCGCGTCGTCGACCACGATGCCGATCGCCAGCACCATCGCAAACAGCGTCAGCTGGTTGATGGTGAAGCCGATGATGTACATGCCCAGGAACGTGCCCAGCAGCGCCACCGGGATCACCAGCGTCGGGATGACGGTGGCGCGGAAGTTCTGCAGGAATACCAGCATCACCAGGAACACCAGCACGATCGCTTCGATCAGCGTGTGCACGACCTCCTCGATGGAGATCTTCACGAACGCGGTGCTGTCGTAGGGCGAGAACCAGGTCACGCCATTCGGGAAGCTCGGCGCCAGCTCGTCCATCTTTGCCGTCACTGCCTCGGCCACGCTCAGTGCGTTGGCGCCAGGTAGCAGCTGGATCGCGAAGGCGCCGGTCGGCTTGCCGTTGTACTGGGTGTCGAAGCCGTAGTTCGACGGGCCAAAGGCGACCCGGCCGACATCCTTCAGGCGCACGGCCGCGCCATTGGCGTCGGTGCGCAGGATGATGTTCTCGAACTCTTCCGGCGAGCTGAAGCGGCCTTCGGCCGACACCGTGGCGGTGAAGCCGGTGCCCGCCGGTGCCGGATCGGCGCCGATCGCGCCGGCGTCGAACTGCACGTTCTGGTTGGAGATCGCCTGGTACACCTGGCTGGCGGACAGGTGGTAGCCCTGCAGCCGCTCCGGGTTGAGCCAGATGTTCATCGCGTACTCGGCACCGAACTGCTGGGTGCTGCCGACGCCGGGTACGCGCGAGATCTGGTCGAGCACGCGCGAACCGACGATGTCGTTCAAGGCGTCGCGATCGACTGCCGGATTGTCCGAGTTCAGCGCCACCACCATCAGGAAGCCGGCGTTGGCCTTGGCCACCACCACGCCCTGCTGGGTCACTTCGGTAGGCAGGCGCGGAGTGGCCAGCGCCACCTTGTTCTGCACCTGCACCTGGGCGATATCCGGGTTGGTGCCAGTCTCGAAGGTCAGGGTGATGCTGACGCGGCCGTTGGAGGCCGAGGACGAGTTGAAGTACAGCAGGTGGTCGATGCCGGTGAGCTGCTGCTCGATGACCTGGGTCACCGCTTTTTCGGCGGTATCGGCACTGGCGCCTGGGTAGGTCGCGCTGACGGTGACCTGCGGCGGGGCGATGGACGGATACGACTCCACGCCCAGGCTGAGGATCGAGATCACGCCGCTGAGCGAGATCAGGATCGCCACCACCCAGGCGAAGACCGGGTGTTCAATAAAGAATTTTGGCATGTCCGGGTCCCGTCACTTCTTCTCGGCAGGCGCGGGCGCGGCGGCCGGCTTGGCGCCCGGCTGCTGCTGGCCCGCGTTCGGATCGAACGGCACCGCCTTGGCCGGGGCGCCTTCCTTGACCTTCTGCTGGCCACTGACGATCACCTTGTCGCCCACTTCCAGGCCACCGGTAATCACCCACTGGCCTTGCTGCTGGCTGTCGGCGGTCACGTTGCGGCGAACCACGTTGCCGTCCTTGCCGACGACCAGGGCGTAGGCGCCGTGGGCATCGCGCTGGATGCCGGCCTGCGGCACCAGGAAGGCGCCCTCGCGCTGGCCCAGCGTGGCGCTGAAGGAGACGAACGAGCCGGGCAGCAGCACGTGGTCGGGATTGGGCAGCAGGGCGCGCAGCGAGACACTGCCGGTGCTCGGTTCGACCGTCACCGACGTGAAGTCGAGCGTGCCCGGATGCGGATAGACGCTGCCATCGCCCAATTGGACCTGCACGGTGGCCTGGTGCTCGCCGCTCAGGGCGACATTGCCCTGGGCCTGGGCCTGGCGCAGCCGCGCCAGCTCATCGCCGCTCATGGAGAAGTTCACGTACAGCGGGTCGAGCTGGTCGATGGTGGTGAGCAGGGTGGAGTCGCCCTGGCCGACCAGCGCGCCTTCGGTGACCTGCTGCTTGCCGGCGCGGCCGCTGATCGGCGCGGTCACGGTGGCGTAGCCGAGGTTGATGCGCGCCGATTCAACCGATGCACGGGCCTGCTGCACCGCCGCGGCCGAGGTGCGTTCGGTCGCCTCGGCGGTGTCCAGGTCCGACTTGGACACGTACTTCTGCGGTGCCAGGCTGCGCGCGCGCTGCGCGGCGACCTTGGCGTTGGCATAGGTGGCCTCGGCCGCGGCCAGTTCGCCCTGGGCCGCGGACAGCGTGGCCTTGAGCGGCGCCGGGTCGATCTGGAACAGCGGCTGGCCTTCCTTGACGTCGGTGCCTTCGGTGTACAGGCGCTTGAGCAGCACGCCGGCGACGCGGGCGCGCACGTCGGCGGTGCGGAAACCGGACAGGCGGCCCACCAGCTCGCGCTGCAACGGCAGGGTCTGCGGCTTGGCTTCGACCACGCTGACTTCAGGCGGCGGGGGCTGCGGCTGTTCCGGCTTCTTGCAGGCGGCCAGCGCCAGCGTCACAGCGCAGGCCAGGGCGAGAGTGCGGAGGGGGGCGGTCATCGGTGAAAACTCCGTTTTCGGTTGTTTTTGATCTTGGGAGCGCGGGGGCACTCAGGGCGCAAAGGCGCGCAGGAAGCTGTCGATCGTGTGTTCCGCCCACCGGCGCCGTGCGGGGGCGTCGGAACGGTGCGGTGTATGGAACCGCTGCCTTTCGAAATCCAAGCCGACGATCATGCCCAGGAGCAACTCGGCCATCACGTGCGGATCGTCATGCCTGAGCTGGCCGCGCTCGCTGGCCCGGCGCAGCCATTGTGCCAGCCGATCCTGCAGCGCGGCGACCCCGTCCTCATAGATCTGCCTGGCCTGGTCGGGAAACCGGTGTGACTCGGCATCTATCAGGCGGCAGGTCTGGATCACGTGAGGGCGGTTCAACTGTTCGAGGTGGCGCTCGGCGAAGGCGAGCAGGCCACTGCGGAGATCCTGGCCGTCCTCGTCGAGGTGATCGGTGGTCAGCGCGATCTGGTCGCGCATCACCGCGCTCAACAGGTTCTGCTTGCAGCCGTAGTGGGCGTACAGGGTCTGCTTGGAACAACCGGCGCGCGCGGCCACGGCCTCCATGCTCAGGCGCATGCCCTGTTCGGCGAGCAGTGCGTTGACCGCCTCGTGCACGGCTTCGTGGACACGGTTGTCGCGGGCCTGGCGCGAACGCAGGGGAGTGGGGGTCGACATCATTGGAGTGGACTATACCGTCCAGTTCAGTTTTAAAGTAGCCTTGACGAGACCCCTCCGACCGTGTGCAGCCTGCGGCGTTCTTGCGCGTTGTGGCGGTTCGCGGCCTGCGCATGGCAGCGCTGGTCATTGCCGCGCGTGCATCGCATTGAGCCCATGACCCCTGCAGCGACCGCATCGCTGCATGTTCTGCGTGGCCGTGGCCAGACACCGGATTGCTTGAACGCAGTAGAAACCCGATCCCAGGTTTGCGCTATGCAGCAAGGCACTGTCACGGCGCATCGTTACAATTTGCAACTTTCCCGTCGGGCTCTTCGCTCCTGTCATGAAACCCAAGAAAGCTGCTTCGAAATCGACCAAGGCCACTGCGTCCAAGACTGGCGGCCAACGCGTAGTTTCCCAGGCGGGCACCGAGGTGCAGGCCTTCAGCCTCGAACCGGTGTTCGCAGCGTTGCGCAAGCGCTACCCCGCCGCGCGCCAGCCCGAAGCACAGGCATTCGCCGGCGATTTCTACCGCCGCATGGAGTCCGACGAGTTCCCGCACCACAGTGCCGAAGAGTGGGCCGCGCTGGCCGGCGACATGCTGGAGTTCGCGCGCACGCGCAAGCCCGGCACCGCCAACGTGCGGGTGTTCAACCCGACCACCCAGGCCAATGGCTGGGAATCGCCGCATACGGTGCTGCAGATCGTCAATGACGACATGCCGTTCCTGGTCGATTCGGTGAGCATGGCGCTGGCCGAGGCCGGCGTGGGCGTGCATGTGCTGGGCCACCCGGTGCTGCAGATCAGCCGCGACCGTGCCGGCAAGCTTGGCGCGGTGGGCGAGGGCAAGGCCGAGTCGATGATGGTGCTGGAGATCGACCGCCAGCCGGCCGAGGAAATGCAGAAGATCGAAGCGGCCGTGCGCAAGGTGCTGGCCGAGGTGCGCGCGATCGTCGGCGACTGGACGGCGATGCGCGAGAAGATGGTCGGCCTGGCCGACGCCCTGTCCACGCGCCGCCTGCCGGTGGACGAGGATAGCCGCCACGAGGCGCAGGAATTCCTGCGCTGGGCCGCCGCCGACCACTTCACCTTCTTCGGCTACCGCGAGTACCGGGTCGAGAAGCAGAACGGCGAGGACGTGCTGGCGCCGGTCGAGGCCAGTGGCCTGGGCCTGATGCGCGGCAAGGACAAGTCGCCGGCGCGCCCGATCAAGACCCTGGCGGCCAACGCCATGAGCAGCGGCAGCGGGCCGAAGGAAGCGTTGATCCTGACCAAGACCAACGCCCGTTCGCGCGTCCACCGCGCCGGCTACATGGACTACATCGGCGTGCTCGAATACGACGCCAAGGGCCGGATCGTCGCCGAACAGCGTTTCCTCGGCCTGTTTACCTCCAGCGCCTACAACCGCCGGCCGTGGGAAATTCCGCTGGTGCGCCGTCGCCACGACCACGTCATGAAGCAGTCCGGCCTGACCCCGAGCAGCCACAGCGGCAAGGCGCTTCGCCATATCCTCGAGACCCTGCCGCGCGAGGAGCTGTTCCAGTCCAACGAGCAGGAACTGTACAACACCGCGATGGGCATCCTCGGCCTGCAGGAGCGCGTGCGCAGCCGCCTGTTCCTGCGCCGCGACAAGTACAGCCGCTTCATTTCCGCGCTGGTGTACCTGCCGCGCGATCGCTTCAATACCGACGTGCGCCTGCGTATCGAGTCGCTGCTCAAGGAAGCGCTGCACGGCGAGTACATCGATTCGAATGTGGTGCTGGGCGAGTCGCCGCTGGCGCAGTTGCACCTGATCGTGCGGCCCAAGGCCGGCGAAGCGCTGGAGTTCGATACCCGCGAGCTGGAACAGCGCCTGGCGCACCTGCTGCGCAACTGGCAGGACGACCTGCGCGAAGCCCTGGTCGCCCGCCATGGCGAGGCCGCCGGGCTGCGCCTGGCCGCGGCCTATGGGCGCGCGCTGCCGGCGGGCTATATCGAGGAGTCCACCACCGAGGCGGCAGCCAGCGACGTCGAGCACCTCGCTGCGCTGAGCGGCCCCGATGACCTGCACCTGAGCCTGCAGCCGGTGCGTCGCGAAGGCGCCGATGGGCTGCGCCTGAAGCTGTACCGGCAGCTCGACGACATCCCGCTGTCCGATGCGCTGCCGATGATGGAGAACATGGGCCTGCGGGTGATTTCAGAGCGCCCGTATCGCCTGCAGGTCGCCGAGCAGCCGCTGTACATCCAGGATTTCGAGGTTGAATCCACTGCCGGCCCGATCGACGCAAACAGCGCCGATGCCGCCTTTGGCGAGGCCTTCGCGCGGATCTGGCACGGCGATGCCGAGAATGATGGCTTCAACCGCCTGATCCTTTCCGCCGGCCTGCACTGGCGCCAGGTCGCGCTGCTGCGCGGCTACTGCAAGTATTTGTTGCAGACCGGCGTGCCGTTCTCGCAGGCCTATGTCGAACAGACGTTCCAGCACTATCCGTTGCTGGCGCGGTTGCTGGTCGAGTTGTTCGAAGCGCGCTTCGACCCGGCCACCGGCAATGAAACCAAGGCGCAGATCGCCGAGGGCCAGGCCCGCCTGAAGGCCGCGCTTGAAGTGCTGGCCGCCGGCGACGAAGCCACCCTGAAGGCGCTGCAGGCGGTGGTCGAAGCCCGCAAGAGCGACCGCGCCGCCCAGCAGGAGGCCACCCGTGCCGCCCTGCTCAAGCTGATGGACCGGGTCTCCAGCCTCGACGAAGACCGCATCCTGCGCAGCTTCATCGGCGTGATCGATGCCACCCTGCGCACCAGCTACTACCAGACCGATGCGGCCGGCAATCCTGGCCACTGCATCAGCTTCAAGTTCGATTCTTCCAAGGTTCCCGACCTGCCCAAGCCGCGTCCGTACCGCGAGATCTTCGTCTACGGCCCGCGCGTGGAAGGCGTGCACCTGCGCTTTGGCGCGGTCGCCCGTGGTGGCCTGCGCTGGTCGGACCGGCGCGAGGACTTCCGCACCGAGGTGCTGGGCCTGGTCAAGGCGCAGATGGTGAAGAACACCGTGATCGTGCCGGTCGGCGCGAAGGGCGGCTTCTTCGTCAAGCGTTCCCCGGCGGGTGGCGATCGCGACGCGGTGATGGCCGAAGGCATCGCCTGCTACAAGCTGTTCATCCAGGGCCTGCTCGACATCACCGACAACATCGTCGGCGGCAAGATCGTGCCGCCGCCGCAAGTGGTGCGCCACGACGTCGACGACCCGTACCTGGTGGTGGCCGCCGACAAGGGCACCGCCACGTTCTCGGACATCGCCAACGGCCTGGCCATCGCGCACGGCTTCTGGCTGGGCGACGCTTTCGCCTCGGGTGGCTCGGTGGGCTACGACCACAAGGGCATGGGCATCACCGCGCGTGGCGCCTGGGAATCGGTCAAGCGCCACTTCCGCGCGCTCGGCCGCGATTGCCAGAGCGAAGACTTCACCTGCGCGGGCGTCGGCGATATGTCCGGCGACGTGTTCGGCAACGGCATGCTGTTGTCGCGCCACATCCGCCTGCTGGCGGCCTTCGACCACCGCCACATCTTCCTGGACCCGAATCCGGATGCGGCCAAGTCGTTCGCCGAGCGCGAACGCCTGTTCAAGCTGCCGCGTTCGAGCTGGGCCGACTACGACGCCAAGCTGATCAGCAAGGGTGGCGGGATCTACCCGCGCACCCTCAAGGCGATCGAGATCACCCCGCAGGTGCGTGACGCGCTGGGCCTGGACGCGGCGGTCAAGAGCCTGTCGCCGAACGAGCTGATGAACGCGATCCTCAAGGCGCCGGTGGACCTGTTCTGGAACGGCGGCATCGGCACCTACGTCAAGGCCGCGACCGAGACCCACGCCGATGTCGGCGATCGCGCCAACAACGGCTTGCGCGTCAACGGTGGTGAGCTGCGTTGCAAGGTGGTGGGCGAGGGCGGCAACCTCGGCATGACCCAGCTCGGCCGCATCGAGGCCGAACAGCAGGCCGGGGTGCTGCTCAATACCGACTTCATCGACAACTCCGCCGGCGTGGATACCTCCGACCACGAGGTCAACATCAAGATCCTGCTCAACGCCGTCGTGCAGGACAAGAAGCTCACCGTCGATGCCCGCAACAAGCTGCTGGCCTCGATGACCGACGAAGTCGCCGACCTGGTGCTGTGGGACAACTACCGCCAGAACCAGGCCATCAGCCTGATGGAGCGGATGAGCGTCAAGCGCCTCGGCTCCAAGCAGCATTTCATCCGCACGCTGGAGCAACAGGGCCTGCTCGACCGGCAGATCGAATTCCTGCCGTCCGACGCCGAACTGTCGGCGCGCAAGGCCCGCGGCCAGGGCCTGACCCGGCCGGAGCTGGCGGTGCTGCTGTCCTACTCCAAGCTGGTGGCGTTCCAGCAGTTGCTGGAATCGGACATCCCCGAAGACCCGTACCTGTCCAAGGAACTGCAGCGCTACTTCCCCAAGCCGCTGCAGAAGAAGTACGCCGAGGCGATGGAGAAGCACCGCCTGAAGCGCGAGATCATCGCCACTGCGGTCACCAACACCACCATCAACCGCATGGGCGCCACCTTCCTGATGCGCATGCAGGAAGACACCGGCCGCAGCATCGGCGAGGTCGCCAAGGCCTACACCATCAGCCGCGAGACCCTGGATGCGCGTTCGTTGTGGACGCAGATCGACGCGCTCGACGGCAAGGTGCCTGAGCAGGTGCAGATCGATGCCCTGGAAGTGATCTGGAAGCTGCAGCGCTCGTTCGTGCGCTGGCTGCTGTTCCGCCCCGGTGCGATGCCGGGCATCACCGCCGCGGTCGAGCGTTACCACGATGCCTTCAACGACATCCGCGTGGCCTCCGGCGTGCTCGGCGATTCGCAGCGCCCGGCCTACCTGGCGAGCGTGCAGGCGTGGAAGGACAAGGGCATGCCGCCGGCCCTGGCCCAGCAGTTGTCCGAATTGCGCTACCTGGAGCCGGCGTTCGACATCATCGAACTGGCCCGCACGCGCAAGCTGAAGCCGGTGGACGTCTCCAAGGTCCACTTCCGCCTGGGCGAAGCGCTGCAGCTGCCGTGGCTGTTCGAGCAGATCGACGCGCTCGAGGTCAACGGCCGCTGGCACGCGGTGGCCCGTGGCGTGCTGCGCGACGAACTGGCCGCCCACCAGCGCAATCTGGCCGGGCAGGTGCTGTCGATGCCGGGCGCCACCCCTGAAGCCAAGGTATCGCGCTGGCTGGAGCGCGACGATTCCAGCCTGCGCTTCACCTTGTCGATGCTGCAGGAGCTGGCGGCGCAGAAGACGCTGGACTACCCGACGGTGTCGGTGGCGGTGCAGCGGCTGGGGCAACTGGCGGCGCACGGGGTGTAGTCCCGTGGTCAGGCCTGCCGTTGGCAGGCCTGACCCCTGTAGGAGCGGCTTCAGCCGCGAACGGGCTTTACCGGTAGAGCCCTTCGCGGCTGAAGCCGCTCCTACGGGGACACTGCTCGCATAACCAGGTGTCGCCGATTCCATCAGTCGAGGCGGCTGCCCTGCAACCCGCCTCGGGTATGCTGGGCGGCGTTCCACGGAGCCGCCGATGACCGCTTCCCCCCGCATCGCTTTCCTTGCCAGTAATACTGACGCCGCCCAGCGCGCTCGCGCTGAGCTGGTCGCGCGCCATGGTGACCATGCCATCGATGAGGCCGAGGTGCTGTGCGCGCTCGGTGGCGATGGCTTCATGCTGCAGACCCTGCACCGCCATGCCAGTGCCGGCAAGCCGGTGTTCGGCATGAAGCTGGGTTCGATTGGTTTCCTGATGAACCAGTTCCGCGATGATGACCTCGTCGAGCGCCTGGCCCGGGCCGAACCGGCCCATTTGCGGCCCTTGGAAATGCTGGCGCAGACGGAGTCGGGTACCACCACCGGTTCGCTGGCCTATAACGAGGTTTCGCTGCTGCGCCAGACCCGCCAGGCTGCGCACCTGCGTATCGACCTGAATGGCCAGACCCGCATCGAGGAGCTCATCGGCGATGGCGTGCTGGTGTCCAGCCCGGCCGGCAGTACTGCCTACAACTACTCCGCGCACGGCCCGATCCTGCCGCTCGGCTCGCATACGCTGGCGCTGACGCCGATCGCGCCGTATCGGCCGCGGCGCTGGCGCGGGGCGATCCTCAAGGCCGACACCGAGGTGCGGATGCAGGTGCTGGACCCGTACAAGCGTCCGGTCAGTGTCACCGCCGATTCGCACGAAACCCGCGACGTGGTCGAAGTGACCATCCGCGAGTCGCGCGAGCACCGGGTCACGCTGCTGTTCGACCCAGAGCACAACCTCGAAGAGCGCATCCTCAGCGAGCAGTTCGTGGTCTGAGGGCCGGCAGCGCCTCCGCCACGCTGCCCGCTGCGGCACAATGCGCGGTGCAGTCACATACGTCGCGAAGACGCAGGACCCCAGAGACCCATGGCCGACAACACCCCCCGCCTGCTGACCGTCGCGGTGACCTCGCGCGCGCTGTTCGACCTGGAGGAGGGTCACAGCCTGTTCGAGCGCGAAGGCGTGGAGGCGTATGCGGCCTACCAGCGCGCCCACGAGGACGACATCCTGCGCCCGGGCGTGGCCTTTCCGGTGGTACGCAAGCTGCTGGCCTTGAACGAAGGCGCGCCGCCGGAGACCCCGCGGGTGGAGGTCATCCTGTTGTCGCGCAATTCGGCCGATACCGGCCTGCGCATCTTCAATTCGATCCAGCACTACGGGCTGGATATCGTCCGCGCCACTTTCACGTCGGGCGAGGCGACCTGGCCCTACGTCAAACCGTTCGGCACCGATTTGTTCCTGTCGGCGAACCCGGAGTCGGTGCGGCGCGCGCTGGCCCACGGGGTCGCGGCGGCGACCATCTTGCCGCGCGCGCACGATGAGGTGGTCGAAGCCGCCATCGCCGCCGAGGCCGGCCGCCACGCGCGCCAGCTGCGCATTGCTTTCGATGGCGATGCAGTGATCTTCAGCGATGAGAGCGAGCGCATTTCGCGCGAGCAGGGCGTGGAAGCCTTCGGCCGCTACGAGCGCGAGAACGCTCGCGAGCCGCTGACCGGCGGACCTTTCCGTAATTTCCTTTCCGCCCTGCACGCGCTGCAGGCGGCATTTCCGGCCGGCGAGGCCTCGCCGATCCGCACCGCGCTGGTGACCGCGCGCTCGGCGCCGGCGCACGAGCGGGTGATCCGCACGCTGCGCGAATGGGGTGTGCGCCTGGATGAGGCGCTGTTCCTGGGCGGCCGGCACAAGGGGCCGTTCCTGGCCGCGTTCGGCGCCGATATCTTCTTCGACGATTCGCAGCACAACATCGACAGTGCCCGCCAGCATCAGCACGTGGCCGCGGGCCATGTGCCGCATGGCGTGGCCAACGATCCGCGGCCGCAATGAGTGCCGTGCCGCGGTGAGTGCCGGCCAGGCCAGCGGCAATGCCGGCGCCTTCGTGCGCCGAACCTGGCGCCACCTCGAATTGCGCTTCAATGGTGCCGTCACCCAGACCCGGATGTCGCGTTGGGCGCCGGACTGGCTGTGCATTGGCTATACCCGCAGCATGTTGGCCGCGTTGTGGCTGCATCCGGCGTCGCGCACGATCGGGATCGTCGGCCTGGGCGGCGGTGCGCAGGCCAAGTTCTGCTATCGGCATTGGCCACAGGCGCGGATCGAGGTGGTGGAAAACGACGCCGGCGTGCTGGCACTGCGTGAGCACTTTCACATTCCCGCCAACGACGCGCGCCTGGCAGTGGTGCAGGACGATGGGGCGAACTGGCTGCGGCAGCGGCGCGGCCGCTTCGACCTGCTGCTGGTCGATGCCTACGACTCCAGCGGCCTGCCGCCGCAGCTGGATTGCCAGCCCTTCTACGACCTCTGCCGCGAGGCGCTGGGGCCCGAGGGGGTGATGGCGATCAACCTCTACGACACCGACCTGTTCCTGCATCGCACCTGGTTGCGCGAGGCCTTCGGCAAGCAGCACCTGCTGCTGCCCGAGCCGGGCATGAGCAACGAGGTGGCCATTGCCTGGCGCGGCTCGCCGCGGCCGCCTTCGCCGCACGCCTGGTTGCGCACGCTGCCGCTGTCGGCGCGCTGGCAGTTGCGCGAGGGGGTGCAGCGGCTGGCTGGGTCGATGCTCGGCGCGAACCCGCCCTAGCGGTCAATCGGTGCCGGGCCGGCCAGTGGCAGGCGGATATCGGTCAGGCGCCAGCGCAGGCCCTGGCGGTCCAGCACGAACACGACCGGATCGCCGGCATCGGTCCGCACCGTGGCGGTGAAACGCGAAGTCGATTCGAAGCGCTTGCGGGCGTCGTGCAGCGGACGTGCCGGCATCGGCGGCGACCAGGTGTCGCCATCCACGGTCTTGCCGCTGCCGCGCTTCCACAGCTGGTGGCCCTGCAGCAGCGCGCCGATCCCAAGCGGGGTGACCAGGGTATCGACGCCGGCGCCGGTCAGGCCGCCGGCGATCTGCAGCGCAATGCCGCCGAGCAGGCTGGATTGCGTCT
>DATLJF010000309.1:0-12634 GCA_035539015.1 Stenotrophomonas sp. | reverse complement strand
TTCGCGCTTCGTGCGGCCGGATGAGGAAGACGAAGCTACGCAGGGCATGACCGAGCTGGTGGCGTTCCTGGCCTATGCCTCGCTGGAGGCCGGCGAAGGCCAGGCCCAGGCGGGCGAGGAAGGTGTGCAGCTGATGACGCTGCATTCGGCCAAGGGCCTGGAATTCCCGCTGGTGTGCCTGGCGGGCCTGGAAGACGGCCTGTTCCCCAGCGCGCGTTCGCTGGAGGAAAGCGGGCGGCTGGAAGAAGAGCGGCGCCTGGCCTACGTCGGCATCACCCGCGCGCGGCAGAAGCTGCTGCTGTGCTACGCCGAGTCGCGGCGCATCCACGGCCAGGACAACTACAACATGCCCTCGCGCTTCCTGCGCGAGATCCCGCGCGACTTGATCAACGAGGTGCGGCCGCGGGTGCAGATATCGCGGCCGTCGGCCATCGGTGCCAGCCGCGGCGCAGCGGCGATCGAAGCGCCATTGATCGCGCTGGGCGCCAATGTCAGCCACCCGAAGTTCGGCGGCGGTGTAATCACCGACTACGAGGGCAGCGGCGCGCACGCACGGGTGCAGGTCCAGTTCGACGAAGCCGGCGCCAAGTGGCTGGTGCTGGCCTACGCCAACCTCACGGTGATCTGAACAGGCGCCCGGCCGGCGCCGCGACGCTGCGTTGATCCAGATCAACGCACCCTGGCCGTCAAAAGTGGTGAAATGCTGCCACTAACCCGTCGCCGGACGGTTGCCAGGAGCGAGTCATGTACAAGCGTATCTTGATTGCCCTCGATGGTTCCGAGCTGGCCCAGCGTGGCCTGGAGCACGGCCTGGCCTTGGCCAAGGCCACCGGAGCCCAGGTAGACATCGTCACCGTGTCCGAGCCGTGGGCCATGGGCATGTACGACGCGATGGGCTGGAGCGTCGGCTACGAAGCCAGCCCGGAGTACCGCAAGGAGCGCGAGGAAGGTGCGCAGAAGATCCTGGCGCCAGCGCTGGAAGCGGCGCGGGCCGCAGGGGTGGAAGTACATCCGCGCCATGTGCTCGACCGCTACGCAGCCGAAGGCATCATCGATACTGCCAAGGAATGCGGCAGCGACATGATCGTGATGACCTCGCATGGCCGCCGCGGCATGAGCCGGGTATTGCTGGGCAGCCAGACCACCGAGGTGCTGACGCACAGCACGGTGCCGGTGCTGGTCATTCGGTGATCGATTACGCGGCGCGGCTGCCTGCTTACCAGCTGTAGAGCTTCCAATACACCGGCGAGGGGCCGTCGTTGTCGTTGTCCATGTGGCCGTCGCCGTCGCGGTCGTACAGATAGAACGTTGCGCCGCGCGCCGGGGTGACCTTCACCATGCGCACCTGGCCGGCCACGCGGTATTCCTCGACGGTGTCGCCGTTGCCCATGGTCTTGCTGCTGACCTCGGCATTGCGCAGGTCCACCGGCGCGCCATCGGCGCCCACCATGCCGGCACCGCCACTGGCGCAGCCAGCCAGCGTGAGCATTATCGCGAGCAGCAGGGGGGTCGTTTTCATCGGGGCGCTCCGGGCCGGGGGAACCTCGATTATGCGCGAGCGGCCCGGCATGGCGGCGTAGAATCTGGCCATGAGCAAACTAGTCCTTATCGACGGTTCCAGTTACCTGTATCGCGCCTTCCATGCGTTGCCGCCCCTGACCAACGCACAGGGCGAGCCGACCGGCGCGCTGTTCGGCGTGGTCAACATGTTGCGCGCCACGTTGAAGGAACGGCCTGAGTACGTCGCCTTCGTGGTCGACGCGCCAGGCAAGACTTTTCGCGATGACTTGTATCCGCAGTACAAGGCCAACCGTGCCGCGATGCCCGACGAGCTGCGCGCGCAAGTGATGCCGATGTGCGAGATCGTGCAGGCGCTGGGCCTGAGCATCCTGCGCGAGGACGGGGTGGAGGCCGACGATGTCATCGGCACCCTGGCGGTGCAGGCGGCGGCCGACGGGCTGGAGGTGACCATTTCCACCGGCGACAAGGACTTCGCCCAGCTGGTGCGGCCGGGCATCCGCCTGGTCAACACCATGACCGGCAGCCAGATGGACTCCGACGAGGCGGTGATGGCCAAGTTCGGCGTGCGTGCCTCGCAGATCGTCGACCTGCTGGCGCTGATGGGCGATGCGGTGGATAACGTGCCCGGCGTGGACAAGTGCGGCCCCAAGACGGCGGCCAAGTGGCTGGCCGAGTACGGCACGCTGGACGGCGTCATGGCCCAGGCCGACGCCATCAAGGGCAAGATCGGCGAGAACCTGCGCGCGGCCTTGCCGCGGCTGCCGTTGAACCGCGAGCTGGTCACCATCAAGACCGACGTGGCCCTGCCTGGCGGCCCACGCACCCTCGGGCTGCGCGAGCGCGACGCCGAGGCGCTGGCGGCGCTGTATAAGCGCTACGGCTTCACCCAGGCGCTGAAGGAGCTGGAAGGCGGCGACGTCGGTGCCGGGGTGGCGGAGAAGGAACCAGGCCAGGCCCGCGGCCGCGGCTTCACCGTGGGCGCTGCGGCGCCTGCCACGGCCGCCGACATCGACCCCGCGCTGGCAGCCAAGGGCGAGTACGAGACGATCGCCACGGCCGAGCAGCTGCAAGCCTGGATCGCCCGCCTGCGCGCCGCCGGCGAATTCGCCTTCGATACCGAAACCGACAGCCTCGACCCGATGCAGGCACGCCTGGTCGGGCTGAGCTTCAGCGACACCCCGGGGCAGGCCGCCTACCTGCCGCTGGCCCACGACTATCCCGGCGCGCCGGCCCAGCTGCCGCAGGCGCAGGCGTTGGAGATGCTGCGCCCGCTGCTCGAGGATCCGGCCGTGCGCAAGCTCGGCCAGCACGGCAAGTACGACCTGCACATCATGCGCCGCCACGGCATCGCGCTGGCCGGCTATGCCGATGACACCTTGCTGCAGAGCTTCGTGCTCAATTCCGGCGGCGCGCGCCACGATATGGACAGCCTGGCCAAGCGCTATCTGGGCTACGACACGGTCAAGTACGAGGATGTTGCAGGCAAGGGCGCCAAGCAGATCCCGTTCGCGCATGTAGCCATCGACGACGCCACCCGCTACGCCGCCGAGGATGCCGACATCACCCTGCGCCTGCACCGCGTGTTGTCGCCGAAGCTGGCGGCCGAGCCGGGACTGGCGCGGGTGTATCGCGAAATCGAAATGCCGTTGGTGTCAGTGCTCGAACGCATCGAAGCCAATGGCGTGCGCGTGGACGCCGAAGAATTGCGCCGGCAGAGCGCGGACCTGTCCAAGCGTATGCTGGCCGCGCAGCAGAAGGCCACCGAGCTGGCCGGGCGCACCTTCAACCTGGATTCGCCCAAGCAGCTGCAGGCGCTGTTGTTCGACGAGCTGAAGCTGCCCGCGGTAGTGAAGACACCCAAGGGCCAGCCTTCCACGAACGAAGAAGCGCTGGAGGCGATCGCCGACCAGCACGAATTGCCGCGGGTGATCCTCGATTACCGTGGCTTGGCCAAGCTGCGCAGCACCTACACCGATAAGTTGCCGGAGATGATCAATCCGCACAGCGGCCGGGTACACACCAGCTATCACCAGGCCGGCGCGGCCACCGGGCGTTTGTCTTCTTCCGACCCCAACCTGCAGAACATCCCGATCCGCACCGACGATGGCCGCCGCATTCGCCGCGCCTTCGTCGCGCCCCCGGGGCGCAAGCTGCTGGCCTGCGACTACTCGCAGATCGAGTTGCGGATCATGGCGCACCTGTCCGAGGACCGTGGCCTGGTGGCCGCGTTCGAATCCGGCGCCGACGTCCACCGTGCGACCGCGGCCGAAGTGTTCGGCCGCTCGATCGACGAAGTGACCAACAACGAGCGCCGCGCCGCCAAGGCCATCAACTTCGGCCTGATGTACGGCATGAGCGCATTCGGCCTGGCGCGCCAGCTCGGCATCGGCCGCGGCGAAGCGCAGGACTACATCGCGCTGTACTTCAGCCGTTATCCGGGCGTGCGCGACTTCATGGAGAGCACGCGCCAGCAAGCGCGCGAGAAGGGCTACGTCGAGACTGTGTTCGGGCGCCGCCTGTATCTGGAATACATCAACAGCGGCAGCCAGGGCCAGCGCGCTGGCGCTGAGCGCGCGGCGATCAACGCGCCCATGCAGGGCACCGCTGCCGACATCATCAAGCGCGCGATGGTGGCGGTGGACCAGTGGATTTGCGCCCATAGCGAGCGCGCGCTGATGATCCTGCAGGTCCACGACGAACTGGTGTTCGAGGCGGACGCTGACTTCATCGACGAACTGCGCCAGCAGGCCAGCACTCTGATGGCCGGCGCGGCATCGCTGCGAGTGCCGCTGGTGGTGGACGCGGGTGTCGGCGACAACTGGGACGAAGCGCATTGATGAATGCGCAGCGCCTCCACCCCCGCGGAAAGCGCTGCGCATTTATCCGTCGGAAAATGCAACGTGAAACTGTCAGAAAGTAATGAATCCGCCCTTAATCCGACGAATTCTTAACTCAAATCTTCACGATCTATCAATGTCCGAAATGGTGTCATAGCCCTCGACAAGCGCAACGCTTGTCGCGGATCTCTCCCATCCCCTGGAGCAGATCTCTGGAACGGGCACTCCTCCCCAAGTTCCCGTTCCCTGGCCCCGCTGACCTCCCCCTGGTCTGCGGGGCTTTTTATTTCCGGACGCCGATATTTTGACTGAACGGACTGTGGGGAACCGTGCCCCACTTCACCAAAATAAACGCGTGCCATTACCTTGGCGCTACAGCGGCATGAACGGCTCAGGTTTTCGCGCGCTGGATCACGCTTCCGGCGCCAGCTTCCTGGCGCTATTCAGCCAAGCCAGTCGCGCGGGATCAAATAATCGGCCAGGCGCGCCTCGGCGCTGCCGGGCTCCGGCTGGTAGCCGTACTCCCAGCGCACCCGCGGCGGCAGGCTCATCAGGATGCTCTCGGCGCGCCCGCCACTCTGCAGGCCGAACAGCGTGCCGCGATCGTAGACCAGGTTGAACTCGACATAGCGCCCGCGGCGGTAATGCTGGAACGCCTGCTCGCGCTCGCCGTAGGGAGTGTCCTTGCGCCGCTCGACGATTGGCAGGTAGGCCTCGAGGAAGCCCTCGCCGACCGCCCGCAGATAGGCGAAGTCCTGTTCGAAATCGCCGTGCAGGTCGTCGAAGAACAAGCCGCCGACGCCGCGGGTCTCGTTACGGTGGCGCAGGAAGAAGTATTCATCGCACCACCGCTTGTGCGCCGCGTAGCGGTCCTCGCCGAACGGCGCGCACAGCGTCCGCGCGGTGCGATGCCAATGCAGCACGTCTTCGTCGAACGGGTAGAACGGGGTCAGGTCGAAGCCGCCGCCGAACCAGGCCGCCACCGCTTCGCCATCGCGCTCGGCGCGGAAGTAGCGCACGTTGGCGTGGGTGGTCGGCAGGTAGGGATTGCGTGGGTGGAATACCAGCGACACGCCCGTCGCCCGCCAGGTAGCGCCGGCCAACTCGGGGCGATGCGCGCTGGCCGAGGGCGGCAGCCGCGTGCCGCAGACGTCGGAGAAGCCGATGCCGGCCTGTTCGAACACCGCGCCTTCGCGCAGCACGCGGGTGCGGCCGCCGCCGCCCTCGCTGCGCTGCCAGGCATCCTCGTTGAAACGGCCTTCGCCGTCGGCCGCCTCGATGGCGGCGCAAATACGGTCCTGCAGGCCGGTCAGGTATTCACGTACGCGCTCGAATTCGTTCATGTCGCCATTCTAGCGAGCGGCCCGGCAGGCGGCAGCGTGCGCTCAGCGCTGGAATTCGGCGCGAATGGCCGGGCGGCAGAGCTGCCAGATGATCCAGCCGTGCACTACCGCGATCGCCAGTGCCCCCAGCCAGCACACCAGGCGCAGGGCCGCGAGCATCGGTGCACCGGCGTCCACCAGTTGCGCGGCCACGTCGCCGCTGCCGCTGGGGTCGAGCACCGCCGTGGCCATGGCCAGCGCCACGTCCACCAGCGGGATGCAGGCGAAGTTGGCCAGCGCCGCCAGCGCCAGCACCGCGATGAATGCCAGCCGGCCCCACTCGCGCCGCTGCAGCAGCGCCCAGGAGACCCAGGCGACCGCCAGCGACAGGACCACGCCCAGCAGCGACAGCGACACCAGGTGCTCGCCCAGCCAGGCCAGCAGCGGCGGAACCGGCGCGCCGGCAGGCAGCATCCCACCCAGGTCCCCCAGTCCCGGCGCCAGCAGCGCGGCCATCGCCTGCAAGGCATTGCCGGCCGCGCTCATCACCGCCACCGCCAGGCTCAGCCAGGCCATCACGGTGACGAAGCTGCTGCGGGGCACGGCTGGGGGAAGGGGAGTGGGCATGCGCTGTCCTGCTCTACTTCACCTCTTCCTCGAACAGTTTGAGGATGCGCTTGTACTCGTCCAGCCAGGAGTCGGCGCGAGTGAAGCTGTGGCGCTCCAGCGGATACGGCGCGATCTCCCAGTTGTCCTTGTGCAGCTCCACCAGCTTCTGGGTCATGTCCACCGAGTCCTTGAAGAACACGTTGTCATCGACCATGCCGTGGGCGATCAGCAGGTGGTCGCGCAGGCCCTCGGCGTAGTTGATCGGCGAGGAGACCTTATAGGCCTCCGGGTCGAGGTCCGGGGTGTTGAGGATGTTGGAGGTGTATTCGTGGTTGTACTGCATCCAGTCGCCGACCGGACGCAGCGCGGCGCCTGCCTTGAACGTACCCGGGGCGCGGAACAGCGCCATGTAGGTCATGAAGCCGCCGTAGGAGCCGCCGTAGATGCCGGCGCGCGCGCGATCGCCCTGCTTGTTGGCCACCAGCCAGTCCAGGCCGTCCAGGTAATCCTCCAGCTCCGGATGGCCCATGTTGCGGTAGATGGCGGTACGCCAGTCGCGCCCGTACCCCTCCGACGCACGGTAGTCCAGGTCGAGCACGACGTAGCCCTTCTGCACCAGCAGGTTGTGGAACATCTGCTCGCGGAAATAGGCGCTGTAGCGCTCGGAGACGTTCTGCAGGTAACCGGCACCGTGGACAAACATCACGATCGGATACTGCTTGCCCGGTTCCGGATTCTGCGGCCCGTAGTACTTGCCCCAAATGGTGCCGGCACCATGCTTGGACGGCACTTGCACGTACTGCGGCTGGATCCAGGGCTGCGCCTTGAACGCGGCGCTGCGGGTATCGGTCAGCACGCGCGCCTGGCCACCGGCGGCCGGCACCACGGCCAGCTGTGCGGGCAGGTAGCTGCCGGAATAGCGCACCAGCAGCTGCTGGCCATTCGGCGACAGGCTGAAGTCCTCCACGCCATCGAGCGAAGTCACTTCGGTCACCTGGTCGTTACCCAGGTCGAGCTTGCAGACCTCGTAGTCGCCCGGCCACTTCTGGTTGCAGACGAAGAAGAAGCCGTTGCCATCGGCACTGGGCACCGGCGTGGAGACTTCCCACTTGCCGCGGGTGCGCTGGCGCGGCTTGCCGTCGGCGGCCACGGTGTACAGATGCGAATAGCCCGACTCTTCGGACAGCAGCCACAGCGTGCGGCCGTCGCGCAGCCAGCCGAAGTCGTTGAAGCCCCAGTTGATCCAGGCGTTGTCGGTGAGGCGGTGGCGCGGCAGCAGCTGCGCCTTGTCCAGGTCGACGGCGGCGATCCAGCGGTCCTTGTTGTCTACCGCACGGATTTCCACCGCGGCATTGCGGCCGTCCTCGCTCCAGTGGATCGCCGGGCCACTGCCGTCGCCGTCGCTTTCGATGCGCACGGCGCGGTTGCCCTTCAGCGCATCTTGCTTGGCGGCCTTGCGCAGCGCGGCCAGCGGATCGGTGGCGATGCCCGGCAGGGCATCGAACTTCAGCTCGCGCGCGTTGCCGGCGGCGGTATCCACCAGCCACAGCTTGTGCGGCACGGGGTTGTTGCGGCCCACGCGGGTACGCGCTTCCTGGAATTCCTCGTAACCGGATTCGGTCACGTATTTCGGCATCTTGCTGGCCTGGCCTTCGTCGGCGCCCTTGGCCTGGGTCACCACCAGCAGGTGGCGGCCATCGGGCGACAGCGCGCTGTCGACGATCTCGACGTCCTCGCCCAGGTACACCGGGCCCGCAGCGCGGGTGGGGTCGGCCTTGCGCCAGGCGTCTTCCTGCGTGCGCAGGGTCTCGCGCTGTTCGCGATCGCGGCGCAGCGTGGCCAGGGTCGCCAGCTGCTGCTCGCGCAGCACATCGGCCTTGGGCGCCGCGTTGGGGTCACGCGCGGCCTTCACCACGGCGACCTGGCTGGTGCCGCCAGCGGGTGCCCAGTGGCACCAATCATTACCGGCACGCCAGATCACGCCGCCGTCGCTGGCGAACTGCGGCCGCGATTCGGTGTCGTTGCTGCGGGTGAGCTGGGTCAGCGCGCCGCTGCGCAGGTCGCGCAGGAAGATGTCGCCGTTGCGGGCGAACACCATGCGCTGGCGCTGCGTGTCGTAGGCGGGGTTGGCCGCATCCAGGCCGGCGCGCTCGTTGTCGCCCACGCGCTGCGCCGCGGCGCCATCCAGCCGCTGGCGATAGGTATCGCGTACCGGGCTGCCGTTACGCTTGAGCAGGTACTGCACCTGCTGGCCGTCCCATTGCCACCAGGCGTTGTCGACGCCGGGACCGATCCAGTCCGGATCGGCCATGACCTGCTCGATGGTGAGGGCGGTGGGCGCCGGGGAGACAGGCGCCTGCGCACTGGCGGTGGCGGCCAGCAGCAACAGGGACAGCGGCATCAGCTTGGGCATGGGCGGACAGGCCAGGGACAAAGAAGCGCAAGCCTAACAGCGGGTCTCCTCCCGGCGGCTGGGCCACAGGTCATGGCCCAGCGGGAATTCTCAGCCTGGCGGGTTGCCCAGCACGCCTTCAATCTCCACCGCCAGCTCGCGCCGGCAGACTTCGGCATGCAGCAGCAGCCGCGGGACCTGGTCGCCGAAACGGGCGTCCAGGGCGGCGGCCACTTGGGGCAGGGCGTGCCGATCGCGCACATACACCTTGAGCAGGGTGCCGGGATCGGCCACCGCACCCGGCAGCGACGGCGACAGCCGCGCCGCCTCGCCGCGCAAGGCCTCCAGGTTGACCAGGATCTCGTCCAGCTGCGCCTGCACATCGCCGCTGTGCGCGGTGGCGTGTCCAACAATGCTGGCCGTGCCGGAGAGCAGCAGCGGCGCCTGGCTGCCCGGCGGCGGCAGCATCGCCCGGGCGAAGGTGGGCGACTGCGGCCCGTATTGGCGCGGATAGCGATAGGCGCTGACCTGGCGCGGATTCTCGATGGCCACGCCTGCCTCCTTGGCCGCCAGCCAATACACCAGCAACTGGCGCGGACCGCCGAAACTGCCGATGCAGGTCGCTGCCGGCAGGCGCGACTCCTCAACCTGGCGCAGCCCGCGAACCCGGCCCACGCAGAAACGGCGATAGCGCTCCTGGTCGCCTTCGCCCTCGGTCAGGCCATCGAGGTAGTTCCAGATCCGCAGCACGTGCGGATAGCCGCGCTCGGTGATGAAGCGGTTCACCTGCGCATAGGCCAGGGCGCTGGCCGCCTCCAGGTCGAGATCGGGGCTTTCCTCGATCACGATCGCGCCGAACTGCAAGGTTCCGTTCTCGGCCCAGGCGATGCCCTGCTCACTGCGGCCATGCTGGACAGGCGCATCGCCACGCCAGATTTCAAGCGCGCCGGCCCCCATCGGTTGCAGTGGCACACGCAGGCGTCGGGCGTCTGCAGCGAGCGCCGGAGCTAGCGGTTCGTGCGAGAAATCCACCACCGCCAGGACGCAAGGGTCGTTGAGGTGGATAGCAGCCGTCTCAGGCGCGGCGAAGGCGAACTGCAGATGGATCGGAGCGGGCAAGCTCATTCCTGGGGACGGACGCGGGGCGCGGCATGATAGCGCGCCAACGCGCGGCTACCGTGCGGCCTTCACGGGTGGCACATTGACGCACCAGAACGCGCGCTGGCACGATCCCCGCCTCGACTGCCGGGCGTTCCGGAATCGTTCATTTTTCTGACTCCGGGCCGTTGTTCTCCGCATGATCGAATTTTCCGTAACCGGCTGGGCGGCATGGGCGCCGGGCCTGACCCAGCCCCAGGACTGGCTCGACTGGGCAAATGCCGACGCCCTGGCGCCTTCAGGCGAAGGCACGCCCGCCCTGGCCGATGTTCCGGCAGTCATGCGCCGGCGCATCGACCGCCTGGGGCGGATGGCGATCAGTGCCGCCGATGCCTGCGATACCGCGGCCAACCGCGACGACTTGCCGCTGGTGTTCGTCTCGCGCCATGGCGATGTCGCCGGTTCGGTCGAGCTGCTGCACGCCCTCGGCCAGTCCGAAGCGCTCTCGCCCACGGCGTTCAGCCTGTCCGTGCACAACGCGGTGGGCGCGCTGTACTCCATCGTTCGCAAGCGCCGCGGCAATTACCTCGCCCTGGCCGCAGGCGCGGCGTCGGTCGAGAACGCCTGCGTGGAGGCGGCCGGGCTACTGGCCGACGGTGCACCGGAAGTCTTGCTCATCTGCTATGACGGCCCGTTACCGGACATTTACGCAGATTTCGCCGAAGAAGCCGCTACACACTTCGCCTGGTGCTGGCGCATCGCACCCGCTGACCAAGCAGGGCAGCGGCTGAGCCTGGCATGGGAAGAGGACGCCGACGCCGGGTCCGGCACAGGCGCTGCACAATCGCCGCTCCCGCACGGCCTGGCGGTGCACCGCTTCCTGCTGCAACCGCAGTCGCAACTCGATGCCACCCTCGATGGCCAGCATTGGCGCTGGCGCCGCCATGGCTGAGTCGGCCGCGCTGCGCTGGCTCGACCACGCCTGGCGTGTGGTCGGTACTGGCCTGAGCTTCCTGGCCTTTGGACTGGGCGGCCTGTTCTTGCGCGTGTGCCTGTTCCCGTTGCTGCTGCTCGGCGTCAAGGACCGTCGCCGACGGCGCGATCTTGCCCGCCGCTGGATCCAGCGCAGCTTTGCCGCCCATGTCTGGCTGATGCGCCACCTCGGTGTGATGACCTACGAGCTGCGCGGGCATGAACGCCTTCAGCGTCATGGCTTGCTGATCCTTGCCAACCACCCGACCCTGATCGACGTGGTCATGCTGATTTCGCTGCTTCCCGACGCCGACTGCGTGGTCAAGGTCGGGGTGGCGCGCAACCCGTTCATGCGTGGCCCGGTGCGCGCTGCCGGCTATATCGCCAACGACGAGGGCGCCGGGCTGGTGGAGGAGTGCATCGCCGCGGTCCGCGCAGGCGGCAATCTGGTGATCTTTCCAGAGGGCACCCGCAGCCAGCCAGGGCAGCCGCTGCGGCTGCAGCGGGGGGCGGCGAATATCGCGGTGCGCGGCGGTCTGGACATCACGCCTGTAAGGATTTCCTGCGTGCCGCCGACATTAGGGAAGGGCCAGAAGTGGTATCGTGTGCCTTCACGGCGATTTCACATGTTGATCGAGGTCGGGGAAGACCTTCCGATCGCGCCGTTCCTGCAAGAGATCGCCGCTGCCCCCGGGAGCGAAGCCCTGGCGGTCCGGCGCCTCAACGACCACCTTTGTCATTATTTTTCGGGAGAAGCAGCGCGTGCAGGCACTTGAGCACGAGATCAAGGAATTGATCATTTCCTCGTTGTCATTGGAAGACATCACTCCCGAAGATATCGATCCGGTCGCCCCGCTGTTCGTCGAAGGGCTGGGGCTGGACTCGATCGATGCGCTGGAACTCGGCCTGGCGCTGCAGAAGCGCTACAACGTCAGCCTGTCGGCTGATTCGCAGGAAACCCGCAAGCATTTCGCCAGCGTGCGCGCGCTGGCTGAATTCGTGGCCTCGCGCCAGCAGGCGAGCGCCTGAGCAGAGATTGAAGAGCATGACCAAGAACGAACTTTTCGACCGGATCGTGGCGATCCTGCATGAGAGCTTCGAGATCGATCCCTCGCGGATCGCGCCGGAGACCCGGCTGTACGAAGACCTCGACATCGACAGCATCGACGCGGTCGACCTGATCGTGCAGCTCAAGCCGCTGCTGGGCCGCAGCCTGCAGCCGGACGCCTTCAAGTCGGTACGCACCGTCCAGGACATCATCGACGTGCTGCACGGGCTGCTGCGCGACCAGGCCGCCTGACCGGATAGGGAGCGGCCGCCGTGAACCGTCTGCGCGCGGCCGCGCTCCTGGTGCTGTCGCTGGCCTACCCGTTGCTGGTCTACCTGGCGATGGGTCGTTTCGAGCCGCGCTGGATGGCCCTGCTGCTGTTCGCCCTGGCGCTGCTGCGTGCGGCCGCCACCCGGCAGCCGGTCTGGCTCGCGGCCTCGGCCGGCGCTGGCCTGCTGGCCTTGCTGGCCACCGTGCTCAACCAGGCCCTGCCGCTGAAACTCTATCCGGCACTGGTCAACGCGGTGCTGCTGGCGGTGTTCGCGGTCAGCCTGCGGTTCCCGCCGAGCGCGGTTGAGCGCATTGCGCGGCTATCCGAACCGGCGCTGCCGCCGCACGCGGTTGCCTATACCCGTCGCGTCACCCAGGTGTGGTGCGGCTTCTTCGTGCTCAACGGCACGCTCGCCCTGGCCACCGCGTTGTGGGCCAGCGAGCGCACGTGGGCGCTCTACAACGGACTGTTGGCCTACGTGATGATGGGGCTGCTGTTTGCCGCCGAGTGGTGCATCCGGCAGCGCGTGCGGGCGGCGCATGGCCATGGCTGAGTGGATTGCAC
>DATLJF010000308.1:0-17199 GCA_035539015.1 Stenotrophomonas sp. | reverse complement strand
TCGAACTGGCCGAACGCGTGCGCGTGCTGTATCCCGGTGCCCGGCTCATCCTGACCTCAGGCTACCCGCGCAGCGAACTGGGTCCGTTGCCGCAAGGGACGGTGTTCCTGACCAAGCCGTATCGACTCACCCAACTGCTCGACGCCATCGCGAGCGTGGCCACTGAGGCAGGCGCTGGCGTGCGCCAACGCACGAGCTGAAGGTGGGCGTGGCAGGCCTTCAGTATTAGTACTGATCGGCGCTGCGTGATTTACCGATGAAGCCGGCCATGGGTCAGCCGATGCTGGTCGCTCCTTACTCATTCCCCCGCCGGGACTAGGAGCAACGTGTGGCCCCCAAGGCAGCCTCCACCGACCGCAAGCCCAACATCCTGGTCATCTTCGGCGATGACATCGGCATTCCCCAGATCAGCGCCTATACCCGTGGCTTGATGGGGTACCAGACCCCCAACATCGACCGCATCGCCAACGAGGGTGCTTTTTTCACCGATTCCTACGGGCAGCAGAGCTGCACCGCCGGGCGCGCCTCCTTCATCCTCGGCCAGGAGCCTTTCCGCACCGGCCTGCTCACCATCGGCATGCCCGGCGACCCGCACGGCATCGCCGACTGGATGCCGACCATCGCCGATGTGCTGAAGGCCGAAGGCTACGCCACCGGCCAGTTTGGCAAGAACCACCTCGGCGACCAGGACCAGCACTTGCCGACCAACCACGGTTTCGACGAATTCTTCGGCAACCTCTACCACCTCAACGCCGAAGAAGAGCCCGAAGGTTACTTCTATCCGAAGGATCCGGCCTTCAAGAAGAAATTCGGCCCGCGCGGGGTCATCCATTCCAAGGCCGGCGGCAAGATCGAGGACACCGGGCCGCTGAACAAGGCGCGCATGCCGACCATCGATGAAGAGTTCCTGGAGGCGGCGCAGGGCTTTATCGACACCAGCGTGAAGGCCGACAAACCGTTCTTTGTCTGGTTCAACACCACCCGCATGCACGTGTTCACCCATCTCAAGCCCGAATCCGATGGCGTCACCGGCAAGGGCATGCATGCCGACGGCATGGTCGAGCACGACGGCCACGTCGGCCAGTTGCTCGACCAGCTGGACAAACTCGGCGTCACCGACAACACCATCGTCCTGTACACCACTGACAACGGCGCGGAGATCGCGCTGTGGCCCGATGGTGCCATGACCCCGTTCCGTGGCGAGAAAGGCACCACCTGGGAAGGCGGCATGCGTATCCCGATGATGGTGCGCTGGCCGGGCGTGATCAAGCCGGGCACGGCCTACAACGACATCATCTCGCTGATCGACTGGTTCCCGACGTTGTGCGCGGCCGCCGGCGTGGACGATGTGGCCGGCAAGTTGAAGCAGGGCTACAAGGTCGGCGACAAGACCTTCAAGGTCCACCTGGATGGCTATGACTTCACCCAATACTTCAGGGGCAAAGCCAAGCAGGGTCCGCGCCAGGCGTTGTACTACTTCGACCAGGGCGGCAACCTCAACGCAGTGCGCTACGCCGACTGGAAGGTGAGTTTCGCCGTGGCCAGCCACGGCAACATCGCCACCGCCAAGCGCGAAGTGACTTCCTGGGCAACGATCACCAACCTGCGCATGGATCCTTATGAGCGTGGCATCGAGGAAGGCGGCGGGGCGATGCAGTTCATCGGCCAGCAGATGTGGCTGCTGGTGCCGATCCAGGCCCAGATCAAGGCCTTCTTCCAGGACTTCGACGAGTATCCGTACCAGGCCGGCAGCTCGCTCAATCCCAGCAACATCAACTACGGCACCTTGCGCCAGCAGGACGCGATGAAGCGGCTCAAGGAACTGGAGACGATGCGCACCAACTAGGGCGTCATCGCGCTCCAGCGCGGTCTGGCGGGCGCATGTCCCGTGCTCTGGCCAATCGCCGCGCCAAGCGAGGCGCCTTCCGATGTCGGGGGCGCCAGACAGTGGTGGTGAAAGACCGTTAACTCCGTAGCTCGTGCAAGGAACCCACGATGTCCTACAGCCTGGCCTCCACTCCGCTGTGGCTGCTGACGCTGCTGTTCTACCTGCTGCTATTGGCCGCGCAGGGGGTCGGCATGTACCTGCGCCGGCGGCGGCGAACGCGGCTGCACGATGGCGCCATCCCGGGCCCGGGCAAGGACGCCGCCGGCGAAGACGCCTTCGCGATGAATTCGGTGCTGGGCTTGCTGGCCCTGCTGATCGGTTTCACCTTCTCGCTGGCACTGAACCGTTACGACAGCCGTCGCGAGTTGGTGGTCAAGGAGGCCAACGCGCTGGGCACCACGTGGCTGCGTACCGATCTGTTGCCGCCGCAGGAGCGGGCGCGGATGCAGGACGTGCTGCGCCGCTACGTGGACGCGCGCGTCTCCTTTGGGCTGGCGCGCACTTCCGAAGAGGAGCTGGTGCGCTATCACCAGACCGAGCTGCTGCAGAACGAGCTGTGGTCGGTGATGACCAGTGCGATCGCCGGGTTCCATGACACGCCTCGCGCCTCGTTGGTGGTCTCTACGACCAACGACTCCATCGACCTGGCCGCGGAACGGCTGGCGACGCGGCAGGCGCATATTCCGCCCCGCATCCTGCGCATGCTGCTGCTGTTCGCATTGCTCGCCGCTGCGCTGGTGGGCTACGAGCGGGCCAACCAGCCCAAGGCGACCGCGCTGTTGCTGCTGCTGTTTGCCCTGGCCGTCGGCCTGGTGATCGACCTTGACCGGCCGAGTACCGGCATGACCAACGTGCCACAGACGCCCATGCTCGATCTGCAGCGCAGCCTCCGCCAGGCCCCGCCCGCCGCCGCCGGGCAGGGCGCATTGCGCCTGCCCCTTTCCGCGCCGGCGTCATGACCGGCGGCGCCTATCCGCAACGGAGCCTTGCCATGCGCATTTTCCCCACAGTCCTGACGGTTGTTGCCGCAGCAAGCCTGCCTGGCACTGCGCTTGCCCAGTCCGGCGATGCAGACGAATTGGCAAAGAAGCTCTCCAACCCGGTCGCCGCGCTGATCAGCGTGCCGCTGCAGTACAACTACGACGAGACCTACGGCGACGACGGCTACCGCCACACCCTCAATATCCAGCCGGTGGCGCCGTTCTCGATCTCCGAACACTGGAATGTGATCTCCCGCACCATCCTGCCGGTGATCTACCAGAAAGACGTGGTTCCCGGCACCGACCAGGCCGGGCTGGGCGATGTCACCCAGAGCTTCTTCTTCTCGCCGAAACAAGCCACCGCCGGCGGGCTGATCTGGGGTATCGGGCCAGCGTTGCTGCTGCCCACCGGCACCGACGACCTCGGCGCCGATACCTGGGGTGCGGGGCCGACCCTGGTGATGCTCAAGCAAGAACATGGCTGGACCTATGGCGCCTTGCTCAACCATATCTCCGACATTGGCGGGGTCGGCAGCCATCGCGCCGACATCAGCTCGACCTTCGTCCAGCCGTTCCTGTCGCGCGCCTTCAGCGGCGGGCGCACGCTCACCTTCAACCTGGAATCCACCTACGACTGGAAAGCCAACCAGTGGACGGTGCCGCTGAATATTGGCTACTCGAAGATTTCAAAACTCGGCAGCCAGATGATCAGCTACCAGGGTGGCGTGCGCGCCTACCTGGAAAAGCCCGATGGCGGCCCCGACTGGGGCCTGCGGTTCACGGTGACCTTGCTGTATCCGAAGTAGGGCGGCAGCCTCAACGTTCGAGGAACAGCCACAGCGCGGTCAGGCCGCCCAGCAGCAACAGCCCGAGGGTGAAGAAGATCGTGGCGCGGTGGCGCGGCACGATCACCCCGCGTTCGATGTCGTTGCTGACCTTCCAGTAACGCACCAGAGACCACACCAGCAACAGCAGTCCCAGCACCACCATGCCCAGGCCGGCATTGCCGGCGTCGCGCAACAGCCAGCGGCTGCCCTTGGGCGCGCCGTCGCTCTGTATGAGGTACATGCTGAAGCGGTTGATGGTGATGCCAAAGCCGATCAGTGAGACCGTGGTGCGCAGGTAGGCCAGATGGGTGCGCTCGTTGGCCATGTGCGTGCGGCCACGCGCCAGGTCGTTGGAAAGCGAACCGGTGGGGTGCTCGGTAGGGGAGGGCTGGGGGGTCATCACGGGCGTCCTGGGGCCAGGGCGGCGGCGCGGCAGCCGGTGGCCGCCGCGCCGATCGGGTCAGTTGCTGCTGCCGTGGGGGTTTTCCATCTTCCGCTGCGCCTCTTCCAGCGCCTTCTTCATGCTCAGGGTGTCGGCGCCTTGCGAAGGCGGGAAGTCCATCAGGCTCTTCAAGTGTTCGGCAATGAACGGGCCGCCGGCGGTCGGCGCCCACAACTTGGAGGCGAAGAACTTGCGCCCGATGTAGCCCCACTCGTGCGACTGCGGGTCCATCTTTTCCATCGGGTCCATGCGCAGGTTGAACACGTACGGCACGCTGGGGTAGTACTTGGCATCCCACCAGCTGCCTTCGCGCTTGACCCCGATGTGCATTTTCCAGTTGTCCACGCGAATGGCCATCAGGTCGGTTTCGTCGTAGTAATAGACCACGCGACGTGCCGACTTCGGCGTCTCGCCAGTCCAGTGCGCCAGGTTGTTGAAGCCATCCAGGTGCACCTTGAACTTGGTGCCGTTGAGGGTATGGCCCTTCAACAGCTTTTCCTTGATATCCGGCAGCCCGGCGGCCGCGGCGAGCGTGGCGAACACGTCCTCATGGGTCTGGGCCTCGTTGGACACGCTGCGCGGCGGAATCTTCGCCGGCCACCTCACCAGGTGCGGAACGCGCACGCCACCTTCCCAGGTGGTGCCCTTCTCGCCGCGGAACGGCGCGTAGCCACCGTCGGGCCACAGCATCAACTCATTGCCGTTGTCGGTGCTGTAGATGACGATCGTGTTCTCCTCGATGCCGAGTTCGCGCAGCTTGTCCAGCACCTGGCCAACCTGCTCGTCATGCTCCAGCATCTTGGCCCGCACCACGTCTTCCTCGGCACGGCCTTCATCGACCGCCTTCTGGATCCACTTCTGCGGCGAATGCGAATGGATGTGGATGGCGGTGGTGTTGAACCAGCAGAAGAACGGCTGGTCGCCATTGCCGACGCGGTCGAGCCAGTCGAGCGTCTGCTCCACGACCTCGCCGTCGAAGGTTTCCATGCGCTTGCGCGTCAACGGGCCGGTGTCTTCGATCTTCTGCTTGCCCACGCGCCCGAATTTGGGATCGGTGGTGGCATCGTCCTTGTCCGTGGCCCAGGTATGCAGCACGCCGCGTGGGCCGTAGGTCTTCTTGTATTCCGGATTCTTCTGCCCGGGATAGTCCAGCTCTTCGGGCTCTTCTTCGGCATTGAGGTGGTACAGGTTGCCGAACCACTCGTCGAAGCCATGCATGGTAGGCAGGAACTCGTTGCGATCGCCGAGGTGGTTCTTGCCGAACTGGGCGGTGGTGTAGCCCACCGATTTGAGCACCTCGGCAAGCGTGGGGTCGCTCTTCTGGATGCCGCGGGTTGAACCGGGAATGCCGATGGTGGTCATGCCGGTGCGGATCGGCAGCTGGCCCATGATGAAGGCCGCACGCCCCGCGGTGCAGCTGGGCTGGCCGTAGTGGTCGGTGAACAACATGCCCTCGTAGGCAATGCTGTCGATGTTGGGGGTATGGCCCATCAGGCCGTGGGTGTAGGCACCGACATTCCACATGCCGATGTCGTCACCCCAGATCACCAGGATATTGGGTCTGGCGTCCGCGCCACTGGCCTTGGACGCGGTTGCCTTGCCAGGGGACGCCTTTGCTGCTTTTGCTGCCTTCGCTGCCTTCGCCATTTGCCTTCTCCGGGGGTGGACTGCGGATACGACTGGGGGAGTTGCGAGCACACGTGTCAGGGCAATGCGTGTCGGTGCAATGCGGCTATCCGCGCACGCTGGCATATCGACGCCGGTCGCGCCTCGGCAGTTGTGCGGTAGTTCTCTAGGTAGTTCTACTGTTGACGAACCGCATGTGGCGTCCTCGTCGCACAACCTGATCGCGTCCGCGTTCTACCCTCACGCGTGGATAACGCCAGGCGACCGAATGTCGCGCTGTCTCGAAGTGCTCGTGTCACGTAAACGGCGTGCCACGTAAACCCGTGCCACTTAAACCCAAGGGGGCGTCATGCGCATCCGGTGGCTGTCTGGTGGGGTGGTCCTGCTGCTGGCGATGGCGGCTTGTTCGCGTACGTCCGAGCAGAACGCCGAAACGAGCAAGACGCCGCCGGCCGCGCCCGCGGTGAGCACCACGCCGGCGCCGGCTACGCCGGAGGCGTCCGCAGCTCCCTCCGAAGCGGTCTTCAGCCGCGAAGAACTCGACCAGATGGTGGCGCCGATCGCGCTATACCCGGACCCGCTGCTGGCCCAGGTGCTGATGGCCTCCACCTATCCGGGCAACGTCGCCGATGCGGTGGCCTGGTCCAAGGCCCATCCCAAGGCCAAGGGCGATGACGCGGTCAAGCAGGTGGCCGACCAGCCCTGGGACCCCAGCGTTCAATCCCTGGTCGCCTTCCCGCAGGCATTGGCCACGCTGGGCCAGGATCCGGCCTGGGTACAGCGGCTGGGCGACTCGTTCCTGGCCCAGCCCGACCAGGTGATGGACGCCGTGCAGCGGCTGCGTCGGCAGGCGCAGGCTGCAGGCAACCTGGGCTCGAACCAGTACCAGAACGTCAGCGTGCAGGATGCGGCGCCCGAGCCGGCGATGGCGAGCGCGCCCGCCGGAGATGCCGGCCTCGCCACGGCCGCCGAGCCTGAGCAGACCATCGTCATCCAGCCGGCCGACCCGGCCGTGGTCTACGTCCCCAGCTACAACCCGACCACCGTCTACGGCAGCTGGGCGTATCCGGCCTATCCGCCGGCCTACTACCCACCCCCGCCGGGCTACTACGCCGGCAACGCATTGGCCGCCGGGCTGGCGTTCGGGGTGGGCGTGGCGATCACCGATTCGTTGTGGGGCGGCTTCGACTGGCACCACGACGACGTCGACATCAACGTCAACCGCTACAACAACATCAACGTCAACCGCCGCCTCGACGTCAACCAGAACACCTGGCGTCACGACCCGAGCCACCGCGACGGCGTGCCTTATCGCGACCGCGCCAGCCGCGAACAGTTCGGCCGGCAGCTGGACGGCGCCGACCGCCGCGCGAACTTCCGCGGCGACGACCCGGCGCGCGCCCAGGAACGCGAGCGGGCGCGGGCTTCGATCCAGCAGCACGGTATCGAAGCGCCAGCACGCAACAACCAGCAGGCGCGCGAACGCGCCAAGGCAGCCAGCGAACGCGGCGGTGACCGGATCGGCGCCCGCGACGGCGGCATCCACCACGACGCTGCGCGCCAGCGCGCGCAAGCGGCTACCGCAGCATCGCAGCGGGCGGGAGGCGCCGGCCACGACCGAGCGCAACGTGCCGCCGGTGCTGACCACGACAGGGCGCAACGCGCCGCCAATGCCGGCGCCGGCGCGCGCGAGCGGCCGCATGCCGGGCAGGGCGGAGCCGCCGCCCGCCCGCACCCGCAAGTCGCCCATCGGCAGACCCAAGGCAGCAATCAGCAAGTGCGGCAGCAGGCACACCAACGCGCCCAGCCCGGCAACGCCGCGCAACACAACGCCTTCCAGGGCGCCAGCCATCCGAACGCCGCACACGCGCAAATGCAGCGCGGCCACAACAGCCAGGCCGCGGCCCACCGGCCGGCCGCATCGCGGCCGCAAGCCCATCCCGTGCAACGTCCCTCCCACCCGCCGCAGCGACAGGGCGGCGGCCGTCGCCACTGACACGGAGCCTCGCGTGAAGACCCATTCGTGTGTAACCGCGATCGCCCTGGCACTGCTCCTGGCCGTCACCGGCCCCAGCCTGGCGGCCGCAACGCAAACCTTCCCCACCGCCGAAGCCGCGGCCCAAGCCCTGGTCGACACCCTGGGCACCCAGCGCGCCGACCCGGCCAAACTCGCCGCCCTGTTTGGCGCCGACTGGCAAGACTACGTTCCGCCCGAAGGCATCGAGCGCAGCGATGTCGACGCCTTCCTGCAGCACTACCGCGAACACCACGAACTCGTCGCCGGCGCAGACGGCAAGACCCAGCTCAGCGTGGGCAAGCCAGCGTGGACCTTTCCGGTGCCGCTGACCAAAGACGCCGCCGGCTGGCACTTCGACAACCAAGCCGGCATCGCCGAAATCCGCGCCCGTCGCATCGGCCGCAACGAACTGGCGGCGGTGCAATCCGTACGCGCCTACCACGACGCCCAGACCGAATACGCCGAACTCGACCGCGACGGCGACGGCGTCCTCGAATACGCGCAGAAAATACTGAGCACCGACGGCAAGCACGACGGCCTGTACTGGGCCGACGACGACAGCGGCGAGATCAGCCCATTGGGGCCGCTATTCGGCGACGTGCAGCCGGGTGCGGACTGGCACGGCTATCACTTCCGCATCCTGGACGGGCAGGGGCCTTCGGCGCCGGGCGGTGCCTACAGTTATCGCATCGGCGACAACATGAGCCGCGGTTTTGCGCTGGTCGCCTGGCCGGCGCAGTACGGGGAGAACGGGGTGATGAGCTTCATGATCAGCCAGGAGGGGCAGGTGTTCGAGAAGGACCTTGGCAAGGGTGGGGAGGCTGTTGCCAAGGCTATGAAGCGGTTCGATCCGGATGCTAGTTGGCAGGAGGTTGCTGCTGATGCTGGGGACGGGTCTGATTGAATTGTTTTGTTTTTACGTGCGGCGGTCGGGGGCAGACCCGTTTCGGGACACGTCGTGAACCCATCCGCGCCCCCTCAACGTGTCCGCGGGTAACGAGGTGATGCCGTCGCAACGGCTAGGGAAATGCGTAGCCGATAGGGCGACATCCATGTCGCCAATTGTCCCGAAACGGGTCTGCCCCCGACCGCCCGATAGATCAGCCTGGTTTGTAGGGAGAGAAAAAGCACCCTCATCCGCCGCTGTCGCGGCACCTTCTCCCGCAACGGGAGAAGGACAGCTGGCGCTGTGGACAATTGATTTCTACTGGCGAAATGCATGCCGTCCTTCTCCCATTGGGAGAAGGTGTCGCGACAGCGACGGATGAGGGTGCTTTTTCTCTCCCCACACCAACGCGAATTTCTATCGGGCGTTTGGGGCGGTGCCCTTGCCCGGGGGCGTTGGGCGACAGGACGTCGCCCAAACGAGCCCCGCATGGATGCAGATATTGGCGTCCCCCGGGCAAGGGCACCGCCCCGAACGCCGCACGGATCAAACAAGAGTCCATAGGCCGCTTGCAACACCAAACCTAACGCTGTTAGATTCGCGCCCACTAACATCGTTAGGCAAACCCGTGCGCAAGGCCATCGGCCAGGACCAGATCATCGCAGCCGCGTTCCGCCTGCTCGACGAAGCCGGCCTGGAAGGCGTGAGCCTGCGCAAGGTCGCCTGCATGCTCGGCATCCGCGCGCCCTCGCTGTATTGGCACTTCAAGAGCAAGCAGGCCCTGGTCGATGCCATGGCCGATGCGCTGATCCATGAGGTTGCTCGCGATATCCCGCCCGGCCAGCATTGGCGCGCCACGCTGTTGCAGATCGCGCATGAGTTCCGCCACGCCTTCAAGGCGCGTCGCGATGGCGCGCGTGTGTATGCCGGCACCTATCTGGCTACCGAGAATGTCATGCGCGTGGGCGAGGCGACCATTGCAGCGCTGGCCGAGGCCGGGGCGTCGGTGGATTTTGCTGCCACCACGGCCATGGACCTCATCTATTACGTGCTCGGTTTCGTTATCGAGGAGCAGTCGCTGCCGGTCAATGATCCTGCCTTCGAGCAGGTCAGTGCCACGTTCATGAGCCTGGCGCAGGCGCGCTTCCCTTATTGCTGGCAGGCCCGCCACTACTTGACCGAACCTGATCTTGAACGGCGCTTCGAGCAGGGGGTGGGCCTGCTGCTCGATGGTGTCCAGCTGCGGCTGGTGCCTGCGGCGAACCACCAGCCCGCGCCTTCGGCGCGCTAGCCATGACCTCTTGCCCGCTTGCCAACGCGCATCGCGCCCAGCCCGGCGGTTCCCTTTTCCCTTCGATCACAGAATCCTCCATGCGTGCCCAAACCTTGCGTTGGTCTTCCCCGTTATTGATCGGCTTGTTGCTGTCTGCTTGTGGTGCTTCGGAGAAGAAGGCCGAGGAGGATCCGCAGGCCTCGGCCATGCCGGTCTCCCTGGCCGCTGCACAAACCCAGCCGATGGCCCGTACGGTGCTGGTGTCCGGGCCGGTGTCGGCTTTTGAGGAGATGCAGCTGGGCGTGGAGCTCAGCGGCAAGCGGGTGACCGCGTTGAACGTGGATGTCGGCGAGTGGGTCAAGCAAGGGCAGGTCCTGCTCACGCTCGATCACCGCACCCTGGACAGTGAGTTGGCCCAGGCCGAGGCCTCGCTGCGCCAGGCGCAGACGGCGCAGGAATTGGCCGGGCTCAATTACGATCGCGGCGCCAAGCTGGCGGCCGAGAAGCTCATCAGCGCCAGCAGCCTGGATGAGTTGCGCGCCACCCGTAGCGATGCCGAGGCGCAGACCGCCACCGCGCGCGCACGTCGCGATGCAGCCAAGTTGCAGCGCGATTATGCCGAGCTGCGCGCGCCGGCCGATGGTGTGATCTCCAAGCGCCTGGTCCAGCCCGGCCAGGTGGTGGCCTCCGGCAATGAGCTGCTGCGCCTGATCCGCGATGGCCGCCTGGAATGGCGCGCCGAGTTGTCGGAAGACCAGCTGGCAGATGTGGCGGTCGGCAACACGGTGGTGCTGCCTTATGGCGGCAAGGACATCGCCGGTCGCATCCGCGCGGTCAGCCCGGGCGTGGACGCGCAGACCCGTACCGGCACGCTGTTCGCCGACCTGCCGGCGCCCGGTCCGCTCAAGCCCGGCGTGTATGTCGAAGGCCGCATCGTCACCGGTGAGGGCCAGGCCCTGACCATCCCGAGCGCGGCGATCGTGCAGCGCGATGGCCACAGCTACGTCTTCAGCGTCAGCGACAAGCAGACCGCGCAGCGGCTGCGCGTGCGTACCGGCCAGGTGGCGGCAGGCCGCACCGAGATCGTCGAGGGCCTGAAAGTGGGCCAGCGCGTGGTGGTCGATGGCGCCGGCTTCCTCGGTGAGGGCGATCGCGTGCGCGTGGTAACCGATGCCAAGGCGGGCGCCCGATGAATATTTCCGCCTGGGCGATCAAGCGCCCGCTACCGGCGCTGCTGGTGTTCTTCGTGCTGTGCGTGGCCGGCTTGTGGGGTTTCTACCAGCTGCCGGTCGCGCGCTTCCCCGACATCGCCTTCCCGATGACCACCGTCACCGTGACCCAGCCCGGCGCTTCGCCGAGCCAGCTGGAAGCGGAGGTCACGCGCAAGGTCGAGGACTCGGTGGCCACGGTCAACAACGTCAAGCGGGTGATGTCCACCGTCAGCGAAGGCGTGAGCGTGACCACCATCGAGTTCCAGCTCGAAGCCGACCTGGCCACGGCGCTGGACGACACCCGCGATGCGGTCACCCGCATCCGCACCGACCTGCCGCAGGACATCCAGGAACCGGTGATCTCCAAGGTCGACATCGGCGGCTCGCTGATGACCTACGCCCTGGTGGCACCGCACATGACCCCGGACGAGGCCAGCTGGTTCGTCGATCGCGATGTCTCGCGGGCGATGTACGGGGTGCCCGGCGTGGCCCGCGTCACCCGGGTCGGCGGGGTGCAGCGGCAGGTGCGGGTGGACCTGGACCCGAACGCGTTGCAGGCCTTCGGCATCACCGCCGGCAACGTCTCGCAGCAGCTGGCGCAGATCCAGGTAGAGCGTGCCGGCGGCAAGACCGAGCTGGAGGGCGCGCAGCAAACCGTGCGCACGCTGGGCACCGTGGCCGACGCGCAGGCGCTGCGCGATTTCTCGATCAGCCTGCCGGACGGCCGCGCCGCGCGCCTGTCCACCCTGGCCACGATCACCGATGCCGCCGCCGATCCCACCGAGGCGGCGTTGCTGGACGGCAAGCCGGTGGTCGCGTTCTCGATGTCGCGCACCCGCGGTTCCAGCGAGGTCAAGGTGGAGGCGGGCGTGCACAAGGCGCTCGACGCGATCAAGGCCGCGCACCCCGGCATCGACTTCCGCCTGGTCACCACCGCGATCGACGAAACCCACCGCTCCTACGAATCGTCGATGACGATGCTCTACGAGGGCGCGCTGCTGGCGCTGCTGGTGGTGTGGCTGTTCCTGCGTGACTGGCGCGCCACGTGGGTGTCGGCGCTGGCCTTGCCGTTGTCGATCATCCCCACGTTCGCGGTGATGTATTTCTTTGGCTTCACCTTGAACATGATCACCCTGCTGGCGCTGTCGGTGGTGGTGGGCATCCTGGTGGACGATGCGATCGTGGAGATCGAGAACATCGTGCGCCACCTGCGCATGGGCAAGCCGCCGCTGGAAGCGGCGACCGAGGCGGCCGGCGAGATCGGCAATGCGGTCATCGCCACTTCGCTGACCCTGGCGGCGGTGTTCGTGCCGGTGGCCTTCATGCCCGGCATCGCCGGCAAGTTCTTCCGCGAGTTCGGCTGGACCGCGGCCACCGCGGTGCTGTTCTCGCTGCTGGTGGCGCGCTTGTTGACGCCGATGATGGCCGCCTACCTGCTCAAGCCGCATGGCGAAGACAAGGGCGATTCGCGGTTGATGCGCTGGTACCTGGGCTGCGTCGATGCCGCGCTGCGCCATCGCGGCCGCACGCTGTGGATCGCCACCGGCCTGTTCGTCGCCTCGCTGGCGCTGGTGCCGCTGATCCCGGCCACCTTCATCCCGCAGTCCGACCTGGGCCGCAGCAATCTCAGCCTGGAACTGCCGCCCGGCACCCGCCTGCAGGAAACCGTGGCCGTGGCCGAGCGCGCCCGTGCCTTGCTCAAGGACATGCCCGAGCTCAAGCAGGTCTACACCGCGGTGGGCAGCGTGCTCGACCTGGGCGATCCCTCGACCACCGGCGTGGCCGACGCGCGCAAGGCCACCCTGGTGCTGGACTGGGGCGTGGCCGACAAGCGCGATCGCGACCAGCGCACGCTGGAGCGCGACGCGCGGGCGCGCCTGGCCAACCTGCCGGGCGTGCGCGTGAGCTACGTGAGTTCGGAGCCGGGCAACCTGCTGCAGCTGGTGCTGTCCGGCGATGACCCGCAGCGCCTGCAGGACGCCTCCACCGCCTTGGAACGCGACCTGCGCGGCATGTCCGGCCTTGGCAGCGTCACCTCCACCGCCTCGTTGCTGCGCCCGGAAATCCAGATCGTGCCGAACCCGGCGCGTGCGGCCGACCTGGGCGTAGCCACGGCCGCCATTGCCGAGGCCGCGCGCATCGCCACCGCTGGCGACTACGAGCAGCGCCTGGCCAAGCTCAACCTGCCGGACCGGCAGGTGCCGATCCGGGTGGGCTTTGCCGAAGCGACCCTGGCCAACCCGGCCTTGATCGGCCAGTTGCGCGTGCCCGGCCGCTACGGCCCGGTGCCGCTGTCGGCGGTGGCCGATATCCGCGCCGGCAGTGGTCCGTCGCAGATCTCGCGCTACCAGCGCCAGCGCAACGTCACCCTCACCGCCGAACTCAATGGCCGCCCGCTGGGCGATGTCATGGAAGAAGTGCAGACGCTGCCGAGCGTCAAGCAGCTGCCGCCGGGCGTGAGCTTCCTCAACACCGGCGATGCTGAGGTGTTCGTCGAGCTGTTCATCGGCTTCCTGCTGGCGATGGCCGCCGGCCTGGTGTGCATCTACATGGTGCTGTTGCTGTTGTTCAACCATGCGCTGATGCCGATCACCATCCTGGCCGCGGTGCCGCTATGTGCCGGTGGTGCATTCGGTGCGCTGTTGCTGACCCAGAACATGCTGTCGCTACCGGCGCTGATCGGCCTGCTGATGCTCATCGGCATTGCCACCAAGAACTCGATCCTGCTGGTGGACTACGCCGTCATCGCCGAGGACGAGCATGGCCTGAGCCAGCACGATGCGTTGGTCGATGCCTGCCGCAAGCGCGCCCAGCCGATCATCATGACCACGCTGGCGATGGGCGCGGGCATGATGCCGATCGCGCTGGGCTTCTCCGGCGATTCGAGCTTCCGCGCGCCGATGGCCATTGCGGTGATCGGTGGCCTGATCACCTCCACGCTGCTGAGCCTGATCGTGATCCCGGCCGCGTTCACCGTGGTCGATGACCTCGGCGAATGGCTGTCGCGCAAATTCCGCCGGCGCTCCTCGCATCCGGCGGCGCACGCCGAGGGCTGAGCCTGACCCTTCTCCCGAGCCGGGAGAAGGGGCCTTCGTAATGAAATCCGGGCGAGCCAACGGCCGCCCGCAGACCCCTCGAACCACTGTCTTCTACAAGACATCCTTGTCCACTGGCAGGTAGCGCTAACAGTCATCCGAGTGCCAATCGGACACGCGCTGTCATCGCCGTGTTCCATTGCGGCGCAGCATGATTTCCAGGGGAAAAACGCGGTTTTTGTCGCGTTTGTTGCGGCTTTGTCACAAAGTTTGACAACGCTGTCAGATGCGATTCCAATTCGCTCCGGACTTATCAGTTCCGGCTATAGCGGACATCCCGCTAGCGCCGCACAACTCGACGCAGCACCACGTCATCGCGACTCCGGGGAGGGAAGTTCCATGAAGGCAGTGCATTACGTACCCAAGCAACACGTCCTGGCTTCGGCCCTGATGGTCGCCCTCGCGGGCCCGGCCTTCGCGCAGGAAGCCAGCCCGCCGCCGACCAGCGCGGTCAGCACTGGCGCCACCGCCACCAACAGCCAGGACCCGGCCACCACGCTGGACACCGTCCAGGTCACCGGCATCCGCGGCAGCCTCACCTCGTCGATGAACCTCAAGCGCGACGCGCAGGGCGTGGTCGACGGCATCGTCGCCGAGGACATCGGCAAGTTCCCGGATTCCAATTTGGCCGAATCGCTGCAGCGCATTTCCGGCGTATCGATCGACCGCAGCAACGGCGAGGGCTCACGCGTGACCGTGCGCGGCATGGGCCCGGACTTCAACCTGGTGCTGCTCAATGGCCGGCAGATGCCGACCTCGACCGGCAGCCGTGCGTTCGAGTTCAGCGACCTGGCCTCTGAATCCATCTCGCAGGTCGATGTCTACAAGACCAGCCGCGCCGATATCCCGACCGGCGGCATCGGCGCGACCATCAACATCCGCACCGCGCGTCCGCTCGACAACCCCGGCACCCATGCCAGCGCCGCCGCCAAGGGCGTGTGGGACACCTCCGACGACGACCTGCCGGGTCGCTTGAAGGGCAGCTCGGTCACCCCGGAGCTGTCGGGCATCTTCAGCACCACTTCGGCCGATGGCCAGTTCGGCGTGGGCCTCAGTGCCAGCTACCAGGAGCGTGATTCCGGCTCGGCCTCGGCCTTCGTGGCGCCGGGCAATGGCTGGCGTCCGTTCATCGATACGCCGCAGCCCAACGGCGCCGGTGGTGGCTCGGCGCTGCCGCTGCCGGGCCAGCCCGGTTCAGAGAACATCACCAACCGTCCCGGCCCGAACGATGTCTATTCGATGCCGCAAAGCCTGGGCTACAGCATCAATTCGGTCGAGCGCAAGCGCACCAACGGCCAGGCCGTGCTGCAGTGGCGCCCGATCGAAGAGCTGACCGCGACCCTGGACTACACCTACTCCGAGAACAAGATCCACACCCGCCGCAACGACATGTCGGTGTGGTTCAACATGACCCCGAACGTCAGCGCGTGGACGCCGGGCTCGGGCTCTTCGCCGCTGTACTACGAAGAGCTCTACAACGGCAATTCCGACTTCGCCAACGGCGCCGCCGATTTCGCGGTCAAGCGCCAGAACAAGTCGCTGGGCTTCAACGTGCAGTGGAACGTCAGCGAGCAGCTCACGCTGACGATGGACTACCACAATTCCTCGGCCACCTCCGAGCCGGACAGCCCGTACGGCTCCAGCAATACGCTCAGCAGCGCCGGGTTCTTCCGCGCCGGCAACATCGCCGACTTCAGCGGCAATTTCCCGATCCTGACCTTGATCCTGCCACCCGGCCAGACCGTGATCGACCCGTCGCAGATGCTGGTCACCGGTTCGGTGTTCAGCAACAACTACAACCGCGCCGAGATCGAACAGTGGCAGGGCAGCGGCGAGTTCGTGTTCGAGAACTATTCGAAGTTGAACTTCGGCGTCGCCTCGACCACCTACAACAACCGCTCGGCCTTCACCAACGTCCAGCTCGACACCTGGGGCGGTGCCACCAGCGCGGCCGACTACCCGGACGAGGTGTGGCAGCTGGAGCACATGGGCGACTACTTCGACCAGTTCAACGGCGCCAGCAATCCCAACTTCACCGATGATTATTTCGGTTTCGACTTCGGCACCGTGCGCCAGCTCGCCGCCGACGCCTGGGTGCGCGCCGGCAAGGGCTCTGCCGCCGATTACCTGGCGTCCTACGACTACACCGGCGCACCAGTGCCGGGCAGCACCGCCAACCGCACCGTCGGCGACAGCCGCGTGCTGGAGAAGTCGCGCAGCGCGTACATCAACTGGAGCAACACCTTCGACTGGGGCCTGCCGGTCAGCGTCAACGCCGGTGTGCGCTACGAAGAAACCAAGATCACCGCGCAGTCGCTGCAACCGGCGCCGGTGGGGATCAACTGGGCCGGGGCCAACGAGTTCAACATCGTCTACAGCGGCTCGGAATTCCGCCGCGAGGATGGTGAGTACAAGTACTGGCTGCCGAACTTCGACGTGGCCGTGGACGTGACCGACGAGGTCAAGCTGCGCGCCAGCTATAGCGAAAGCATCGGCCGCCCGAACTGGGGTGACATGAACGCGGCGACCTCGCTGGGCGGCGTGGCGCGCTTCGACGGCGGCACCGGTTCTTCCGGCAACCCGGGCCTGAAGCCGCTGGAGTCGCGCAACATCGATCTGTCGGCCGAGTGGTACTACGCCGATGCCAGCTATGTGTCGCTCGGCTACTTCCACAAGAAGATCGACAACTTCATCGCCAGCCAGTCCAGCGTGCAGACCCCGTACGACGACGTGCACACCCCCGCCGGTGGCGCGTACTGGAACGCGGCCATCGCCGGCGGCTGCGCCAGCACCGATCGTCCGTGCATCCGCGATTACATCTTCGACAACTTCGACGGCCAGCCCGGCGTCAATGCGGCGGCAGGTACGATCGTCGGCCAGCCGGGCGACCCGATCATCCCGTTCACCATGTCGCAGCCGGTCAACAACCGTTCCGACAAACTCGATGGCTGGGA
>DATLJF010000307.1:0-27623 GCA_035539015.1 Stenotrophomonas sp. | reverse complement strand
TGGTCTCGATGTTGGCCGCGCCAATCATCGGGTTGCCGTTGCCGTAGACGAAGAACGAGTAATCGTGCCACTGGAAGTCGTAGTCCGAACGCATCACCTGCGCGTAGACCTCGACATCGTCGTTCGGGCGCCACTGCAGCGCGGCCGAACCGGTCTTGCGCTTGCGGTCGCCTTCGGTGGTGTTGATACCGGCGCCGCGCGGGACGTAGACCTCCTGGCCCTCATGGCCCGGCATGTCGGTCTGCACCCACCACGGCTCGATCGAGATGGTGTCCTGGCGGAACGAGCCATCCTGCTGCGACAGGTTCACCAGCAGGCCGATCTCGCCGATGCCGGTCTGCCAGCGGTTGGAGAACAGGCCGGAGAACGCGGTCTCGCCCTTGTCGGCCAGGTCGTAGTAGTTGTACTGGGCGCTGCCGGCGATCTTCATGCCGTCGTAGTCGAACGGCATGCGCGTGCGCAGGTCGACGGTGCCGCCGAGGCCGCCTTCGATCATGTCGGCCGACGGGTTCTTGTAGACGTTGATGCCGGCCAGCAGTTCGGCCGACACGTCTTCGAAGCTCAGGCCGCGGCCGTCGTTGGCGGTGAAGATGTCGCGGCCGTTGAGTTCGGTGCGGACCTGGGTCAGGCCGCGGATGGCGATCGTGCTGCCTTCACCGTAAGCGCGCGCGATCTGGATACCCGAGATGCGCTGCAGGGCTTCGGCGACGTTGTTGTCGGGCAGCTTGCCGATGTCTTCGGCCACGATCGAGTCGACGATCTGCTCGGCGTTCTGCTTGACCAGCTGGGCCTTGGTGACCGAGCTGCGGGTGCCGGTGACCTGGACGGTATCGAGCTGGGTGGTGGCGGGGTCGACCGGCTTGTCTTCCTGGGTCGCGTCCTGGGCGTAGGCCTGCGTGCTCAGCAGCGCGGCGACGCTCACGGCCATGATCGAACGACGGAAGTTGCGGGTCGAACCCACGGCCGAAGCTGCCGGAACGTGGCGATGTTGCACTGACATGGTGCTCCCTCCCAGGACGCATGTACTCAAATTTTTTGACAGTGGTCACGCGGGATGCGCGCCCTGCCTCGGTTTTTTATGTGCTGCCGGGGCACCCTGCCCCGCCGTGGTCGGCGGTGGCGGGCCGTGGAGGACCCAGAAGGCCCCTTCACGTTCAGCTGCCGGCGCAGGATAGGCGCGGCTCGTCATGCCCTACCAATGAAAATTTGGCGGGCAAATATAAAGTTTTCGTATACGACTCCGTGACGGCTGTCGCGGCCTTGACCCAGGGCTTGTCCTGTTTGGCCTCCGGGCTGGCAGGCGCTTGGCGCAGGCATCAGGATACGGCGCCCGGGGCGGCCCCGGGCGCCGGCCGTGCCCCTGCCCTTACCAGCTCGCCCGCAGGACCAGCGAATAGCGCCGATCGTTCAAGAACCACCCGCGGGTATAGAGCCGCGTATCGACCTCGCCGTCCGCATAGGACGTCGGCCCCATCAACACCTTGGTGGTCGAGTCGGTCAGGTTGTTGGCCTGGACGCCCAGCTGCCAGTGGTCATCGAAGCGGTAGAAGGCCGAACCGTCCAGCTGCCCGTAATCGTCGGCCCAGGTCGGCAGATGGGTCGCCGCGTCGCTGGTGGTCAGCAAATAGCGCGAGCGCCAGTTGTAGGCCAGGCGGATCGACCACGGTCCCTGTTCGTAGATGCCGGCGAGGTTGTAGCTGCGGCGCGACAGCCCTTCCAGCGGCAGCTTGACCCCGATCACCGTGGTGTTGCTGTACGGGTCGGTCGCCGTGTTGACCCCGCCGGAACTGTCCACGAAGGTGAAGTTGCCGGTGACGCCGAAGCCGCTCATCCAGCCCGGCAGCGAGTCGAAGAATTGGGTGTAGCCCAGTTCGAAGCCCTGGATGACGCCCTTGTCCATGTTGTACGGGCGCGTCACCAGCCAGTCCTGCCCGCCATAGGATTCGGTGCGGGTCTGGGTGGAGAAGTAGTTCTTGACGTCCTTGTAGAACAACGTCGTGTACAGCAGGTCGCTGCTGTCGAAGTACCACTCCAGCGCCATGTCGAGCTGGTTGGCGGTCATCGGCTTGAGATCAGGGTTGCCGGCCGTACCGGTCCACTCCGACACCGTGCCATCGTTCTCGGTAGTGGCCGCCAGCTGCAGGAAGGCCTGCAGTTGGGTGAAATCCGGCCGCGCCATCGCCCGCGAAGCGGCGATGCGCCACTGCAGGTCCTCGGCCAGCTTGAAGCGCAGGTTGAGGCTGGGCAATACGTCGGTGTAGGTGCCGCGCGAGTTGGTATCGAAATATTGGCCGTGGTACAGCGCTTTCAGCTCGTCAGAGGCGGCTGTGGCCGACAGGTCCGGGAACAGGCCATAGCCGTCGGCCTGGGTCTTGGTCTGCACGATGCGCACGCCGACATTGCCGTCCACCGGCACCCCTAGCGCCTCGTCATTGCCGAAATACAGCATCGCGTAGGCCGCTTCGGTGCGCTCGAACTGGCGGTTGGTGTCCTGCAGGTTGTACTGGTCCGGCGCCCAGCCCCAGCCGCGCAGGTCGTAGAACTGCTGCAGCAGTTCGGAGGTCGCGGTGTAGTTCTTCGGCAGCGAATCGACCGGGAACTGCAGGTTGCCCGGCAGGTTGACCTTGCCACGGAAGAAATTCGGGAACGTGTACAGGTGCGCCGAGCCGTTGAGATAGGCATCCAGCGTGGCCAGGCCGCTGGCGGTGGTCGGGATGGTGGCCCAGTTGTCGGTCAGCACGCCCCAGTTGTAGCCGGAGTTCTTGTTGGTCTGGGTGCGACTGGTGGCGCGCATGCCAAAACGCGCAAAGCGCAGCCAGCTGCTGTCCTCGAAGGTGTATTCGAGGTCCAGCCGGGTAGACAGCTGGCGTCCGCGATTCTTCGCCAGGTGGTCCATGGCCGCGGCCCAGAAGTAGTTCGCCGGGTCGGCCGCGTAGGCAGGGTCCTGGATCGCCACCGAGGGGTACTTGCCGGACAGGTCATAGCTCAGGCCGGGCAGATAGGTGGCGGTGAAGACGGTGAAATCCAGCTGCTCGCTCTCCGATTGCACCAGCTGCATGTCGCCGCGCAGCACCAGGTTGTCGTTGAGGTAATGGCTGAAGCCGCCCGAGATATCCGAGGTCGTGGTCTTCTGGTTGGCATAGCGATTGTCGGTGTTGAAGCGCACGCCGTCGCTGGTGAGATTGCCGCGCCACGAGCTGGACACCGGCGAACCACTCACGAACACGCCGTTGTCGTCGTATTGGAAGGTAGTGCCGGCGGCCGGGGTAATGGCGTCGTTGCTGTCGTTGAAGAACGCCGCGCGCTCCTGCCAGTTCATGTCGTACTTGGAGCGCAGGTATTGCACGTAGACCTCGGTGGCGTCGCTCGGCCGCCACTGGAAGGCGGCGCCGACACCATCGCGCTTGCGATTGAAATCGAGCTCGCGCCAGTTGATGCCGCCGGGCACGTAGACCTGGTCGAAATCGCTGCCGGCGCGCACGGCGTCGTCGGTGCGGCGCACGAACGGCTCGACCTGGATGCCATCCGAGCGCGTGGCCAGTTCCGAATGCGCCACGTCGACCAGGAAGCCCATTTCACCGACGCCGGTCTGCCAGCGGTCGGAAAACAGGAACGACGCCGAGGGCTTCCATTCCTTGCTGAAATCGCCGTAGTTGACGTCGGCGGTGCCGCCGATCAGCCGGCCCGGTTGGTCGAAGGGTTTGCGCGTGCGCAGGTTGACCGTGCCGCCGAGGCCGCCTTCGATGATCTCGGCCGAGGGGTTCTTGTACACGTCCACACCGGCCATCAATTCGGCCGGCACGTCTTCGAAACTGAGGCCGCGGCCGCTGGCGGCACTGAAGATGTCGCGGCCGTTGAGCTCGCCGCGCACCTGGGTCAGGCCGCGGATCATCACCCCGCTACCTTCGGCGGAGAAATGGTCCGGATCATTGCGCGCCATGAAGTGATCGATGGTCACGCCGGAGACACGCTGCAGGGTTTCGGTGACGCTGCGATCGGGCAAGGCGCCGATATCTTCGGCGCTGACCGAATCGACGATTTGCTCGGCATCGCGCTTGATCACCTGGGATTGCACCAGGCTGGCGCGCACGCCGCGCACTTCGACGGTGTCCAGGTCGACGGCGGCATCGCGCCGGCGCGTAGTGGCCTGCGAACGATTGCTGGGGCTGCTGGCCGGTGCCGGCTGCGCCGCCGGTTCCGGCGGCGTGGCCTCCTGCGCCCATGCCGGTGCCGCCAGTTGCAAGGCGATGGCCGCGGCCAACAGGCTGCGCGGAGAAAAGGCCAAACGGTTCCGACGCGCGCACGGTCCTGCCGGCGCACGGCTCACTTCGACGATCGACATCGTGTTTCCCTCCCAGGACGAACGATGAAAGCGTGAGTAAGTTCGAGTTTTGTGTTTGAAGTGGCGGCAGGGCAATCGCGGCCGCCTCACACGCACCGGTGCGGCGCGTCCCCTGTGGCGGCGGATCGGAGCCCGACTTGGCGTCGCTTCGGCACCCTCCCGCGCCCCCACGTATACGGGGAGGGCGCGCAGGCGCACCAATGAAAAAATTGACGCGCGCTATGCCATTCCGGCATGGCCACGGGTTCGCTGCGGGGAAACGTTTACCCGTTCAATGCCGCGCAGCTCACGGCCTCAGCGCCGGGTACAGGCGGCGGGCGGTGCTGCGTAACGCCTGCAGGATCCGCTCGGCCCCGGGCGGTAGCACGTAGTCGCGGCGCAGGATGATCCCGAAGGACTCCATCCGCACGCCCAGGTCGATCGGCAGGACGGTCAACAGCTTGGCCTGGATCAGCGGCGCCACCGAATCCACCGGCAAGGCGGTGAGCAAGTCGCTGCCACGCAACAGATTGGTGGTGACCGGCAGCGATGACGTCTCGATTGCATTCATCGGTGCCTGCACGCCGTGCTCGAGGAACATCGAGTCCAGGCGAGAGCGCAACACGCTGTCGGCCGGCGGCAGCACCCAGCCGTAGCGCACCAGGTCCACGTGCTGCAGGGTGCCGCGGTTGGCCAGCGGGTGGCCGGCGCGGGCGATGACCGAGTGCGGTTCGTCGGCGAGCGGCTCGAAGTCCAGCTCGCCCGCGCCTTCCGGGCCCATGATGCGGCCGATCACGATGTCCAGTTGGCCGTCCAGCAGCTTGGCCACCAGGTGGCGGCTGTAGTCCATCTCGACCCGGATCAGGATGTCCGGGAACTCGCGCTTGACCTCGGCGATGGCCTGCGGCACCAGCGTGGTGCCCGGGTTGACCACCGTGCCGATCGAGGCCTGGCCCATGCGCCCGCTGCGCAGCGCGGCGATTTCCTCCTGCGCGCGCCCGATCTCCGACATTGCCGCGCGCGCACGCCGTACCAGCACCTGCCCATACCAGGTCGGCTCGACCCCGCGGGCATGGCGCTCGAACAGTTTGACCCCGAGCAGGTCCTCCATTTCGGCCAGCAGCTTGGACGCGGCTGGCTGGGTCATGCTGGCCGCCTCGGCCGCGCGCAGGACCGAGCGCTGTTCGTACAGGTGCAGCAGAAGCAGCAATTGGCGGGTCTTGAGCCGCGATGCGTTGAACCAAGGGGTGCTGGAAGATGCCATGAGGAGTCTCTTGCTGGTACAGCCGTATTCGCCAGGGGAATAGAATATGACGAAAAATTCATTTGCCGCACATATCTGGCAAGCGCGAGGCTATCGAACGCCGATTCTGGAGACCCCCACCTCCTGGCCGGCGGCCATAACAGGCGCGCCCCTTCCCTCCCCCACAGCGGGATGGCAACGCGCCGACGCCAGTAACACGAGGAGGAACAAGATGGGGTCCAGTCCCGCGCCGCTCAGCGGCCGTCATCCGTGCGCGCCGGAGATCCCGGCATGAGCGCCGGCCGCCTGCAAGGCAAGAGCGTGATCGTTACCGGTGCCGCCAACGGCATTGGTGCAGCTACCGCGCGCCTGTTCGCCGAACACGGCGCCGAGGTCGCCGGGTTCGACCGCGACGCGCCCGCCAAGGCCGATCCGCGCATCCACTACCACCGGGTCGACATCACCGACGTGGCCGGGATCGAAGCGGCCGTGGCCGCGGTACGCGAACGCCGTGGCCGCATCGATGCGCTGGTCAACAACGCCGGTGCCGATGTGTTTTCCGATCCGCTCGAACTGGCCGACAGCGAGTGGCAGCGTTGCCTGGACCTCAACCTCAAGGGCGCCTGGAACCTGTGCCGCGCGGTGTTGCCGGCGATGGTCGAACAGCAGGCCGGCAGCATCGTCAACATCGCCTCGGTGCATGGCCACAAGATCATCCCGCACGCGTTTCCGTACCCGGTGGCCAAGCACGGGCTGATCGGCCTGACGCGGGCGTTGGGCATCGAGTACGCCGCGCGCGGGATTCGGGTCAACTCGATTTCGCCGGGGTTGATCCTGGTGCCGCGGATCGAAGCCTGGTTCGCCAGCAGCCCCGACCCGGAGGCCAAGCGCCGCGAGCAGGCCGAGCTGTTGCCGCCCAAGCGCATCGGCACGCCGGAGGAAGTGGCCTACACCGCCCTGTTCCTGGCCAGCGACGAAGCGCGCTTCATCAACGCCACCGACATCCTCGTCGATGGCGGCCGCTCCCAGCTCTATCACGAGTAATGACCATGGCCTCTTCGAACTCCCAAGCTGGTCCGTTCAAGCTGCCGTTGGTTGCGATCCTGCGCGGGATCACGCCGGAAGAAACCCCGGCGCATGTCGGCGCCCTGGTCGAGGCCGGTTTCGATGCGATCGAAATCCCGCTCAACTCGCCGCGCTGGGCCGAGAGCATTGGCCTGGCGCAGCAGCAGTTCGGTGACCGTGCCTGGATCGGCGGCGGCACCGTGTTGCGCAATGAAGACGTCGATACGCTGGCCGAGCTCGGTGCACGTTTCATCGTCACCCCGAACACGCGGCCTGCGCTGATCCGCCACGCGGTCGAGCGCGGCCTGCTGGTGGTAGCCGGCTTTGCCACCGCCAGCGAGGCGTTCGATGCGATCGACGCCGGCGCCCAAGTCCTCAAGCTTTTCCCCGCCGCCACTTATGGCGCCGGGCATGTCCGTGCATTGCGTTCGGTGTTGCCGGCGCACGTGCCGGTGTACGTCGTCGGCGGCGTCAGTCCGTCCAGCCTGGGCGGATTCCTCTCCCAAGGCGCCGCCGGCGCCGGCATTGGCGGCGAGCTGTACCGCCCCGGCCAGGCGCTCGACACCACTCAGACCCAGGCGCAGGAATTCGTGCGCGCCTTCCAGGATATCCAGGGATGAAGATCACCCGACTCACCACCTACCACGCCGCACCGCGCTGGCTGTTCCTCAAGGTCGAGACCGACGAGGGCGTCACCGGCTGGGGCGAACCGGTCATCGAAGGTCGTGCGCGCAGCGTTGAAGCGGCGGTGCATGAGCTGTCCGGCTACGTCGTCGGCAAGGACCCGGCACGCATCAACGACCTGTGGCAGACCATGTACCGCGCCGGCTTCTACCGTGGCGGCGCGATCCTGATGAGCGCCATCGCCGGCATCGACCAGGCGCTGTGGGACATCAAGGGCAAGGTGCTCGGCAAGCCGGTGTATGAGTTGCTCGGTGGGCTGGTGCGCGATCGCATGAAGACCTACCGCTGGGTCGGTGGCGACCGGCCCTCGGAGATCATCGCGCAGATGCGCGGCCACCTGGCCAATGGCTACGACACCTTCAAGTTCAACGGCACCGAGGAAATGAAGCTGATCGACAGCCCGCGCGCGGTCGATGCGGCCATCGCCAAGGTCGCCGAGATCCGTTCGGCGCTGGGTTACGACGTCGACTTCGGCATCGATTTCCACGGTCGCGTCGGCGCGCCGATGGCGCGCGTGCTGCTGCGCGAGCTTGAACCGTTCAAGCCGCTGTTCGTCGAAGAACCGGTGCTGCCGGAGCTGGCCGAGTATTACCCGCGGCTGGCCGCGGCCTCGCCGATTCCGCTGGCGGCCGGCGAGCGCATGTACTCGCGCTTCGAGTTCAAGAACGTGCTGGCCGCCGGTGGCTTGTCAATGCTGCAGCCGGACCTCTCGCATGCCGGCGGCATCACCGAGTGCGTCAAGATCGCGGCCATGGCCGAGGCGCACGACGTCGCCTTTGCCCCGCACTGCCCGCTGGGCCCGATCGCCCTGGCCGCGTGCCTGCACGTGGACTTCGTCTCGCACAACGCGGTGCTGCAGGAACAGAGCATCGGCATTCATTACAACGAAGGCGCCGACCTGCTCGACTATGTGATCAACAAGGAAGATTTCACCTGCATCGATGGCAGTATTGCCGCATTGCCCAAGCCTGGCCTGGGCGTGGAGATCGATGAAGCCATGCTGGTGAAAGCCAACCAGAATCCCCCGGACTGGCGCAACCCGGTGTGGCGCCACGCCGACGGCAGCATCGCCGAGTGGTGAGCCCGGTGGGCACGACCGTCCTGCAGGCCACGCTCGCGGTGGACAGCCGCTGCGAGCACGGTGAAGGCGTGCTCTGGGACGAGCGCCGCCAGGCGTTGTTCTGGGTTGATATCAGCCAGCGCCGGTTGTGGGCGCATGAACCGGCCAGCGGCCGCAGCCGCGACTGGGCGCTGCCCGATCGGCCCGGTTGCCTGGCGCTGATGGAGGACGGCCGCCTGCTGGTGGTGCTGGCCAAGGCCATTGGCATTGTCGAACCCGATTTCGAGGCCGCTGCGCTGGTGTGCGAACTGATCGCGCAGGTCGAGCCCGACCTGGCCGGCACCCGCAGCAATGATGGCCGCGCCGACCGCCACGGCAACCTGGTGTTCGGCACCATGGACGAGCACGAGCACAAGGCCGCGCGCGGCAGCTTCTACCAGTTCTCGCTGCGCCATGGCCTGCGCCGGCTGCCGTTGCCGGGCGTGTCGATCCCCAATTCGATCTGCTTCAGCGCCGATGGCCGCACGCTGTACTGGTGCGATTCGGTGAGCCCGACGATCTTGTGTTGCGACTACGACCCCGCACAGGCACTCACTGCCAACGTGCGTGAGTTCGCCCAGCTCGACCGCGCCGACGCCGAGCCGGACGGTTCGACCATCGATGCCGAGGGCCTGCTGTGGAACGCGCAATGGCGCGCCTGGCGGGTGCAGCGCTATCGCAGCACCGACGGCAGCGTCGAACGCAGCGTGCAGACGCCGGTCAAGCACCCGACCTGCATTGCCTTCGGTGGCCCCGCGCTGGATCAGCTGTACATCATCAGTTCGCGCCTGGACCACAGCGAGGACGAGTTGCAGCGCATGCCACAGGCCGGCGGCCTGTTCGTCTGCGCGGCCGGCGTGCGCGGCCTGCCGGAAAGCCGGATCGCCCTGGCATGATCGCGGTCGATTGGGGCACCAGCAGCCTGCGCGGCTATTTGCTGGATGCGTCGGGCCGGGTGCTCGAACAGCGCCGCGACCCGCGCGGGATTCTCGCCTGCGAAGGCCGCTTTGCCGAGGTGCTGGCCGAACTGGTGGGCGCTTGGGCCGGCGACATCGTCCTGTGCGGGATGATCGGCAGCCGCAATGGCTGGATCGAACTGCCCTACCTGCCGTGCCCGGCCGACGCCAGCGCCCTGGCCGCGGGCATGCGCGAACACCACGATCCGTTGCTGGCTGGCCGCACGCTGTGGTTCGTGCCCGGGCTGGATTGCCATGCCCAGGCCGGCGTGCCCGACGTCATGCGGGGCGAAGAGACCCAGCTGGTGGGCCTGGCCGGCGTGCTCGCGCGCGGCCGCCATTTGGTCTGCCTGCCGGGCACGCACAGCAAGTGGGCCTGGCTCGAAGACGGACGCATCGTTGATTTCGCCACCGTGATGACCGGCGAGCTGTACGCGGTGCTGCGCACCCACAGCCTGCTCGGGCGGCTGATGAGCGACGACGGCCATGCCTTCGATGCCGACGCCTTCGCCCTGGGCATCGATCGCAGCGGCGAGCCCGGCGGGCTGGCGCACCAATTATTCGGCACGCGCACGCTGGCCTTGTTCGACCGCCTGCCGGGCGAAGCCTTGGGCTCGTACCTGTCCGGACTGCTGATCGGCGATGAAATCCGCCACCGCCCGCCGGCACCGACGCAGGTGCACCTGGTGGGCAGTGCCGCCCTCACCTCGCGCTACGCGCATGCCCTGGCTCATCTCGGCATCGCCGCCGAGCAGCATGGCGAAGATTTGGCCGCGGCCGGCCTGCATGCGCTGGCGCGGGCGCGGAACCTTCGCTTTGGGTAAGGCAGTGCGTCGCGAGCTGTTGGATGACGGTCGGGGCTCAAGCCCCTCCTACAGTGCACCCGAAACCCTGTGGGAGGGGCTTCAGCCCCGACCAGCGAAGCCGGAACACTCGCCCCCAAGCGCCCTCACCCGCTCCGGCCCGACTGCTTTAGAATTACCGGGCTAATCGCCGGATTTCCCCATGCCTTTTGTCGTCACCGAAAACTGCATCAAGTGCAAATACACCGACTGCGTGGAAGTCTGCCCGGTCGATTGTTTCCATGAAGGCCCGAACTTCCTGGTCATCGACCCGGACGAATGCATCGACTGCACGCTGTGCGAGCCGGAATGCCCGGCCAACGCCATCTATCCGGAGGACGACGTGCCGGCCGGCCAGGAGCATTTTGTCGCCCTCAACGCCGAACTGGCCAAGGCCTGGCCGGTGCTGACGGTGCGCAAGGAGCCGGCGGCCGATGCGGCCGAGTGGGACGGCAAGCCGGACAAGTTGCCACTGCTGCAGCGCTGAGCCGAGCGCGCAGCGAAACGAAAACGGGCGCCTTGCGGCGCCCGTTTGGCTTTTCGGGAACAGTGGGCTCAGCCGCCCCCCAGCTTGGCCTTGAGCATGGAGATCAGGCTGACCGGCGCTTCGGCGGTGGCCGGCAAGCCGCGCGGATCGACCGCCGAGACATAGGTGCCGGCTTCGGTGGTCACCACGCGCACCAGGAAGTTGGCGCCCTCATAACTGACGTCGTAGGAACCGAGCAGTTGTGCGCGGCTGGCAATGGTCACGCCCGGCACGTTGGCCAGGGCGTCACCGACGGCGGCGAATACCGCATCGCGGTCGCCCTTGACGGTGAAGCCACTCTTGCTCGCCGCCTGCTGGGCAGCGGCCGACGGTGCGTTGGCCGGCTGCGCGGCCGAGGCCAGGGTCGGCACCTTCATTGCGCCGGAGGTATCGGGCAGGGTCAGGTCCGGCGGGACTTCCAGCGGACGGCTCTCGGCCGGCAACGCGTAGTCGCCGCGGGCATCCTTGTGGAACCAGCTGCAGCCGCTGGCGGCCACCACCAGCGCGACCAACGGCAACACGCGGGCGGAACGAACGGGATGACGCATTGGTAAATCTCCTGGGTCAGGCCGCAATGGCTTCGCGGCTGGAAAGTGCTTCCAACGCGGGTGCGTCGGCGGCAAGGCGGTCGGCCTCGGCATGATGGGGAGCCGACAGCGTCGTCAAGGGTAGACGGAGTCCTTCGCCCAGGCCCTGGCGTTGCAGCAGCGCCTTGACCGGGATGGGATTGGATTCGACGCCGCAGAACTCGTGGTAGGGGCGCAGGCGGGCGTCCCAGTCCGCGGCAGCGGCCTGGCTGCCGGCGCGGGCCAGGTCGCACAAACGGCGATAGGCGGCCGGCAATACGTTGGAACCGACCGAAATCACGCCGTCGGCGCCGGCCAGCATGGCACGGGCGGCGGTGCCGTCGTCGCCACTGAGTACGCTGAAGCCAGGTCCGCGCAGCGGCAGCAAGGCCGCCAGGCGCTCGGGCTCGCTGCGCGCTTCCTTGATGCCGACGATCTGCGGGTGGCTCGCCAGCGCCGCCACGGTCTCCGGCAGCAGGTCGCAGCCGGTGCGCCCGGGCACGTTGTAGAGCACCACCGGCAGCCCGCCCTGCTCGGCCACGGCCAGGAAATGCGCCTTCAGGCCCTCCTGGGTCGGACGCACGTAGGGCGGCGTGACCACCAGGGCGTACTGCGCACCCTGGGCGGCGGCGCGCCGGGTCAGGGCGATGGTGCGGGCGGTGCCGGACAGGCCGGTCCCGGCCAGGACCGGCACCCGGCCGGCGCTGCGGGCCACGGCCAGGCGCAGCAGCTGGTCGTATTCCTCGTCGGCCAGGGTCGAGGCTTCACCGGTCGAACCGGCCACGACCATGCCCTGGACGCCGCCGTCGATCTGTTTGTCCAGCAGGCGCTGCCAGGCATCGAGGTCGAGTTCGCCTTGGGCGGCGAAGGGGGTGGCCAGTGCGGTAATGATGCCGGAGAGGGACAAGATGAGGGCAACTCTGCTGGGAGAAGAAGGAGAAACGGCGGACGCGCACAGCCGGTAAGCCGGCACGCGCTTTCCGAATGTTACTTGCGGCGCGAAACCACGGGCAAGTATGCTGCGCGCTGCGCTGTGGCCCGTCCCGGTGCCATTCAGCCTTATCGCAATGCCGGAACCCCCTTTGACCGACACCGCTCCCCGGCCTTCGCCGACCGAAAACCACCTCCTGATCAACGCCTACACGACGCATCCGGAGTCGCCGCTGCTGCCCGTCACCCGCCGCATCGCCGACAGCGGCTGCAATCTGGTGGACGCGCGCCTGTCGACGGTGGGCCGCGATGTCTCGGTCACCGCGCTGGCCACCGGCTCGTGGGACTCGGTGGCCAAGCTCGAAGCCATGCTGACCCGGCTCGAGCGCGACGAAAGCATGAAGCTGGTGTGGTACCGGACCGGACCCAAGCAGGCCCAGTCCAACCTGTTGCCGTACATCGTGGAAGTGATCGCCGCCGACAAGCCCGGCATCCTGTTCCAGCTGGCCGACTTCTTCGACCGCCAGGGCATCACCATCGAGAACCTGCAGAGTACGCGCTATCGCGCAATGCAGACCGGCGCGGAGATGTTTTCGGCGCAGGTGACCATTGGCGTGCCCGCCAACATGCACATTGCCGCGCTGCGCGACGATTTCCTCGAGTTCTGCGACCACCTGAACCTCGACGCGATCATGGACCCGATGAAGTTCTGATCGGCCGGGGTGATCCCGGGGTAGCGCTCGACGCCGTTGGCGGTATATGTAGAGGGCACGCAGCACCGCCCGACCGCAGGACCCGCCCTCGATGACCGCAAGCACCCCGCTGGACCGCACCCCGCTCGACCGCACCACCCTCGGCCTGCCGCTGGCGCTGTCCGGCGGCGCCCACGCCACCCTGGCCGACTACGCCGGCCAATGGCTGGTGTTGTACTTCTACCCCAAGGACAGCACCCCCGGTTGCACCACCGAGGGGCTGGAATTCAATGCGCTGCTACCCGCCTTCGCCGCCGAAGGCGCGACGGTGCTGGGCGTCTCGCGCGATTCGCTGCGCTCGCACGACAATTTCTGTGCCAAGCAGGGTTTCGCCTTCGCGCTGGTCAGTGACGCCGACGAAGCCCTGTGCCGGGCCTTCGACGTTATCCGCATGAAGAACATGTATGGGCGCCAGGTGCTGGGGGTGGAGCGCAGCACCTTCCTCATTTCGCCGGATAGTCGTATCGTGCAGGCGTGGCGCAAGGTGAAGGTGGCCGGCCACGCGGAAGCGGTTTTCCAAGCCCTGAAGGCGCACAAGCAGCAGTGAGACCCCTCGCAACCCGAACTTGCCATCACCCTGCCCCGCAGGACGTGATGGCTCGCCCATGTCCTTTTCTCAGGAAGACCCGATGACCCGAGGCAAGCGCATCTACGTGCTGGACACCAACGTGCTCATGCACGACCCCACCGCGCTGTTCAAGTTCGAGGAGCACGATGTATTCCTGCCGATGCAGGTGATCGAGGAACTGGACAACGCCAAGAAGGGCATGTCCGAGGTCAGCCGCAACGCACGCCAGGTCAGCCGCTTCCTTGACGAACTGCTCGATGGTGCCAGCGCCGAGCAGATCCAGTCGGGCATCGTGCTCAGCCATCCGCAGGGCATCCAGCTCAAGCAGCAGGGCCAGATCGGCAAGCTGCATTTCCAGACCAAGCCGGTGTCGCTGGGCAAGAGCTTCGGCGAGATCGTGCCGGACAACAAAATCCTGGCCGCGGTGCTGCAACTGCGCGAGGATTTCCCGGATGTTCCGGTGGTGCTGGTGTCCAAGGACATCAACCTGCGGATCAAGGCCTCGATCAGTGGCCTGGTCGCCGAAGACTACGAGAACGACCGCGCGCTGGATGATTTCAGCCTGCTGTTCACCGGCGCGGTGGAACTGCCCGGCGACTTCTGGCAGAAGCACAACCAGGACTTGCGCAGCTGGTCGGACAAGGGCCGCACCCACTACGAGGTGAAGCTGGCCGAGGACGAAGACTGGCATCCCAATCAGTACCTGTACCTGCCGGGCGAGGACGAGGTCGAGCTGCGCGTATCCAAGGTCGGCAGCGACGGCAAGGTGGTGCTGTCGCTGGTGGACGACTATCGCAGCGGCCAGCATGCGGTGTGGGGCATCAGCGCGCGCAATCGCGAACAGAATTTCGCGCTCAATGCCTTGATGGACCCGGAGATCGACTTCGTCACCCTGCTCGGCACCGCCGGTACCGGCAAGACCTTGCTGGCATTGGCCGCCGGCCTGGCCCAGACCATGGACCAGCAGCGCTACCGCGAAATCATCATGACCCGCGCCACGGTCAGCGTGGGCGAGGACATCGGCTTCCTGCCCGGCACCGAGGAAGAGAAGATGACACCGTGGATGGGCGCGTTGACCGACAACCTCGAAGTGCTCACCCACAACCAGGAGGGCGGCGCCTGGGGCCGCGCGGCGACCAACGACCTGCTCGCCAGCCGCATCAAGATCCGCTCGATGAACTTCATGCGTGGCCGCACGTTCCTCTCGCGCTATTTGATCCTGGACGAGGCGCAGAACCTGACGCCGAAACAGATGAAGACCTTGATCACCCGCGCCGGCCCGGGCACCAAGATCGTCTGCCTGGGCAATGTCGAACAGATCGACACGCCCTACCTGACCGAAACCACCTCGGGCCTCACCTACGCGGTCGACCGCTTCAAGAACTGGCCGCACAGCGCGCATGTCACCTTGCGCCGTGGCGAGCGCTCGCGCCTGGCCGATTACGCCTCGGAGGTCCTGTGAAACCGCTTCGCGCCTTGCCGTTCGTACTGCTTGCACTGGCCAGCGGATGCGCCACCACCGGCGGCACGCCCGGGAGCACGGTGCCGACCACCGTGCGCGCCGGGCAGTCGTGGGTCATCACCCGGCCAGTGGTGGCCACCCAGGTACTCGATACCTGCTCGCGCGACAGCCCCGCCCGCCATCCCAATGAAATCACCGGGTTTTGGGCGCCCAGCCGACAACAGATCGATGAGCTTGAGGCGCGGCTGGATCAGTTGCAGCCGCCGATCAACAACCCGGGCGACTACGACCGCCAGTACGTCGGCATCGAAGCGAACGGCCAGCGGCTGATCTACATCAACGCCTTCCGCCTGCCCAGCGACAGCAATCTTGACCCTGCACGCACCGCCATCCGTGTCTGCGATGGAGGTGCCGGGTTCTGGGGCGCGGTCTACGATCCGCAGGTCGGCAAATTCTCCGACGTGGAAGTCAACGGCCCGGGCTAAGCGAATCGAGGCAGCCCGGGTCATCGCCAAGAAGGTGAGGGATGCAGGCTTTGCCCAGGTGGGTGTGGATAGGGGCGGTGACGCTGTCGGCGGCCGCCGGCATGATCAACGTCATCGGTTTTCTCGGTTTCAACCAGCAGGTGGTGAGCCATGTCACCGGCACCACCAGCTTGCTCGGGGTCGAATTGGCACGCGGGCAATGGCATGACGCCGGCTTCGTCTGGGGCCTGTTGATCGCCTTCAGCCTGGGCGCCACGCTCAGCGGCCTGCTGATCCAGAACAACCAGCTGCAACTGGGGCGGCGCTATGGCGTGGCGTTGCTGCTGGAATCGCTGCTGATCCTGTCGGCGATACCGCTGTACGCGCAGCACCCGGCCTGGGCGACCTGGTTGCTGGCGATGGCCTGCGGATTGCAGAACGCCATGGCCACCACCTACAGCGGCGCAATCGTACGCACCACCCACCTCACCGGGATGTTCACCGACTTGGGCATCGGCCTGGGCCATCTGCTGCGTGGCCTGCCGCTGCAGACTCGGCGCCTGGTCCTGTGTGGCTTCATCATCAGTGGATTTCTCGGCGGCAGCCTGGCCGGGGCCTGGCTGTTCGCCCACTTCCACTATCACGCGCTCTATTTGCCCGCGGCCATCACCGGCATTACCGGCGCGGTGTACTTCGGCTATCGGCAATGGCGGCTGGTGCGCGCACTCGGCGGCCCCTGAGCGCGGTGCAGGACGCATCGCGCCCAGGCACAATCGGCGCATGAGCAGCCAAGTCCTTTCCGCCCTCACCATCGCCGGGTCCGATTCGGGCGGCGGCGCCGGCATCCAGGCCGACCTGAAGACCTTCGCCGCGCACCGCGTGCACGGCTTGTCGGCAATCGCCGCACTGACCGCACAGCACACCCGCGGCGTCACCGCGGTGCACGTGCCGCCGCTGGATTTCCTGCGTGCGCAGATCGGCGCCTGCTTCGACGATTTCGAGATCCAGGCGGTCAAACTTGGCATGCTGGCCAACGCCGAAGTGATCCACTGCGTGGCCGATGCACTGGCGCAGCATCGCCCGCCCTTCATCGTGCTCGATCCGGTCATGGTGGCCACCAGCGGGGCCAAATTGCTGGCCGACGAGGCTCTCGACGCGCTGCGCCAGCGGCTGTTGCCGATGGCCACCCTGGTGACGCCGAATATTCCCGAAGCCGAACTGCTGTTGGGCCATCCGATCGACGATGCCAGCGCCGCCGAGCGCGCCTGCAGCGAACTGCTCGACCTGGGTGCTAGCGCGGTGCTGCTCAAGGGCGGGCACCTGTTCGAAGGCACGCGCGTGATCGACCGCTTCGATGACGGCGTAGCCCAGCACCAGTACATCCACACCCGCCTGCCGATCGATGCCCATGGCACCGGCTGCACGCTGGCCTCGGCCATCGCCGCGCAGCTGTGCAATGGCTTGTCGCTGGGCAACGCCTGCGAAGCGGCCATCGACTACGTGGCGCGCGCGCTGCAGGGGGGTTATCGACCCGGCCGCGGCGACGTGCTGGTGCTGGACCACTTCGGCGCGGCGCGCCAGGCATGACCACGCGGCCCGTGGCCATGGACGTGGCCGCCAACGACGGACACCGCTGGCAGTTGATCGCACGCCTCCCGGCGCAGCCGCGCGCCGCCTTGTTGTGGCTGCCGGCGCTCGGCGTGGCGGCGCGTCACTACGAAGCCTTCGCCGATGCGCTGGCCGCCGCGGGCATCGCGGTGCTGCTGCACGAGTGGCGCGGCAATGGCAGCAGCAACTGGCGCGCCTCGCGCGAATGCAACTGGGGTTACCGCCAGATCCTGGCGTGCGACCTGCCGGCGAGCCAACAGGCGCTGCAGCAGGTCGCCGGCGAGCTGCCGATGCTGATCGGCGGGCACAGCCTGGGCGGACAACTGGCGTGCTGCCATGCCGGCCAGCAACCAGGTGTTTTTTCGCGGCTTTGGTTGGTGGCCAGCGGCACGCCTTGGTGGCGCAGCTTCCCCGCGCCGCTGCGCTATGCGCTGCCGCTGGCCTACCGCTTCGCGCCCTGGCTGGCGCGTCGCAATGGCACCCTGCCTGGCCGCCGCGTTGGCTTCGGCGGGACCGAGGCGCGTGGCCTGATCGCCGACTGGGCCCGGGTCGGCCTGAGCAACCGCTACGCGGCCAGCGGCTGGGAAGTGGACCTGGAGGCAGGCATGGCACGCACCACAGCGCCGATCGACGCGCTGGTCATGGCCCGCGACTGGATGGCCCCGGCCAGCTCAATGCAGGCGCTGACGGCAAAACTCGCCGGCCCGTGCCGACTGGAAGTGCTGGACGAACGCGCACTCGGCACCGGCGCCGATCACTTTTCATGGCTGAAAACACCGGCAAAAGTGGCTGATCGGCTGGCCACGGCACTGCGCTGAATTTTTTTATTACGGACCGTTGACGTCCTTCGCATACTCCCGCATAATTCTCCTCCTGACGACGCGCCCGTAGCTCAGTTGGATAGAGTACCTGGCTACGAACCAGGCGGTCGGGAGTTCGAATCTCTCCGGGCGCACCACTCGTCAAAAAGACGACAAGCTTAAGCTTGTCGTCTTTTTTTTTGCGCTGCGGATTTTCGGCGTCCCCAGCTCAGGCCACTACGGCCGGCGCCACCGCACCCACGATGTTGCGCGACGGCAACGGCACGATTTCGTATCCGGCCGCGCGCCAGGCTTCCAGCCCACCGAGCAACGGCCGCACATCGTGATAGCGATGTTCGCGCAGGCGCGCGGCCAACCACGCTGCCGAAACCTCGTTGGGGCAAGCGCAGAAGATCACCACGCCGCGGTCGGGCGGCACCTGCGCCAGGATCTCGGCCAGCTTGCGCTCGTCTGCGAACAAGGCGCCGGGAATGGTGTAAGGCTCCAGCTCGCGATACCCCGGGGCGCGAATATCCAGCACCGCCGGTGCGTGTTCGCGGTCCTGCATCAAGGCGTACAACTCATCGACGCTGATCCGCGCCGCTTCCAGCGAGCGCAACAGTTGTTGGCGCCGCCACCACCGCCAACCGACGTACAGCGCCAATGCCGCGCCGACCACGATGAAGGCACGCGCGCCGAGGTCGGCCAGCACCTCGAGCACATGTTCCACCTGCCCGGCGAACACCACGCCCAGGCCCAGCCCGACGGCGGCCCACAGCGCCGCGCCAAGCGTGTCGTAGCCCAGGAACGGCCGCAGCCGCACCTGCATCGCCCCGGCCAACGGCACCGATACCAGCGACAGGCCGGGCACGAACTTGGCGAAGGCCAACACGCGGATACCCAGGCGGCCGTAGAAGCGTTCGGTCTTCTTCATGCAGGTGTCGCGCGACAGCGACAGCCGGCACAGCGTCTGCAGCGTGCGATTGCCATAGCGGCGCCCGGCCAGGAACCACGCGGTGTCGCCGATCACGCTGGCACTGATGGACAGCAGCCAGGCCAGCAGTACGCCCAGCCACGCATACGGCCCACCGCGCAGGGCATAACCGGCGCCGACCAGCACCAGCGTCGGCATTGCCGGCACCGGCAGGCCCAGGGCCAATGCCAGTACGTTGACGAACACCAGCGTCAGACCGAATTGCTCGACCAGGGCATGCATGGGGGAATCCAGGAAAGAGAAGCGCGAGGTGGCGGCATTATTGCGCCAGGCCAGGGCGAACGGCGGAATACTCCGTTGCGGCCAGGCGCTGCAGCCAATCGTCGAACACGCCGGGCGTGCGCAAGCGGCGCTGCCACCAGGCCAGGGCCTGGCCTTGTTCGCCGGTGCGCCAGGCCAGGTAGAAGGTTTCATCCGGCTTGGGCTCGTCAACCTCCAAGGCCACCAGGGCGCCATTGGCGATCGCTGCGCGGGCGCACGGCTCGGGCAGAAAGCCGCAGCCCAGGCCGGCCAGTTGCAGCGCGAATTTCCCGCGCATGTCCGGCACGCTGAGCACGTCCTGCGCGGATTGCAGGCCAACGGTGCGCGGCAACAGGCGGCGCGCCGAATCTGCCACCGCCACCGCGCGATACATTGCCAGCTCGCTTGAACCCACGCGGCCACGCCCTGCCAGCGGATGGCCCGGCGCCACCGCGAACACGAAGTGCACCGTTCCCAGCGGCTCGACCACGTAACCACCGCCACTGGGCCCCTCCCCTGCCGCCACCAGCAGGTCGGCGCGTCGATCCAGCAGCGCCTCCCAGGTGCCCGACAGCGATTCGCTCACCAGCCGCAGCCGGGTGCTGTCGGCCACCGCATAGAACGCGGCCACTTCGCCGGCCAGCAGCGCGACCGGGAACAACGCATCCAGCGCCAGCGCGAACTCCGATTCCCAACCCGATGCCACCCGCCGCACCCGCACCTCCAGCTCCTGCGCTGCGCGCAACAGATGCCGCCCCTCCTTGAGCAACTCGCGGCCGGCCTCGGTCGGGGTTGCCTTGGGACCGGCGCGCTCGAACAACTGCACGCCGAGGTCCTCTTCCAGCTTGGAGACCGTGTAGGAAATGGTCGAGGGCACTTTGTAGAGCACCTTGGCCGCGCCCGCGAACGAGCCCCGACGGTCGATCGCATCCAGGATCTGCAGGGCTTCCAGGCTGATCTTCATATTCGAATCTTTCGATGCTGGCGCTCGAATCTACTCGCTTTTTGTTTCCGGATGAAGCGCACAGACTAGCCACCAAGGAGGAACGCCTCCGATCGACATCATCGAACATAAGGAGCATCACCATGTTGCAGATCCGCAAGAGCGACGCCCGCGGCCGCGCCGAGCACGGCTGGCTGTCTTCCCGCCATACCTTTTCCTTCGGCCATTACCACGACCCGCGCTACATGGGGTTCGGGCCGCTGCGGGTGATCAATGAGGACAAGGTGCAGCCGGGCGAGGGCTTCGGTACCCACGGCCATCGCGATATGGAGATCATTTCCTACGTCCTCGACGGCGCGCTGGAGCACAAGGACAGCATGGGCACCGGCTCGGTGCTGCACTACGGCGACGTCCAGCGCATGAGCGCGGGCAGCGGCGTGACCCACAGCGAATTCAACGGCTCCAAGAGCGAGCCGGTGCACTTCCTGCAGATCTGGCTGTTCCCGGAGCGTAATGGCATCGAGCCGAGCTATGAGGAAAAGCACTTCGACCCGCAGAGCAAGCGCGGCCGCCTGCGCCTGATCGTGTCGCCCGATGGCGCCGAGGGGTCGCTCAAGGTGCACCAGGACGCGCGCGTCTACGCCACCGTGCTCGACGGCGATGACCGCGTCGAACACGCCCTGGACAATGGCCGGGGCGCCTATGTGCAGGTTGCACGCGGCAGTGTCGAGCTCAACGGCGTGGCGCTGGTGGCCGGCGATGCGGTGCAGGTCAGCGACGAATCGCTGCTGTTGCTGGAGAAGGCCACGGACGCCGAAGTGCTGGTGTTCGACCTGCCGCTGCAAGGTCTGCACTGAGTCGGGCGCCGGGAGGCCTGCGGGTCTTCCGGCGCGCCTTTGACTTCGGTGCGCCGGGCTGGTTCCATGCCCGCTTCTCTCACCAGGAGCCACCATGCTCACGCATCACGATGCCGCCTTCTCCACCTTGATCGATCGCGTCGCCCGCTACGGCGCGGCCACTGCCGCCTGGGATGATCTGTATGCCTGGTTTGGTGCCGAAGAGATCGACGCCAACGTGTGGCGCGCGGTGCACGCCCGCTTCCGCGAGATCTGCGCCCACTACGGCTTCGAGGACGTGCCGGAGTTGAGCGTGTACCGCTTCGATGCGTTCTTCACCCTGATCCGCGAAGGCGCCGACGACGAGGGCGTGGCGATCATCGGCGCTGATGGCGAGCTGGAGGAAGAAGAGGAAAGCGAGGACGACGAGGGCTGACACGACTCGTCCCGCCACACGCACAAAGGCCGCCCACCGGGCGGCCTTTGTGCGTGTGGATGCAGGTCTACAGCGGCACGTCGCCGACCTTGTCGGCGTAATCCTTCTTTGGGTCCACGCCCAGCAACATCTTCACCCCGGCCCAGAGATTGTTCTCGTTGAGCCAGACCTGCGCGTGGGTCGGGTCCAGGCGCAGGAGCACCAACTTCGGATCGTCCTTGCCTTCGTACCAGGCGGCGATGAACGGATTCCACAGTCGCTCGACGACCGCGCGGTCGGTGTGTTCGCGCAGGCTGCCGGCGACGCTGCCGAACACTTCGTGGCCTTTGCCGACCACATGCGCGGTCGCGGCGGCGGCGGTGCCGCCCAGCGCAGCCACCAGGCCGTTGTCACGCGCAGTGAAGAACCAGATCGGGCCGCCCTCATCGCCTTCGAGCATCGCCGTCATCGGCTGGGCATGCCCTTCTTCGGCGCCGGCAAGGCCGAGCATCACCGTGCGATCGGATTTGATCGTCTTCCAGAGCTTGCTTTCGAGTTCGCCCGAATCGGCCATGAACCATTCCCGTGCCGCGCAGCAGGCGCGGCTTCGCGCTCAATGTGCAAGCTTCCCTGCAAGGCCGCGTGAGTGTTTTGCCTGAGGGCTTGACCGCGTGCTCACACGTGGGTCGCGCGCCCCCTGGTCCGCCGGTGCTTGACCATTGTCATACCTGCCAACTCCGTCTTCGACGTCACCGGCAAGAGCATTCAGCCGATACGCCGATACGCACTATCATCGTGCTACCCCCAGCATCCGGGCCCTTGATTCAATGCGCTTACTGCATCGAAAGAGGAACCCGTCATGCGAGTCGGCAATTCGTCTCGATCATCCACCTTGTACCCACAACAGCGGTCGGCGGCGCAAGGCTCAGTGCGGCTGCCGCGAAGCGCCAATCCAGGGCTCTCCGAACAAGAGCAAAAGCAGCGGATCAACGAAAACTGGGAGCAATACCAGCAGCGTCGTTACACCGAGCAGACCGGCAATACGGGCAAGCCGCCGGAGGGCTACGGCGAAACCGAAGCGCCTGCGAAATCTCCCTGGGAAACCACCAAGGACGTCCTTTTCAGCGTCGTAACCGGCGGACCGGTGGGCGCCGGCAAACCGGGCGCGAAGCCGCCTACGCCCGCTGGCACGCCTCCTCGGTCGCCCACGCCCCCGCCCGTTGGTGGCACGCCCCCTCGGTCGCCCACGCCCCCGCCCGCTGGCGGCACACCTCCTCGTTCTCCCACGCCCCCGCCGGGCGGGCAAGCCCCAGCACCTCCAACAAGGCCGGGCACACCGCCGGTCCTCAAACCGCCCGCCGAGCCCGCCCTGCCCAGTGGCGAAACCGGCGAGGGCACCGTCAAGCCAACCGACTCGCCCGAAGGTCCGTCCGCGCCCAAGCAACCCAGGTTGGAAGCCGCACCTCCCGCTGAGGGCAAACCGTCAACGTCAGGCGAGGTGTCGAAAACCGGACCGCAGGCGCCACCGGTAGAGGCAGTGGAGTCGATGAAAGACCTGATCTGGCCCGAGAACTGGTCCTCACCGGCGCATCGCTTCGTCGACCGCGGAGGAGCGTTCCGCGATAGCTACGAGCAATCTTTCAGGGCCCTCAGCGAGCAAGAACGCTACGCGGTACGTGATTGGACCCACGTCGAAGGCAGCGACGAGACCTACCGCGATCCCGTCGACGGCCACTTCCTCTCAGACACCAACGAATATGAGGGCATCAACTACGAGCTCAACAACTACTTGCGCAACCCCGAGCCGTACGACCCCGAAATGGAGGCCCGCAGTGACGAGTTGCACAACGCACTGGCCAAGCTGGCGCGTCCTGGGGAACCAGTGAAATTGCTGCGCGTGGCCGACGTGGGACCCGGTTACGCCGACAAATTCGCGGTGGGGGATCTGGTCACCAATGGGCGCCCCTTCATGTCTGCTTCCAGTGAGAAGGGCTATGCGGAGCAAACTTTCAAACAGGGATATGCGGCCGAAGGCAGGACCGGCGGTCTGGCGATCTATGAGATCCAGGCAAAATCCGCCACGCCCATGTTAGAGGGGATCACCACCCTCGCCGGGCACGAGGGCGAATGGATTTTCACCCCCAACACCGTGTTCGAAGTGACCGAAAAGTTCACCTTCACCAAGAAGACTGAATCCAATCCCAGCCTGGAGGTAACGGCTATACGCCTCAAGGAAGTCACCCCGAGCAAGACCGAAGAAGTGAAGAACATCCACACCAGCGCGACCCTCCGTATCGGGCCCGAGGAGCAGAAGCCGCCGCCGTCGCCTGGCAGCAGCGGTTCGGAGTACGCCGACGACTTCTAGCCTCGTCGGCCAGCGTTCTCAGGCGCCGCCGCTGGCCGCCCGCCAGGCATGCCAGAGCTGTTGCAGTGGCGGCGCCAGGGCGGGTTGACCGGCGTGCTCACGCTGCAGCCGCAGTCGTGCCAGGCGCGACCAGATGCGGTGCGGCTGCGCCAGCGCCGGCTTTGACGGCCAGTGCGAGAGCAATTGGGCACGCCAGTCCCGCACCTCGATCCCGGCCGGTGCGGCGGCCGCACCGGCCAAGGCCAGGCGCGCCGCCAACCACTGCACCGCGATGGCGCGCGCGTCGCCAGGGCGCTTGCGTTCGAACAGTGCCGCTTCCACCGCCACTACCGCCTCGGCAAATGGCTGCAGCAGCGCCAGCGCGGCGTCCAGCGAGATCGGCGGCGAACGTATTTCCTGCACCGCCGGCAGCGTCTGCGCCAGTTCCGACCACGGCGCGGTCACCGGTTCGAGCACGCGTCCGAGCGGATGCCGCGAACGCCGGCTGCTCCAATCGCGCAATTCCTGCTGCCACCACGCCAACTTGGCATCGGCGGGCAAGGTGTCGCCGCTGATGTTCATGATGTCCTCGAACTCTTGCAGCAGCGTGAACCAGGCCATGGCCAGCGGCTGCTGCGCCGGCGCGACGAAGCGCTCGGCCACGGCCCATTCGGGCCAGCGTTGCCGCCACTTGTCGATGAAGCTGTCGAGCGCGCTCGGGGTACTCATGGGTCGTCCAGTGCCAGGCCCGTGCGAGGGGCGGTTGAAAGTCAGCGTGCGGGTGTCGCGGCCAACGGCCACGCTGCAGCGGCGCACAGGTCGGCTGGCTGCTCGACCATGCGCTCGGCCTGCCACGAAAGGGGATCGTCCTCGGCCAACCGGTAACCCCACAACGCGGCCACTGCCGGCATGCCGGCCGCGCGCGCGGCGAGGATGTCGCGTTCGTCATCGCCCACGTAGACGCACTCGGCCACTGCCATGTCCATGCGCTGGCAGGCCACCTGCAACGGCAAGGGATGCGGCTTGCGCTCGGGCAGGCTGTCGCCGCCGATCAGCACTGCGCAGCGTGCCTCCCAGTCCAGCTGCGGCAGGATCAGCCGGGCCAGGTATTCGGGCTTGTTGGTGACGATGCCCCAGCGGCTGCCGGCGTCTTCCAGGCACCGCAGCATCGCCTCGATGCCCTCGAACAGCACGGCGTGGCGGCCGATCAATTGTTCGTAGCGCTGCAGGAATTCGGCCACGTGGCTGTCGCGAAGCCCCGCGTCCCACTCGGGAAACGCGACCGCGAGCATCGCCCGCGCACCTTTGGAAACCACCGGCCGCAGCGCTTGCAACGCCAGCGGCGGCAGACCGCGTGCCGCGCGCATTTCATTGGCCGTGGCGAGCATGTCCGGTGCACTGTCCAGCAAGGTGCCGTCCAGGTCGAACAGCACTGCGCGCGGAAACCGGACGCTGTCAGGCATTGACGCCGGCCGGCTTGCTGGCCCAGGCCAGGTAGTTGATATCGGTTCGCCGCGACAGCTTGGCGCTGTTGCGCCACGGTTCGTAGGCCAGGCCGCTGACATCTTCAAGCTGCAGGCCAGTCTCGCGCAGCCAGGCCGCCAGCTCCGAAGGCTTGATGAAGTCCTGGTAATGATGGGTGCCGCGCGGCAGCAGCCGGGCCACGTACTCGGCGCCGACAATGGCCACCGCGAACGCCGCCGGGGTGCGGTTGAGCGTGGACAGGAACAGCTTGCCGCCGGGCTTGAGCAGCGTGGCACACGCCTGCAGGATCGCGCCTGGGCGCGGCACGTGCTCGAGCATCTCCATGCAGGTGATCGCGTCGAAGCTGGCCGGCGCTTCGGCCGCCAGGTCTTCCACCGACTGCACGCGGTAGTCCACCTCCAGCCCGGATTCGAGCCGGTGCAGGCGCGCGACCTTGACCAGTTCCGGCGCCAGGTCGATCGCGGTGACTTGCGCGCCCTGCCGCGCCAGCGCTTCGCTCAGCAAGCCGCCGCCACAACCGACGTCGAGCACGCGCGCCCCGGCCAGCGGAGTGCGCGCGGCGACGTATTCCAGCCGCACCGGGTTGAGCGCGTGCAGTGGCTTCTGCGGGCCGTCGGCGTCCCACCAGCGGTTGGCCAGGGCGGCGAACTTGTCCAGCTCGGCCTGGTGGAAGTTTGACGATGCGTGCTCGCGCGTCGTGGTCATGGCGGACTCCTGCAAAGCAATCAGGCGGGATGGTAGTGGCGGATGCGATCGCGCCACTGGCGGGCATTGGCGACCAACGCCTGCACGTCCATGTCGACCAGGATGCGCTCACGCAATTTGGGCTTGCCGGCGATCCACACATCGCTGACCTGCTGCCGGCCGGCGGCATAGATCAACTGCGACAGCACGTGGTGCACCGGCTGGGTTTCCAGCGCCGAGAGATCGACCAGGACCAGGTCGGCCTGCTTGCCGACCTCGATCGAGCCGATCCGGTCAGCGAAGCCCAGCGCACGTGCGCCTCCCAACGTCGCCGCGCGCAGCGTGGTCGCCGCGTCCAGGGCGGTGGCGTCGTTGGCGACCGCCTTGGCCAGGATCGCCGCGGTGCGGTTCTCGCTGAACATGTCCAGATCGTTGTTGCTGGCGCAGCCGTCGGTGCCGATCGCCAGGTTGACCCCGGCGCGCTGCAGGGCGCAAGCCGGGCAGAAGCCCGAGGCCAGCTTGAGGTTGGATTCCGGGCAGTGCACCACGCTGACCCCGCGCTCGGCGCACAGGTGGATCTCCGAGTCGGTCAGCTGGGTCATGTGCACCGCGATCAGGCGATCGTTGACCAGGCCCAGGCGCTCCAGCCGCGCCAACGGGCGCTGGCCATACTGGGCCAGCGAATCGCTGATTTCCTGCGCGGTTTCGTGGGTATGCAGATGCACCGGGATATCGAGCTGGTCGGCCAGCATGCGCACGCGCTCGAAGCTGGCGTCGCTGACGGTATACGGCGCGTGCGGGGCGAAGGCGGTGGCGATCAGCGGGTCGTCGCGCCACTGGTCGTGCAGCTCGCCTGCGCGGTCGAAGTATTCGTCATCGCTTTTGGCCCAGGCGGTCGGGAAATCGATCACCGGCGCGCCGACCAGGGCGCGGAAGCCGTACTTCTTGTAGACCGCGGCCTGCGCATCGGGGAAGAAGTAGTTTTCGTTGGCGCAGGTGGTGCCGCCGCGCAGCATCTCGGCGATCGCCAGGGTGGTGCCGTCGGCGACGAATTCCGGACCGATGACCGCCGCTTCCACCGGCCAGATGTGCTGCTGCAGCCACACCATCAGCGGCAGGTCGTCGGCGACGCCGCGCAGCAGGGTCATCGGGTTATGCGTATGGGCATTGACCAGGCCGGGGATCAGCGCGGCCTCGGGCCGCGCCACCGTTTCGGCGGCGTGGAAGCGCGCGCGCGCTTCGGACTGCGGCAGGATCGCCACGATCACGCCATCGCGCACTGCCACGGCGTGGTCTTCCAGCACCACCGCATGCGGCTCGATCGGGACGACGAAGCCCGCTTCGATCAGCAGGTCACACGATTCGGGAACAGACTGCGTCACGGGGGATCGACTCCGGGAAGGCGAAAGCGCAATGAGGCCAGTGTGCCTCAGGCGGCGAAGCCGCCTCGTGCAAGGCGCCAACCTCGCCGAGGGGTTCGATCATCTGGCGATCGAGCCACGGAGGCTCGATCGCCGGGCGCATGGTCTCGATGGACCCTGCCCAGGTCCTGCATCGGCTTACTTGACGCGCGAGACGTACTCGCCCGAACGGGTATCGACGCGGATCACCTCGTCCTGGCCGACGAACAGCGGCACCCGCACCACCGCGCCGGTTTCCAGCGTGGCCGGCTTGCCGCCGCCGCCGGAGGTATCGCCGCGCACGCCCGGGTCGGTCTCGGTGATCTTGAGCTCGACGAAGTTCGGCGGCTGCACCGCGATCGGGATGCCGTTCCACAGCGTCACCACGCACTGTTC
>DATLJF010000306.1:0-1930 GCA_035539015.1 Stenotrophomonas sp. | reverse complement strand
CGCGTTGATGCTCATCAGCGCCGCTGCGAGCTCGCCATCGAGCTTGCCGTAGATCGGCTCGCCCCAGCCCGGCGGCACGCCGTCGGCGACCACGGTGACGCGCGCGCCGACCGAGTCGCCGGACTTGCGCAGCGCGTCCATGAAACTTTCAAGCTCGTCCACTTGTGCGGCGTGCGGCCAGAAGAACGGATTGTCCTCCACCGCGCTCCAGTCGAACCCTTGCGGCACGATCGGCCCGAGCTGCGAAAGCCAGCCGCGCACCTGCACGCCTTGGCGCTGCGCCAGCCACTTCTTGGCGATCACGCCGGCGGCGACGCGCATGGTGGTCTCGCGCGCCGAGGACCGGCCGCCGCCGCGCGGATCACGGATGCCGTACTTGTGCCAATAGGTGTAGTCGGCGTGGCCGGGGCGGAACTGCTGGGTGATGTTGGCGTAGTCCTTGCTGCGCTGGTCGGTGTTGCGGATCAGCAAGGCGATCGGCGTGCCGGTGGTCAGGCCCTGGTAGACGCCGGACAGGATCTCGACCTCGTCGGCTTCGCGCCGCGCCGAGGTGTGGCGGCTCTTGCCGGTGGCCCGCCGCTGCAGGTCATGTGCGAATTCCTCCGGCGCCAGTGCCAGCCCTGGCGGGCAGCCATCGACCACGCAGCCGATGGCCGGGCCGTGCGACTCGCCGAAGGTGGTGACCGTGAGCAGCTTGCCGAAGGAGTTGGCGCTCATCGCTGCGCGGCCAGCTCCGCGATGCGTGCGTTGTGGGCGATCAGCTCGCGGCATTCGACCGCGAAGATGCCCATCTGCCCGACCTTGAACTCGACCCAGGCGAAATCCACTTCCGGCAGCAGCTTGACCAGGTGCTGCTCGGATTCGCCGACTTCGCAGATCAGCAGGCCGTCTTCGGCCAGGTGGATCGGCGCGTCACGCAGGATCTTCAGCACCAGGTCCAGGCCGTCATCGCCAGCACGCAACCCCAGTTCCGGCTCGTAGGAATACTCGCGCGGCAGGGCGTCGGTTTCGTCGTTGGTGACGTAGGGCGGATTGGTGACGATCAGGTCATAGTGGCGACCGGTGAGGCCGTTGAACAGGTCGGACTTGAGCAAGTGGACGTTATCGGCGTGCAGGCGCGCCTTGTTCTCGGCCGCCAGGGCCAGCGCGTCGTCGCTGATGTCCACGCCGTCGACCTGCCAATTCGGGTTGTAGTGGCCCATCGCAATGGCAATACAGCCCGAGCCGGTACACAGGTCCAGCGCGCGGCTGACGCCGCGGCCGGCCAGCCACGGTTCGAAGCCGCTTTCGATCAGCTCGGCGATCGGCGAGCGCGGCACCAGGGCGCGCTGATCGCTCTTGAAGCTGAGGCCGGCAAACCAGGCCTCGCCGGTCAGGTAGGCAGCCGGGACGCGCTCATCGATGCGGCGCTGGAACAGCGCCAGCACTTGTTCCTTTTCCGCGCGCGTCAGACGCGCGGCGCCATAGGCCGGGCCGAGGTCGTGCGGCAGGTGCAAGGTGTGCAGCACCAGCTGCGTGGCCTCGTCCAGCGCGTTGTCGTAGCTGTGGCCAAAGGTCAGGCCGGCCTCGTTGAAACGGCTGGTGCCGTAGCGGATCAGGTCGATGATCGAGTGCAGTTCGTCGGCCGCGGCGGCAGTCATGGCAACAGAGGGTGGGGAGAGACAGTCGATTATAGGGGCGTGGCCGCTATCATGAGCGTCTGTTGCAGGGGAAACTTCGGCGCGCACCCGCGTGCCGCGCCTGTGCCACCGTCGGCGGCCCGTCCGCCCCCACCGCGCCGCCCGGCGCCCGCACCGAGGTGTATGGCCGCATGACCCGACGTACCACCGGCATCGTGATCGCCGCGGCCCTGGCCGCCGGCCTGGGCCTGCTGGCCGCACAGAAATTCTTCAGCCACGACACGCCTGCCTCGCCCTGGGCCACCGTGACC
>DATLJF010000305.1:0-14894 GCA_035539015.1 Stenotrophomonas sp. | reverse complement strand
TTCGACCTCAGGGACGACGACGAGGACAACTGGGGCTCGGCCTTCCAGGACGGCCTGGGCAATGCCAAGCCGCTGTTCATCGCCCGCGACCCGAGCGGCAACCGCCAGCCGATCACCGGCGGGCTGGAAGTCGCCGTGGGTCCGGCCTCGGGCTACATGGTGTACTTCGGCAGCGGCCGCTACTTCGCGGTCGGTGACAACGGCACCAAGGACATCAGCTCGCTGTACGCGGTGTGGGACAACGGCACTGCCGTGGACACCTCGCGCTCGGCGCTCGTCCAGCAGACCCTGAGCGCAGGCAGCAATGGCGACCCGGCCACCCGCGTGGGCAGCCGCAATTCGGTGAACTACTACACCCACCGCGGCTGGTACATGGACCTGATCGTTGGTACCGACGCCCTGGGCGAACGCATGATTGCCCAGCCGCTGGTGTCCGAAGGCAGCATCCTGTTCCCGACCTACACGCCGGGCGTCACCAACGACTGCGATCCGGGCGGCCTGAACCTGACCTACAAGCTGGCCGCCTTGACCGGCACCCCGAACATGGGCGTGATCACCCTGCAGCCTTCCGGTACCACGGTGGGCGGCGAGGACACGGTCGCGGTTGGCACCAAGGGCGACGCCCCGAACCAGAACGTGGGCCTGACCCACAACTCCAAGCCCGACCAGGCGTTCTGCATCCCGGGCGAGGACGACTGCACGCTGCCCGACGAAGACGGCGGCGGCGGCGGCGGCGGCGGCGGCGGCGGCGGCGCGCGCTGCACCGAGGTGCTGCTGGATAGCCCCGACTCGCCCAGCACCCTGACCACGGCGCGAGTGTGCGGCCGTCAATCCTGGCGACAACTGCGATGAACACGAGGACTTCGACGATGGCAATGCGCAGCACCCGCAAACTCGGCAAGGCCGCCGGCTTCACCCTGATCGAGTTGATGATCGTGGTGGCCATCGTCGCGATCATCGCGGCGATCGCCTATCCCTCGTTCGCCGAGCAGGTGCGCAAGTCGCGCCGCGCCCAGGCCAAGGCCGACCTGCTCGAAGTGGCGCAGCTGGCCGAGCGCCACCGCACCGTGAGCAACACCTACGAGGACTACGACCTGCCGTTCGACCAGTCACCGCGTGACGGCACTGCGCGCTACACCATCAGCTTCGTAGGCACCCCGGACAGCAGCACGTTCCAGTTGCAGGCCGTGCCGCTCGACAGCCAGGCCCAGGATGCCTGCGGCACGCTCGGCCTGGACCAGGCGAACCGCAAGACCCCCACGGCAGCGGACGTCCAGCCTTCCTGCTGGTAAGCCCTGAAACAAGCTGTATACGGGCGCTTGCACCCGCCCCAAAATTCTCGTTACAATGCGCGCCCCGCCCGAATAGCTCAGCCGGTTAGAGCACTTGACTGTTAATCAGGGGGTCGTTGGTTCGAGTCCAACTTCGGGCGCCAGAAAATCAAGGGCTTGCGGATCTTCCGCAAGCCCTTTTTCTTTGTCGCGGGAAAATCGCCGAAGCATCTGGCTACTTCCAAGCCTGCCGGTGTCTTTTTTGGAAGGCGCGATCTTCATTCATCGGCACCGGCGGCTGCACGACTTGCTGTCAGGTCGTAGCGTTGCTTATCCGCGCGGTCACTAACCCGCTGAACCTTGGTTATGCGCACGTGTGCTACCCGTGCCGCCGTTCACCAGTAAAAGTACGGTGCCCCCATGGGTAGTTGTGCGGACGCCGGCTTGCTTCCCAGGGCGCACACTCTCCGGAACCAAATGGCGAGTCTGAGCAGGAGCGCAAGCATGAACCAGTCGGTGAAGAACCTCCCCCTTCCAGTGCCGCCTTTCTCCGGAACCATCAGCGATAACTACAAGCAAGCCAAAGCGGACTTCCCGCAGCCGGTCGCGCCTCCGAGCGGGGCGCCGAATGTCCTGGTGATCCTGATCGACGATCTGGGCTATGGGGGAACATCGATGTTCGGTGGGCTGATCCCGACCCCGAATATCGACCAACTTGCAAAGACCGGCCTCCGGTATAGCCACTTCCACAACTGCGCGTTGTGCTCACCGACGCGTGCGGCCCTGTTGTCCGGCCGCAACCACCATCGCACTGGAAATGGCGCCATCACCGAGGGCGCCACCGGGTTCCCGGGCTACAACAGCATGTGGGCTGACGACAACGCGGCCATTCCGCAAGTGCTCGCCTACAACGGATACAGCACGGCGGCGTTCGGCAAGTGGCACAACACGCCGGACTGGGAGACCAGCCCCGTCGGGCCGTTCGATCGTTGGCCCACGGGCAAGGGCTTCCAGACGTTCTATGGGTTCATGGGCGGGGAGACGAACCAGTACACACCGCAGCTGTTCCGCAATACGTCGCCGGTGGAGCCGGACAAGACCCCCGAAGAGGGCTACCACCTCACCGATGACCTGGCGACGAAGGCGATCGAGTGGCTGCATACACGGCAGTCCATCGCGCCGGACCGTCCCTGGTTCCTCTACTGGGCGCCGGGCGCCATGCACGCTCCCCATCATGTGCCCGAACCCTACATCGAACGATTCAAGGGTCAGTTCGACATCGGCTGGGACGCATACAGGGAACAGGTGTTCGAAAACCAGAAGAAGGTGGGGGCCATTCCGGCTGACGCCAAGCTCACGCCACGACCGTCCGAGCTTCCGGCATGGGACTCGCACAGCGCCGAAGAGAAGCGACTGTTTGCGCGGCAGATGGAATGTTTTGCAGGCTTCCTTGTTCATCTGGATGAGCATATTGGCCGGCTACTCGAGGCGGTCAATGCCTTGCCCGGGGCTGACAACACGCTCATCGTGGCGGTGCTCGGTGACAACGGCTGTAGCCCGGAAGGCGGTTTGTTGGGAACGCTCAACAACATGGCGACCCAGAACGGGTTCCCGGATGACCTGGCGACCATGTTGTCTTCGATGGAAGAGATCGGCCAGGCGCACCACGAGAATCACTTTGCAGTCGGTTGGGCCTGGGCGATCGATTGCCCATTCCAATGGACCAAGCAGGTGGCGAGCCATTTCGGAGGAAACCGTACCGGTGTTTCCGTCACGTGGCCAAGCAAGATTCGCGCGCGCGGCGAGGTGCGGCCACAGTTCCAGCACGTGGTCGATATCGCGCCTACCATTTACGAGGCGGCCGGAATCGTCTTTCCCGATGCAGTCAATGGTGTCACGCAGCAGCCCCTGGATGGGTCCAGCTTCGTCCATACCTTCAACGATGAATCCGCGCCGTCGAATCACCTCACTCAGTACTTCGAGAACTCCGGAAATCGGGCGATCTATCACGATGGATGGATTGCCTCCGCGCGGCACGGGGTTCCATGGATCCTGCGAGGTCGCGATGGCAACTTCGATGCCGATCAATGGGAGCTTTACGACCTGAGAACGGACTTCAGCCAGTCAAATGATCTCGCCCAGGCTCACCCCGAGAAGCTCGCCGAGCTGTTGGAAATCTTTCGGCGAGAGGCAGAAGCGAGTTTCGTGTTCCCCCTGGATGACAGATTCTCCGAGCGCGCCCATGTGCCAGACCGCCCGAGCGTGATCCGCGGGAGAACGCGCTTCAAATACTACGGGGGTACGACCCGGATCAGCGAGGGGACGGCGCCGGATGTGAAAGCACGCACCCACTCGATCACCGCAAGACTGGTTATTCCATCCGGCGGGGCAGATGGCGTCATTGTTGCTGCGGGAGGGAGCGCGGGGTACTCCTTCTTCGTCAAGGATGGCGCGCTGATGTATGAGAACAACTTCTTCGGGCGTGAGCGGGACGTTTTGCGTTCTACGCAGAAGCTGCCGGAAGGCGAGGTGACAGTGGCGTTCCACTACACCCATGAAAGCGATGAATACGGTGGTGGCGGAAGCGGGCGCCTGCTCGTGAACGATAAGGAAGTGGCGACTGGAAAATTCGCACATGTCCCGCCAGTGCGGTACAGCGCGACCGAGACGATGGATATCGGGCGCGACTTGGGAGAGGCCGTATCCAGCCAGTACCAGGGTCCCTTTGCATTCACCGGAACCCTGAAAGACGTGGTGTTTGAAATCGGGTGAGGGCAGCAAGAGAGGCTTGCAGGTGACTGCAAGCCTTTCTGTTGTCAGTTGGCAGTGGGTATTCCATCCGTTGCTCATCAATGGATTCACACACTGGCGCTTGGTTGAGTGGCTCGTTCTCGACCAGGCCAGGCCCCATTTGCCTGGCCTGGTCACGTCTTCACTCCCAACATTCCTGCCATCCCGGCAGCCGCCGCGAACGCACCCGCCCTAGGTTGTTCACCACCACTTCGCCGCGCAGGCGGCCTTCCAGGCACACGCGCACGCGCAGATTGCTGCCCGAACTGCGCCCATCCGGGTGGAAGTGCAGGGCGCGCCGACCCTGGCTCGACCGCAGCTGCAGCGACGCATGCACTGGCCGTGGCACGACCCGCAGAATCGTGTCGTCCTCCTGCGGCTGCGCGCTGCGCTTGCGGCCGCGGAACATCAACCAGCCCTCGCTCCAGTCGCTGTCCGAGCGGCAGTTCGCCTCGCCCTCCAGCGGGCACAGGGTGACCACGTCGCCGTGGGTGATCGCTGTCATCCGGGCCGAGGCGAACTGGGCACTGAGCAGGAACAACGCCGCGCTGATCCGTTGCCGCTCCAGGCTGGTGCGGAAGGACGGCACCGCCACCGTGGCGAGGACGGCCAGGATTGCCACCGTGACCAGCAATTCGAGCAGGGTCAGGCCGGAAGATCGACGCATGGCGTACAGGTGTGCGTGTGAAGGGACGCCCAGCTTGGCCGCGGCGAGGGCCGGGGCCTATCGGCGCGCCGCCCGCAGGCCCGTAGGCCGACGCCTCGCTCCCCTGTCATAGCCGGCTGGCTATACTTGTCGATCGTTTCCGAGGTGCTACATGAGCGATAGCTTCCAGCTCGTCTCCCCGTACTCTCCGTCCGGCGACCAGCCCCAGGCCATCGAGCGCCTGTCGGCCAATTTCGAGGCGGGCCTGGCCAAGCAGACGCTGCTCGGCGTGACTGGTTCAGGCAAGACCTACACCGTCGCCAATGTCATCCAGCAGATCCAGAAACCGACCCTGGTGATGGCGCCGAACAAGACCCTGGCGGCGCAGCTGTACGGCGAGTTCAAGGCGTTCTTCCCGCATAACGCGGTCGAATATTTCGTCAGCTACTACGACTACTACCAGCCGGAAGCCTACGTCCCGGCGTCCGATACGTTCATCGAGAAGGACAGCTCGATCAACGAACACATCGAGCAGATGCGCCTGGCCGCGACCAAGACGCTGCTGTCGCGGCGTGATGCGATCGTGGTCGCGACCGTGTCGGCGATCTATGGCCTCGGCGCGCCGGAAGACTACCTGTCGCTGCGGCTGATCTTGTCACTGGGCGAGCACATCGACCAGCGCCAGCTGATCCGCCACCTCACCGACCTGCAGTACGCCCGCAATGAGTTCGAATTGACCCGCGGCGCCTTCCGCGTGCGCGGCGAAGTGGTGGACGTGTTCCCGGCCGAGTCGGACACCGAGGCCTTGCGCATCGAACTGTTCGACGGCGATATCGAGAAGCTGACCCTGTTCGACCCGCTGACCGGCGAGACGATGCGCAACCTGCAGCGCTACACCGTCTATCCGAAGACCCATTACGCGACCACGCGCGAGCGCGTGCTCAGCGCGGTTGACACCATCAAGGAAGAACTCAAGGAGCGGCTCGAAGTCCTGTATGCCCAGAACAAGCTGGTGGAGGCGCAGCGCCTGGCGCAGCGTACCCAGTTCGACCTGGAGATGATGGCCGAGGTCGGCTTCTGCAACGGCATCGAGAACTACTCGCGCCACCTCACCGGCAAGGCCCCGGGTGAGCCGCCGCCGACCTTGTTCGACTATTTGCCGGCCGATGCGCTGCTGGTGATCGACGAATCACACGTGACGATTCCGCAGATCGGCGCGATGTACAAGGGCGACCGTTCGCGCAAGGAGACCCTGGTCGAGTTCGGCTTCCGCCTGCCGTCGGCGCTGGACAACCGGCCACTGCGCTTCGAGGAATGGGAGGCGCGTTGCCCGCGCAGCATCTACGTCTCGGCTACGCCCGGTCCGTACGAGCTGCGCGAGTCCGGCGATGAAATCACCGAGCTGGTGGTGCGCCCGACCGGCCTGATCGACCCGGAGGTGGAGATCCGCCCGGTCGGCACCCAGGTCGACGACCTGATGAGCCAGTGCAACGAGCGCATCAAGATGGGCGACCGCGTGCTGGTCACCACCCTGACCAAGCGCATGGCCGAGAACCTGACCGAGTACCTGGGCGAGCACGGCATCAAGGTGCGCTACCTGCACTCGGACATCGACACCGTGGAGCGCGTGGAGATCATCCGCGACCTGCGCCTGGGCAAGTTCGACGTGCTGGTGGGCATCAACTTGCTGCGCGAGGGCCTGGACATGCCGGAGGTGTCGCTGGTGGCGATCCTGGACGCGGACAAAGAGGGCTTCCTGCGTTCGACCGGCTCGCTGATCCAGACCATCGGCCGCGCGGCGCGCAACCTGCGCGGCAAGGCGATCCTCTATGCCGACAACATGACTCGCTCGATGAAGGCGGCGATCGAGGAAACTGACCGCCGCCGGGCCAAGCAGGTCGAGTACAACGAGGCCCACGGCATCGTGCCGAAGTCCACGGTGCGGCCGATCGCCGACATCCTCGAAGGCGCCCGCGACGAGGGCGGCAGTGGCCGCGGCAAGGGCAAGGGCAAGCGCTTCGTGGCCGAGGAACCGGCTGACTACCGCGCCCTGGGCCCGGGCGAGATCGCCAAGAAGCTGCAGGCGCTGGAGCAACAGATGTACCAGCACGCCCGCGACCTGGAATTCGAGGAAGCGGCCAACATCCGCGACCAGATCCAGAAGCTGAAGGCCGCCAGCCTGGCCTGACGGGCCCCCGGGCGAAAGCGGCGCCGGGTGCTTGCCCTGCATCGCGCCGCCGGGCTAGAATGCGCGCCCCGCAACGCGCAATGTGTTGCCGGGCATACCGGGCGGTTAGCTCAGCGGTAGAGCACTACCTTGACATGGTAGGGGTCACAGGTTCGAACCCTGTACCGCCCACCACTTGGATGCCCAGTGCACCAGGTGACCGAAAGCCGACCCCAGGGTCGGTTTTTTTCGTTTCGGGGATGGGAAAGGGCAGGGCCACTCAGGCTACGCCTTGGTGACGCGCACAGCGCGGTATTGAGTCGTGAGAACAATCGCGCGGACCGTCAGGTCATGCATTTTCGCGATCGCTGCGGCGCCTCCAGCGGCATAGCGTGGCTGCACTGCTCACGGAGTGTCGCCAGCGATGGAACCAAGGAAGTATGCGTTGGGATTGCTCGGGGCGACTTTGCTCGCATTGGGCGTTGCGGCACTCGGGCACGCGCCACCTCGCCCGCAACCCGAACTGTTGATGGCGTCTGCCGGCCCTGGCGTGGTCACCGCGCGGCCCGTGCGAGGAAAGTCGAGCGCTCCGCAGGTCGATCCCCGCGTGGTGCACAAGCTCGGCGACAAGACCTTCCAGCTTGTCCGCACCGACCCTGTTCGCGCGCCGGGAGGCGCGAGGGAGTTCGTGCTTTCTCGGGCCCCGGCGTCGCAGAGGGGCGATGCGGTGGCCACCTACGAAATCTATCTTGCCGTGCTCGATTGCAAGGCTGCCGGCTCTCCAGCCGAGCTCCAGAACCTGGATGCGATGCGGCCGGCGTCACCAGATCTAGGTGCACTGGTCAGGATTGAAAGACGCCTTGAGGAGTGCGCGTCACTGCTCACCGATTCGAGCCTCATGAGCGGGCGCTGGCTGGAGCGGGCGGCAGAGCAGGGCTCGGTCGAAGCGATGTTGATGTACGCAATCGACACAGAATCGATCATCGGCAACCGCGCCAATTTCATCCGCGAGCCCGAGCGGGTCATCGAATGGAAGCGCAATGCCATGCACTACCTCGACCGTGCCGCGTCCTTTGGCAGCGTGGACGCGCTGCTGGGCCTGGCGCACGCGAATGAGTACGGGGTCATCGTCAAGCCCGATCCTGTCCAGGCTTATGCGTATTACCTGGCGGCCGCTCAGGTTGCGCCACAGGTTGCTTGGAACGAATTACTGGCGACCTACGCGTCGGAGCTGAGCGCGGAGCAAGCGCGCGATGCTCGGCTACGTAGCAAGCAGGTGGTGAGCCGGATCGCTAGCGAGAATCGGTGAGGTCGTCTTCCTCAATCATGATTCACCGCCTGCCGAAACAACCGCAACACGCCTGACTCATCCCGCTTCCAAAGATTCAGACTCTTGCCTTTCACCACGCCCTGGTCGCCACCCGCGCGCCAGGCAACGCGATAGAAACCTTCCTCCAGCACGACATCGTCGCCCTGGAGCCGATGCAGGTTTCCGCTACTCAGGTCGAGCGAATCGATCGCCACCTCGCCGGGCCGCTCATGGCCAATGAAGTATTCGCGGATCTGCTCGATGCCCACGAGCATCGGCGTGTAATAGGTGAGGTAGATGGCGTCGGCAAGGAACAGTTCCGCATGCTCGGCGCCGCGGCGTTCGGTGACCAACTTGCCAATGAGTGCGTTGCGAGCGGTGACTTCGCTGAACAATTTCGCATCGCGAACCGGCGCGCGCGAGCCAGCGTCCGGCGGTGCGGCAATCTCCGGCCACTTCGCACGTTCGAACGGCGCGTCCGTGCCCCAGAGTTCACACACCAGCTTTGGATCGGCTTGGCGCAGGTCCCATAGCGCCATGAACTTGCCTTTGAACTCAGTGCGCGCGCCGCCATCAGCAGCGAACGCCAGTTCATAGTTGCCGGTCTGCACTGCGTGGTCGCCGTAGACAACGACATCGTGCGAGGTGCGACGGTACGCCTGGACCTGCAATGCGTCGAAGAGGGCGGCGTAATAGCTGCCCACCTCGTCATCGCCGCGACGCACTGCGCTGTGCTCCGGCATCAGCACCGCGTCGGCGGCGTAGTGCGCCGTCAATGCCCCGGCGTCGCCCGCGCGCCATGCTGCTCCCACGCCGGCGTTGGCACGTTCAAGTCGCTTCGCTACGTCTTCGGCCGAGGCCAGACCCGGAAATACCAACAAGCCGTACAGGAGCCACTTCATGGTGGGACTCGCGCTTGCGGCCGGCGGCGGCCGGCTCGGATGGGCTGACCTTACCCGGTTGCGTGGAGGCGGCCAACCCTGGGCTCGCGGTGACCTTATCCGCCGGCCAGACCGCCGCCAACCTTGCCGGGCAGGCCGCTGTCGTCGTCGTCATCGACATCGCCGTCGAGCTCGCCGATCTCCTCGTTGAGGCCGCCTTTGGGCGGCAGCGGCGACAGGTCGCGTTCGTCGGTATGCGGTGCCGAGGCGGGCGGTGGCATTCTGGAATGGCTCATTGATCAGGCTCCTGCAGGCGAGGGGCATCACGCTAACGCGCGGACCGTAACGCGATGCGTGCTTCGGGTGAAGGTCGCGTGCGGCAGGCGCCGTGGGGCTACGCGGGGTTTCACTCGTCCTGCGCCGCCGGCATGCTATTGCCTTGCGCGTCGCTATAGCCGTGGAGCCTTTCATGTCGACCCTCCGCATCGCACCCCCAGCGCTGCTGGCGTTGGCCGTTCTGCTGGCGCTGAGCGCCTGCGAGCGCGAGGCCGCGCCCCAGGCCGGGGCTGCTGCCAACGCCGAGCCCGCGCAGCCTGCCGTGAGCACCGCCACGCCCAACCCCACTGCGCCGAACTTCACCTGGCCCGCCTCGCTCCAGCCCTTTGGCGAGGGCTATCCAAATCCCGGCGATCCCTGCCGGCGCCTGGGCGAGTCGCCGGCGGTCGCCGATTTCCTCGACCACACCCAGGTGCTGGTCGGCTGCCCCGGTCGCGCCGACGATGTGCCCGCAGCGACGGTCATCGCCGATGGCCAAGGCAAGCCGCTGGCGCTGATCGACGGCGTTACCGTCATCGCCGTGCCTCCCAATGCAGCAATGTGAGCCACGGCCCGCAGCCGCCACGCACGGCTTGAATACGTATGCAGACCAGCCCGGCTCCTGAGGTGCGACGCTAAGCTAACCGGGTTCGTTGGAGCCCCGTTTTCGCCGGGGCTGCGCAAGCCCGGAGGGGGGCTCGATGTCGCAGATGCCATGGTGGCGGGGTGCCGTCATCTATCAGATTTATCCGCGCAGCTTTCTGGATGCGAACGGTGATGGCGTGGGCGATCTGCCCGGGATCATCGAGCGCCTGGACTACGTGGCGTCGCTGGGCGTGGACGCAATCTGGATTTCGCCGTTCTTCAAATCGCCGATGGCTGATTTCGGCTATGACATTGCCGACTACCGCGATGTCGATCCGTTGTTTGGCACGCTTGAAGATTTCGACCACCTGCTGGCCAAGGCGCATGCGCTGGGGCTGAAGGTGATGATCGACCAGGTACTGAGCCACACCTCGATCGAGCACGCCTGGTTCCGCGAGAGCCGCCAGAGCCGCGACAACGCCAAGGCCGATTGGTATGTCTGGGCCGACCCGCGCGAGGACGGCACCGCGCCGAACAACTGGATGTCGCTGTTCGGCGGGGTCGCCTGGCAATGGGAGCCGCGGCGCGAGCAGTACTTCCTGCACAACTTCCTGGCCAGCCAGCCCGACCTGAATTTCCATCATCCGGACGTGCAGCAGGCGACGCTGGACAACGTGCGCTTCTGGCTCGACCGCGGCGTCGACGGTTTCCGCCTGGACGCGATCAACTTCTGCTTCCACGACGCACAGCTGCGCGACAACCCGCCCAAGCCGGCCGACCAGCGCGTGGGTCGCGGCTTCAGCCCGGACAATCCCTACGCCTACCAGTACCACTACTACAACAACACCCAGCCGGAAAATCTCCCGTTCCTGGAGCGCTTGCGCGCCTTGCTCGACCAGTACCCCGGCGCGGTGAGCCTGGGCGAGATCTCCTCGGAAGATTCGCTGGCCACCACCGCCGAATACACCCGCGACGGCCGCCTGCACATGGGCTACAGCTTCGAGCTGCTGGTGGAGGATTTCAGCGCGGCCTACATCCGCACTACCGTGGCCCGGTTGGAAGCGGCGATGACCGAAGGCTGGCCGTGCTGGGCGATCTCCAATCACGACGTCGAGCGCGCGGTGACGCGCTGGGGCGGGCACCCGGCCAATCCGCGCCTGGCCCGCTTGCTGGTGGCGATGCTGTGCACGCTGCGTGGCTCGATCTGCCTGTACCAGGGCGAAGAGCTTGGCCTGGGCGAGGCCGAGGTGCCGTTCGAGGCCTTGCAGGATCCATACGGCATTACGTTCTGGCCGAACTTCAAGGGCCGCGACGGTTGCCGCACGCCGCTGCCGTGGACCGATGGCCAGCACGCCGGCTTCAGTGCCGCCACGCCGTGGCTGCCGATTCCCGCCGAACACCGCGCGCAAGCGGTGGCGGTGCAGACGCATGAACCGGGCTCGGTGCTCAACGCGTTCCGGCAGTTCCTGGGCTGGCGCCGAACCGAGCCGGTATTGGTGGGGGGCGACATCCATTTCCATGAGACGGCCGAGCCGGTGCTGCTGTTCGAGCGGCGGCTGGGCGGCGAGGTGATGCTGCTGGCGTTCAATCTTTCGGCAGAGCCCGCCGTGGCGACCCTGCCGCCGGGCACGTGGCAGGCAGTAAACGTGCCGGGCCCGGATGCGGGAAGTGCCCAGGGCCAGGAGATCCAGCTACCCGGCCATGCGATGTACTGCGCCCGGCGGGCCTAAGCGCGCGAGCGCGGCGGTGATCAGCCAGTACGCGTGAAGTCGCTGGTCCACCAGGTCTTCCAGGTCTTGCCGTCATCTGGCGAGAAGGCAAGCTCGCGCCGCGCGGCCTTCGCCGATTGCGGCGACCAGGTGGTCCGAACCGGCAACCGCTTGCCGCCGACGCCTTCTTCGCCGGCATAGCTGATGGCGCCGTCCTTGAGCGCACCGATTGAGGCCGCATCGATCTCTCCCGGCTGGCTGCCATCCAGCCGCCACTGCAGCCATTGTCGCGTCTTGGCATCGTGCGTGTGCAAACGCACGCCGAACTCGTCGCCGCCGTGTGGATGCATCGCCAGATGGGCCACGACCCCGTGCCCCCCGAGTACCGGCCACAGCGCCAGCGTGCCGTCGAAGGTCTCCCAGTCATCGCTGGCGGCAAACGGATCGCGCAGCCGCCGGTGCCGCGCGTGCCAGTCGCCCTGGAGGAAGTTCCAGTCACGCGGCGCATCGGCCAGCACCGGAAGCGGCGAAGGTTGCGCCGCGGTACGGGTGAACCAATTGCGCCAATTCACTTCCCAACTGCGGCCCTCATCGCCGGAGAAAGCCTGTTCCCACCACGGCTGCGCGCTGTGGATGTCGCGCCAGGTAAAGCGCATCACGATCGGTTTGTCGCGCAGCGTATCGTGGCCGATGAATACGCCGGTGTCGCCGCGGAAGCGGCCTTTCACGGGCGGGTCGATATGGGTGGGGTTGCGACCGTCCAGCCACCAGATCGCCCAGGTGTCGGTGGCCGGGTCGTAGGCGCGCAGGCTGATGCCGCGATAGGGATCGCCGGGCAGTTCGACCACGTTGTCGTCCAGGTTGCCGAGCCCGCCCAGGGTCTGCCAGAACGCGCTCTTGCCTGGGAATTCCTGCCAGTCCTGGTTTCCAACCAGCCGCTCGCGCAGGCGCCGGTGGCGAACGTTCCAGTTGCCGATGAGCCAGGCCCAGTCTTTCGCGTGGTCGATGGGCGAGGGGGCTGCGGCGAGGGCCGGGAGGGTGCCTGTATAGGCGCCTAGGCCGGCTAGGCTGCTGTATTGCAGGAAGCGGCGGCGGTGCATGGCGGCGCTCCGGAGGAGGACCGCCCCATGGTGGTCGGCGAAGGGCGCTGGTGCAAGCGTCGCCGCCGATTAAAACAAAGCAAAAAAAAGCCCGCTGCAAAAGCAGCGGGCCCACTTCCATCACCCTGGGGGGGATCAGAACTTGTAAGTCACACCCATCAGGTAGGTCCGACCCCACTCGATGTACTCCAGCGGACGATCCTTCGTACCCGCATAAGTGCGATACGGCGAGTTGGTGAGATTGCTCACCTGCAACAGGATGCTCAACCCCTCCAGAGAATCGCCGAAGTTGTAGCTCACCTGCGCATCAGTGATGTTCTCACCGACCACGTAGCGCAACGTCCGGTTGCCGTTGAAGTTGCCGATCTCGCCGATGAAGTCCGAGCGCCGGCGCTGGCTCACGCGTGCTTCGAAACCCTTGTTCTCGTAGTACGCCGTGAAGTTGTACACGCGGTCGGACAGGCCCGGCAGGCTGATGTCGCCGTCACCCACGCTGGAGGCGCTTTCCGGATCGCGGATCTTGACGTCGCTGTCGTTGAAGCTGGCGCTGGCCTGGATGCCAAAGCCCTGCAGCGGTGACCACAGCATGTCCAGCGGAAGTGACGCAGTCAGCTCGAAGCCGTGCAGCTTGCCGCCGTTGCCGTTCTCCGGTGCGGTGAATGTGCCGGTGGTCTGTACCGGCGCGCCGCCCGGCGGGGGAACGTAGTCGGCTACGAACGACGAGAAGTCGTAGTTGTCGATGCTCTGGGTGTAGATGTAGCTCTTCAGGTCCTTGTAGAAGAACGCGGCGGCGACGTAGGCCTTCTCGCCGAAGTACTTCTCGTAGGAGATGTCCAGGGCGTTGGCGCGCCACGGGTCCAGCAGCGGGTTGCCGCCGCTGGCGCCGGGCTTGCCGGTGGCGGTGTCGACGCCGAATTCCAGCGAAGCGCGCATCTGGTCCACGCGCGGGCGGGCGACCTGCTTGGCCAGGGCGAAACGCAGGGTCTGGTCGTGGGCAAAGCCGAACGCCAGGTTCATGCTCGGCAGCCAGTCGTTGTAGGTCTTGCCGGCTTCGTACGGCTGAACTTCGCTGCCGGCCGGCTGGGTGCCGTCCCAGTAGTTGGCGTTGGAAGATTGGTCGGCGTGCTGCAGCTGTACACCGATGTTGCCGCGCAGGGTGACGTTGTCGCCGAGGTCACTGTCCAGGTTGGCCTTCAACCAGGCGGTGGTGATCTTCTCGTTCACCGTCCAGGCCTTGGAGACCAGGTAGGACAGGTCGTCGACCGGCTCGAAGCTCATGTAGCGGTCGACCGCGCCGGGCACGTTCCAGGCCGGAATGAAGCCGACGCCGGCGAAGCCGAGGTTGACCGGGCTGTACTGCAGGTCGCTGGCGATGGTGGTGTCGCCCTGGGCGCCGAGATTGATGTTGCCCTCCGGCTGTTCCTTGTGCTTTTCGCGGTCGGCGTAGTTGACGCCCACATCGAGGTCGCGGAACCAGCCCCAGGATTCAGGCATCGGGAAGCTGGCCTGCAGGCGCGCACCCTTCAGCCGGTCTTCAATGCTCGGGACCTTGCCGTAGCCGGAACCATAGATGGTGTTGGTCAGGAACAGCGAGCTCGGGTCGGAGTAGTCGCGGCCCGGCACCAGCTGGGAGAAGTCGCTGCTGTGATAGGTCAGGCCGACCGTATCGAGCTGCGGCATCGGTGCCATCTGGGTGTTGTTCTCCAGGTTCAGCTCCTTGCGGGTGGCCTTGGAGTAGTTCAGGTCGGCACTGACGCGGATGCCCGAGTCGAAGTTGAATTCGTTGTTCCAGCCGTAGACATCGATCTTGTCTTCGCGCTTGTTGTACATGCCGCGCACCAGCGGATATACGCCGCTGGCGGTGCCGCCGGTCATGCTGCCGTTGCCGTTGACCTGCAGGTTGCTGATGGCCAGGCCCGGGGTGTAGCCGCCGTTGTAGTTGCTGAGGTTGACCTCGAACTGGTTGGCGGTGTCGATCTGCTCGGCCTCGGTATGGAAGGCGTCGAGCGTGCTGGTCCAGGAGTTGGACGGGCGGAACTGCAAGGTGGCCATGTAGGCGTCGCGCTTGGCGTTGCCGGTGCGGCGCAGGGCCTTGATGCCGTCGGAGTAGTAGGTGCCCGC
>DATLJF010000304.1:0-14666 GCA_035539015.1 Stenotrophomonas sp. | reverse complement strand
CTGTTGGCCGTCTCCAAGACCCAGCCGGCCGAAGCGGTGGCGGCACTGGCGGCCGAAGGCCAGCAGGCGTTCGGCGAGAACTACGTACAGGAGGCCGCCGCGAAGATCGCCCAGCTGCAGTCGGCGGGCCTGGAGTGGCACCTGATCGGCCACCTGCAGTCGAACAAGGCCGAGCAGGCCGCGCGGTTGTTCGATTGGGTCCAGACCGTGGACCGGCCCAAGCTGGTCACCGCCCTGGCGCGGCACCGGCCGGCCGAGCGTGGCCCGCTGGACGTGCTGATCCAGGTCAACATCGACGACGAACAGAGCAAGCACGGCTGCGCGCCGGCCGACATCGCCGCGCTGGCCGCGCAGATCGGCGCCGAGCCGCCGCTGCGGCTGCGCGGCCTGATGGCCATTCCGGCGCCCTTCCCCGAACGCGAGCGGCGCCAGGCCGCCTTTTTGCGAATGCGTGGGTTGTTCGATGACCTGGCCCAGCGCTGGCCCTCGGTGGATACCTTGTCGATGGGCATGAGTGGCGACTTTGCCGACGCCATTGCCGCCGGCGCGACGATGGTCAGGATTGGCACCGCGCTGTTCGGCGCCCGCCACTGATAAGAGGACGCGGCAAACGCCGATACCGGCCGAGTGGCGAGATTGCCACACTAATGCTTGACGATAGTAACGTACGGCATTAGTATCCATGGCTATCCAGTCCTTCGCCTGCAAACGCACGCAAAACCTGTTCCGTGGCATTCCGCAGCAGAAGTTCGCGCGCATCGAGAACGTCGCGATGCGCAAGCTGGCCATGCTCAATGCCGCCGCTGTGCTGCTTGACCTGCGCGTGCCGCCGGCGAACCGGCTGGAACCTTTGAAAGGTGACCGCTCAGGTCGATACAGCATCCGCATCAACGAACAGTTCCGCGTGTGCTTTGTCTGGACTGAAGTCGGCCCTACCGACGTCGAAATCGTGGACTACCACTAGGAGATTCAGCATGCGTAGCGTTCCCTACCCCACCCCCGGCGAGATCCTGCTGCACGAGTTCCTTGAGCCGCTGGGCCTGTCGCAGTACCGGCTGGCCAAGGCCATCAGCGTGCCGCAGGACCGCATCAGCAAGATCGTCAATGGCGAGCGCGCGGTGACCGCCGACACTGCCCTGCGCCTGTCGCGCTTCTTCGGCACCACCGACAACTTCTGGCTCACCCTGCAGATGGACCACGATGCCGCGGTCGCACGCGATGCACTGGCCGACACCCTGGCCAAGATCCAGCCCTACCAGTCCGTCGCCTGAGCCTGCCCGCGACGCGGCCGCGCCTGGCCGCGCGCTACCATCGCCACTCGTTTACCCCAGGTCCGCGCCATGAACGATGCTGCTGCCCCCACCGCCCACAAGATCGCCTTCATCGGCGGCGGCAACATGGCCCGCAGCCTGATTGCCGGCCTGATCCGCCAGGGTGTGCCCGCCAACACGCTGCACGTGGCCGAACCGGTGGATGCGCTGAGGGAACAGTTGTCCATCGACTTCGGCGTGCACGGACATGCCACCGCAGCCGAAGCCGCCGAAGGTTGCGCGACCTGGGTGTTGGCGGTGAAGCCACAGATGATGGCCAGCGCATGCGAGTCGCTCGCTTCGCTGGTGTCATTCACCCGCCCGCTGGTGGTGTCGATCGCTGCGGGCATCGGCAGTGGCCGGCTGCGTGAATGGCTGGGCGCCTCGGCTGCGATCGTGCGCGCGATGCCCAATACCCCCGCCTTGCTCGGTGCCGGCGTCACCGGCCTGTATGCCGGGGCGGAAGTCGATGCGGCTGGCCGCGAGCGCGCGCAATCGCTGCTCGCCAGTGCCGGGCAGACGGTCTGGATCGAGGACGAAAGCCTGATGGATGCGGTCACCGCGGTGTCCGGCAGCGGGCCGGCCTACGTGTTCCTGCTGGCCGAAGCAATGCAGGCCGCCGCGGTCGCGCAAGGCCTGCCGGCCAGCACCGCAGCCACGTTGGTCGAGCAGACCCTGCTCGGGGCCTCGCGCATGCTGGCCGAATCCGGCGAAACCCCGGCCGAACTGCGCCGCCGCGTGACCTCGCCAAACGGCACCACCCAGGCGGCGATCGAAGCATTCCAGGCAGGCGGATTCGAGGCCCTGGTCGGCCAGGCCATCGATGCCGCGACCCGGCGCGGCCGCGAGCTTGCCGCCGGTTGAGTCCTGCGTCAGTCGCGTTCGAACACCGGCTGGTGACTTTCGTCGACGAAGATCGCCGGCGCTTCCCAGGGGTGATGCGCGCGCACCCCTTCACGCAGTACCCGCGCCAGGCGCTCGGGGTCGCGCGGGATAGCGAACTCCAGCCGCACCGTCGGCAGTTGCGTCAACGCGCCAACTTGCCCTTGTGTCGGCATCGCACCGGGTTGCGGCCGGAATTGTTCGATGCCCGGCGCCGATAGCCACATCACCCGGTCATAGCGGTCATCGCCCAGCGGCTCGACCTGGCAGATGCCGTCTTGCAGCGCCTGCACGGATTCGGGCGGCACGAACACGGTGATGCGGTAGATCGGCAGCAGGCGCATGGGCTCAGGGATACAGCATGCGCTTGCTCCACGCACCGGCAGGGTCGCGGTCATAGCGCCAGCGCTCATGCAGGCGGAACTTGGCGCCATACCAGAACTCGATGCGCTGCGGCACGACCCGGAACCCACCCCAGCCTTCGGGCCGTGGCACCTCGCGGCCCTCGAAACCCGATTCGACCTTGGCGATACGCTGCTCGAACTCCTCGCGCGAGGCCAATGTGCGCGATTGCATCGATGCCCACGCGCCGATCTGGCTCTCGCGCGGCCGCGAGGCGAAATAGGCATCGGACTCTGCCGCCGAGGTTTGTTGCACTTCGCCCTCGATGCGCACCTGGATGCCGGCCTCGCGCAGGCGCCGCCACAGGAACAGCAGGGCCGCCTGCGGATTGGCCTGGAGATCGCGGCCCTTCGGGCTTTCAACATGGGTGTAGAACACGAACCCGCGTTCGTCGAAGGCCTTCAACAACACCGTGCGCGCCGAGGGCCTGCCCTCCAGGCTGGCCGTGGCCACGGTCATGGCGCTGGGTTCGACCTCATCGCCTTGCTGGGCTTCCCGGTACAGGGCCGCGAAGGTGGACAGGGCTTCGGCGTAGAGGTCGGTCATGGCATGCAATGCAGCAGCGGCGGTGGCGCTATTGTGGCGCCATGGCGATGAAAGCGCACAAGACCCCTGCATCGGCGGCGCTCGCGCAGCAGGTACTGGCCGGTGCCCTGGCCCAGCGCGACGGACTCGCCGGTCCGTTCGTGCTGGCGATCAGCGGCCTGCAGGGCAGCGGCAAGTCCACGTTGGCCACGGCAGTGACTGCGGCGGCGCAGGCACACGGCCTGGCGGCGGCGACCGTGTCGCTGGACGATTTCTACCTGACCCGTGCCGCACGCCAAGCCCTGGCCGCTTCAGTGCACCCGCTGCTGCTCACGCGCGGGCCGCCGGGCACCCACGACCTGGCCCTGGCCCATCACGTGCTCGACGAGGTGTCGCGGGGCCGGCCGGTGCGGCTGCCGCGCTTCGACAAGCTCGCCGACGATCGTTTGCCCGAGGCTGGCTGGCCGCTGGCGGCCGCGCCGCTGGACCTGCTGGTGGTAGAGGGCTGGTGCCTGGGCGTACCAGCGCAGGCCGACGCCGACTTGCGGGCGCCACTCAACGCGCTCGAACGCGATGAAGATGCGCAGGGGTACTGGCGTGGCTACGTCAACGACGCGCTGGCCAGCTATTACCCGGCGCTGTGGCGGCGATTGCAGCGGCTATGCGTGCTGCAGGCACCTTCCTTTGAGATCGTGAGTACATGGCGCGGGCAACAGGAACAGGCGCTGGTGGCCACCCGCGCGACCAGCGACAGCGGAATCGCGCACGTGGGCATGCCACCGGCGCAGCTGGCGCGATTTCTGCAGCACTACGAGCGCTTGAGCCGGCACGCACTGCGCACGCTGCCGGCGCTGGCCGACCAGGTACTGCCTTTGGACGAGGCACGCAACGTGCTCGCCTGAGGCGATCGCGAACGCGGCGGCGGTTTCAACCGAAAGCGCCCGCCGTGCCGGCGCGATGCGGTGCTAGCATCCACGCATGAAGTCTGCACCGAACGTCGTCATGATCGGCCCGATGGGCGCTGGCAAAAGTTGCATCGGCCGACGCCTGGCCGAGCGCTTCGGCCTGGCCTTCGTCGATGTCGACCACGCCATCGTCGAACACGCCGGCGCGACCATTCCGGCGATCTTCGAGCATTCCGGCGAAGCGGGTTTTCGTGCCCACGAGCGCGAGGTATTGCAGCGCCTGTTGGCCGCCGAAAACCAGTTGGTCTCCACCGGCGGCGGCGCCGTCCTCGATGCCGGCAATCGCGCACTGTTGCGCGGGCGCGGCTTCGTCATCCACCTGCACGTGGGCGTGGGCGCCCAGCTCGACCGCCTGCACCGCGACCGCACCCGGCCCCTGTTGCAACGCCCGGATCGCGACCAGGTCCTGCGCGAGATGGCCCTGCTGCGCGACCCGCTGTATCGCGAGATCGCCGACCTGAGCCTGGAAACCGACCACCTCTCCCCCGCCGAAGCGACCGCGCACCTGGTGACGCGACTGGCCGCGGCCTGGCAACCACAGATCAGTCACGCATGAATGCCGCCCTTGCTCCCCGCACCGTCGCTGTTGGCGGCGACGCTCCTTATACGATCGCCATCGGCCCGGACCTGCTGCGCGACAGCGCGCGGCTGCTGGCGCGGGTCCGCGGCCGCCATGTCCTGATCGTCAGCGACGACACCGTGGCGCCGTTGTATGCCGAACGCGTGCGCTCGGCGCTGCAGCAAGCGCGCGGCGACCTGCAGATCGGCGAATTTTCGATTCCCGCCGGCGAGGCTTCCAAGACCCTGGATAACTTCGGCGCGGTCATCACCGCCCTTGCCGAGCTGGGGGCCACCCGCGATGCCTGCGTGTTCGCGCTGGGCGGCGGCGTGGTCGGCGACCTGGCTGGCTTCGCCGCGGCCTGCTGGATGCGCGGGGTGGACTGCGTGCAGCTGCCCACTACGCTGCTGTCGATGGTCGACTCCTCGGTCGGTGGCAAGACCGCGGTGGATATCCCGCAGGGCAAGAACCTGGTCGGCGCCTTCCATCCGCCGCGTGCGGTGATCGCCGACACCAGCGCCCTGCACAGCCTGCCGCCGCGCGAGCTGCGCGCCGGTCTGGCCGAGGTGATCAAGTACGGCGCGATCCGCGACCCTTTGTTCTTCCGCTGGCTGGGTGTCGAGCGCGAGGCGCTGCTGCGCGGCGAAGCCGCCGCCACCGCCCAGGCCATCGCCCGCAGCTGCGAACACAAGGCCGAGATCGTCGAGCGCGATCCGCTGGAAAAGGGCGAACGCGCACTGCTCAATCTCGGCCATACCTTCGGCCATGCGATCGAGACCGAACAAGGCTACGGCGCGCCACACAACGACAACCTCAACCATGGCGAGGCCGTCGCCGTGGGCATGGTCCTGGCAGCGCGGCTTTCGGCAACGCTGGGGATGGCGCCGGCCAGCGACACCGAGGACTTGCGGCAATTGCTGGCTGCCTACGGCCTGCCGACCTCGCTACCCGCAGGGCTGGACCCCCTGGCGCTGCTGGCGCGCATGCGTCTGGACAAGAAGAACATCGCCGGCCGCCTGCGCCTGGTGCTGTGGCGCGGGATCGGCCGGGCCGAGGTGGTGCCGGACGTGGACGAGGCCGCGGTGCTGGAGCTCCTGCGCGCCGGTTGAGTACGCCCTGCGGCGCTCCGTCATCCGCGAGCGCCGGGGGCAACCGGTACAATCGGGACCATGCGTGTTTACCTGCAACAACCCGGCCTTGGCCAGGAGCCCACCCGCTACGTGCAGCTGACCCTGGCGCCGGACCTGTTCGGCGGCTGGGAACTGCTGCGCGAGACCGGCGAGGTGGGCGGCCGCAGCCAGCTGCGGCGTGAGCAGTACCTGCAACCGGACGAGGCCCAACGCGCCTTCGACAAAGCCCGCGACTCGCAGCTCAAGCGTGGCTACCAGATCACCCCCGCGCCCGGCAGCGATGATGCCGGCGCCTGAAGGAACCTCCATGCTGAAGAACGATCGCTTGTTGCGCGCCCTGCGCCGCGAGCCGGTGGACTGCACTCCCGTGTGGCTGATGCGCCAGGCTGGCCGCTACCTGCCCGAGTACCGCGCCACGCGCGCCAAGGCTGGCAGCTTCCTGGCGATGGCCAAGAACCCGGAGATCGCCTGCGAGGTCACCTTGCAGCCGTTGCGGCGGTTCCCGCTGGACGCAGCGATCCTGTTTTCCGACATCCTCACCGTGCCCGACGCAATGGGGCTGGGCCTGTACTTCGCCGACGGTGAAGGCCCGAAGTTCGAGCGTCCGCTGCGCAGCGCCGCCGATGTCGCGCGCCTGGCGGTGCCGGACATCGAGACCGAGTTGCGCTACGTCACCGACGCGGTGCGCTTGATCCGCCGCGAACTGGACGGGGCCGTGCCGCTGATCGGCTTCTCCGGCAGCCCGTGGACGCTGGCCTGCTACATGGTCGAGGGCGGCGGCAGCAAGGATTACGCGCGGATCAAGGCAATGGCCTTGAACGAGCCGGCGCTGCTGCACCGCGTGCTGGCGGTGACCACCGATGCGGTGATCGCCTACCTGGCGGCGCAGCGCGCGGCCGGCGCACAGGTACTGCAGGTATTCGACACTTGGGGCGGCGTGCTGTCGCCGGCGATGTATCGCGAATTCTCGCTGCCCTACCTCACCCGCATTGCCAGCGAGCTGGCGCGCGGCGAAGGCACCGAGCGCACGCCGCTGATCCTGTTCGGCAAGGGCAATGGCGTGCACCTGGAAGCATTGGCTGCCTCAGGCGCCGAAGCCATTGGCGTGGACTGGACGGTGGAACTGGGCCAAGCCGCACGCCGCACCGGCGGAGGCGTGGCGCTGCAGGGCAATCTCGACCCCGCGACCCTGTATGGCTCGCCAGAAGCCATCACTCGCGAAGCGGCGCGCGTGCTCGACAGCTATGCCGAAGGCCACGGCGGTTCGCGCGAGGGCCATGTCTTCAATCTCGGCCATGGCATGTCGCCGGACATGGACCCCGAGCACGTGCGCGTGCTGGTGGACGCGGTGCACCGCCACAGCCAGCGCTGACCTCGGCAGCGTCTACACGGGCACTGGCGGATAATTGCCGCCAGTCCCGCTGCCGGCATGCCCATGAACACCACGCCCACCTACACCACCCTGCGTCCTTTGCTGTGGCTGGTGTCGTTGGCGATCTTCATGCAGATGCTGGACTCGACCATCGTCAATACCGCCCTGCCGGCGATGGCACGCAGCCTGGGCGAGAGCCCGCTGCAGATGCAGTCGGTGGTCTTCAGCTACGCACTGGCGGTGGCGATGTTCATCCCCGCTTCCGGCTGGGTCGCTGACCGCTACGGCACTCGCCGCACATTCCTGGCCGCGATCATCGTGTTCACCCTGGGCTCGCTGTTGTGCGCGGCCGCGCAGCAATTGGGGCAACTGGTGGCCGCACGCGTGGTGCAGGGGATTGGCGGCGCAATGCTGTTGCCGGTCGGCCGGCTGGCGGTGCTGCGCTCGGTGCCGCGCGAAGAGTTCCTGCGGGCAATGAGCTTCATCGCCATCCCGGCATTGATCGGACCGTTGATCGGCCCGACCCTCGGCGGCTGGCTCGTGGAAGTGGCCTCGTGGCATTGGGTGTTCCTGATCAACCTGCCGATCGGTGTGATCGGCTTCATCGCCGCGCTGAAGATCATGCCCGACCACTACGGCACCCAGCGCCAGCGCTTCGACCTGCCGGGCTACCTGATGCTGGCTTTCGGCATGGTGGCATTGTCGCTGGCGCTGGACGGCATTTCCGAACTCGGATTGCGTAGCGCCTTCGTGATGCTGCTGACCATCGGCGGCCTGGCCGCCTTGATCGGTTACTGGCTGCATGCGGCCAATGCCCGCGCGCCGCTGTTTCCGCTGGCGTTGTTCCGGGTGGCCAGCTACCGCATCGGCATTCTTGGCAACCTGTTCTCGCGTATCGGCAGCGGCAGCATGCCGTTCCTGATTCCGTTGTTGCTGCAGGTGGGCCTGGGCATGAGCCCGATGAACGCCGGGCTGATGATGGTGCCGGTGGCGCTGGCGGGCATGGCCTCCAAACGGGCGGCGGTGCGCTTGGTGACGCGTTTCGGCTATCGCCGCGTGCTGATGGTCAACACGGTGTTGGTCGGCATCATGATGGCCAGCTTCATGTTCGTCACTCCCGGCCAGCACCTGGCCTGGCGGCTGCTGCAGTTGGCGGTATTCGGCGCGGTCAATTCACTGCAGTTCACCGTCATGAACACCGTCACCCTGCGCGACCTCGACCGCGAAATGGCCAGTTCGGGCAATGCGCTGCTGTCGATGGTGATGATGCTTGCCACCGGCTTCGGCGCGGCGGCGGCCGGCAGCCTGCTGGCCGCCTTCAGCGTGCACCTGGGCGTCGACCATCGCGATGCCACCGCCGCGCTGCACGCCACCTTTATCTGCGTCGGCGCGATCACCCTGACCTCGACGCTGATCTTCTGGCAACTGGCCGATACCCGCCCCGAGCCCAAGCAGGTGGAGGCGGTGGCCGAGTAATCGCAGGCGCGCGGCGGTGTGTTTACTGCCGCAATACCTGGGCGATCGCCTCGGTCAGGATTTCACCGGTCACCGGCTTGCGCAGGAAGCCATCGAAGCCGGCGGCACGCGCGGCCGGCTCGGCCTCGGCATCGGCGCGCGCGGTCACCGCGATCAGCGGCATAGCGTGCCCGAACACGCGCAGCTGACGGGCCAGGGCGAAGCCGTCCAGGCCCGGCAGATCCAGATCCAGCAAGGCCACGTCGAACGGCTGCTCGGCCACCTCGGTCAGCGCGGCCAGGCCATGGGCAGCATGGACCACGCGATGGCCGCGCGCGGTCAGCAAGCCGGCAATCACCTCGGCAATGGTGGCGTCGTCTTCCACCAGCAGGATCTGCAGGCCGGCCTCGATCGACGGCGGCGAGGCCGGCGCCACGCTGCGGGCCGTCCCGGAGGTCACCCAGCGCAACGGCAACTCGACGATGAAGCGGGTGCCGGCGCCCAGGCGGCTGACGATATCGATGCGCCCGCTCATGGCCATCGCCAATTCCTGGCAAATCGCCAGCCCCAGTCCGCTGCCGCCGTAGCGTGCGGCGGTACGCGGGCCCTCGCCTTGCTCGAAACGCCGGAACAGCCGCTGCTGCTGCTCGGCGCTGATGCCAGGGCCGGTGTCGACGATTTCGAACCGCAGCCCCTGCCCCGGCGCCACTGCAGAGACCCGCAAGGTGACACTGCCGCGCTCGGTGAACTTGACCGCGTTGTTGAGCAGGTTCAGCAGGATCTGGCGCACGCGGGTGACATCGCCGTTGGCAGCCAGTTCCCCGGGCAGCGCATCATCGAGCACGAATTGCAGGCCTCGCGCTTCGGCCAGCGGCGCGGTCATTGCCGCGGCCTCTTCCACCAATTGGTTGACCGAGAACGGCTGCAGGTCCAGTTCGAGCTTGCCCGATTCGATCCGCGCCAGGTCGAGCGCGTCATTGACCAGTCGCAGCAGGTGCGCGCCGGCACGACGGATGGCGTCGGTGTAGCCGCGCTGGCGCGCATCCAGGGAGGTATTGAGCAATAGTTCGCTCATGCCCATCACGCCGGTCATCGGCGTGCGCACCTCGTGGCCCAGCGTGGCCAGGAAACGGGTCTTGGCCAATGACGCTTGTTCGGCCAGTTCCTGCTTGTGGATCGCCAGCTGCCACGCGTGCAGCCGGCGCAGGCGTCGCCGGTACAGCAGGAACAGCGCCAGCATGACCAGCAGGCCGAGCAGCCCCAGTGTCGCCAAGCCCCAGTTACTGCGCCACCAGGGCGGCAGTACGCGGAACTCCAGCGTGCGCACTTTCGACCAGACGCCATCGACGGTCTTGCCCTGCACCTCCAGGGTGTAGGTTCCCGAAGGCAACCGCGAGAACAGGCGCTCGCCACTGGGCCCCACATCGATCCAGTCCGGGTCGTAGCCGCTGAGCTTGAAGCGGTAGCTGCTGGCGTCCGAATCGGCGAAGGACAGCATGCGCGCGACGATGTGCAGGTCGCGGTCGCCGTCGGCAACGGTAAGCGGCTCGACGTGGGTCAGGTCCAGGCCCGCCTCGCCGCGGCGTACGCCTACGCGTTCAATCATCAGCGGCGGTTGCCGGGTCGAAGGCCGCACCCGGGCCGGATCGAACAACACCAGTCCATCCGGGGTCGCCGCCACCACCTGGCCCTGGCGCGATTGCAGCAAGGTGCGGGCGCGGAACTGCTGGTTGGGCAGGCCATCGTGCACGCCATAGATGCGCACCGCGCGGTTGGCCGGATCGATGCGGATCAACCCGCGCATGCTCGATACCCAGGCCACGCCGGCCGGATCGACGACCAGCCCGCCCGGCTCCAATGCCGGGAAATCCTCGCGTGCGCCGATGCCGTCCAGCAACTGCAGGCGGTGACCGTCCCAGAAATACTGTTGCAGCTGGCCCATGCCGGCGAGCCAGACGATGCCGGTATCGGTGAAGGCCGAGGCATACAGCTGTTGGCCGGGCGCGCCGGGAACCGCTTCGAAGCGGTCGGCCGAGGGATTCCAGCGCAGCAGGCCGCGGCTGCTGGCCAGCCACAGCTGGCCGTCCGGGCCTACCCGCATTTCGTTGACGGCCAGCTCGCGGGTCAGTCCATGGGCGTCGTGGGCCAGCGTGCGCAGGACATGGCCATCGGCGTCGCGTAGCTGGATGCCATCGACATCGGAGTACAACCACAGCCGCCCGTCCGGCGTCTGCGCCATCATCTCGGCCTCGCCGTGCATGGCCGCATCGTGGGCGTCGCTATCGCGCCAGCGGCGCACGCTGCGATCGGCCGGGTCGTAACGCACCAGCGCCTTGTACAGCCCGATCCAGACGCGACCCTGCTGGTCCTCGAGTACTGACTGCGGCCACTTCAGGCCATCGACTTTTTCCAGGTGGTGCTCCACCGCGCCAGTCGCCGGGTCGAGGCGGTCGAGCACGCCGCGCGTGCCGACCAGCCAGAAGCGTCCGTCGGCCGCGCGCGCGGCGGCCAACACATAGGGGTTGGCGATCGAGGCCGGGTCAGCCTGGCGATTGGCCAGCACCGCGAACTGTCGCCAATTTGCCGGCAAATGCCACAGGCCGGTGTTGGGACTGGCGAACCACACGCCGCCTTCGTGGTCTTCGTAGGCCGCGGACCAATTCGGCTTGACCAAGCCATGCGCCGAATTGCTATACAGCGGCACGTTACTCACTGCGCCGTCGGCGGAGTGGCCGAGCCCGGACAAGGTGTCGAGCCAGTAACCGCCGGCGTTATCGCGCAACAGCACGCTGAGCACCGATTCGCCCTGGACGTGGCGCCACGGTTCTGGGTCCCAGCTGCCATCGGGATGGCGCAACAGCGGGCTGCCGTTGGAATCGGCGATCCACAGGCTGCCGTCCGGTTCCAGCGCCAGGCCGTTGATGTAGCGGGTGGCATTGCCCGGCAAGACCAGGCGCTCGAAGCCTTTTCCGGTCCAGCGCGCGACCCCGTTCTTGGCCGCCACCCACAGGGTGCCGTCGGCGCCGACCTTGAGGAAGTTGACCGAGGTCGCGGGCAGGCTGTGGTCGTCGCCGTCGATCGGCAGGTAGCGTTCCATCTCGCCGCTGGGCGTGATCCGGTACAGCCCACCGGTCGAGGTGCCGAACCAGATGCTGCCATCGGGCGTGGATTCCACGCACCACACGGTATTGCCCTGCATCTGCGGGTAACCGCGGTGGTCGTAGTAGTGAAAGCGGCTGCGGTCGGCACTGAGCATCACCAGGCCGGCGTTTTCCGTGCCGATCCAGACCCGGTTCCGGGCATCGACATGCACCGCCCAGATCATGTTGTCGCGCAATCCGTCCTCGATCCGCCAGATGCGGTAACCGCGGCCGTCGTAGCGCGCCAGGCCATCACCACTGGCCAGCCACAGATAACCGAAGGCGTCTTCGGCAAAACCATTGATGGTGTTGGAGGGCAGGCCGTCGGCCACGGTGAGTTGGCGCGGTTGCGGCGTGGCCGGCACTGCGGCGCTGACGCTTGCGGCGGCGCACAGCCACACTGCGGCCAGGGCACCGGCGCAGATACCGACAACCTGCCCGCGCCACCCTGCCCGTCCTGTTCGCCCTGCACCGATCATTGCCGCTCCCGTTTCCCCGTCCGCATCGTGCTTGGGGGTAACGGCCGCTGGCAAGCCTGGCTGGCAGGCGGGCCGGCGCGGCCACCGGTCAGGCCGGCGCTTCAGCCTCGGCGGGCAGGCGCAAAGTGGCGAGCGCGCTCGCCAGGGCATCGCCGGTGACCGGCTTGCGCAGGAAACCGGCGCAGCCCGCCGCGCGCGCTTGGGGTTCGGCCTCGGCATCCGAACGCGCGGTCAGGGCGATCACCGGCAGGCCATGACCCATCGTGCGCAACTGCCGTACCAGGGCAAGTCCGTCGATGCCGGGCAGGTCGAGGTCGAACAGGCCCATGTCGAAGTCCTGTACCTGAAGTTCCGCCAATGCCGCCAGGCCATGCGCGACCCGCGTCACCTGATGCCCGCGCGCAGATACCAGCCCGGCGACGACTTCCGCCACCATGTCGTCGTCTTCGACCAGCAAGATGCGCAGCGCGGGAAGCGAGGGCAGCACATGCACCGCGGCCGACGCGCATTCTGGCGGCGCCTCGGCCACGGTGGCCGTGGCCAACGGCAGCGCCAAGCGAAACCGCGCCCCCAGACCGGGGGCGCTGTCCACGCCGATGTGGCCGCCCATGGCCGTGGCCAATTCGCGGCAGATCGCCAGGCCCAGGCCACTACCACAGCGCCGGGCGTGCCCGCCAATCGCATCGCCTTGTTCAAAACGACGGAACAGCCGCGCTTGCTGCTCGGCACTGAGCCCCGGTCCGGAGTCGGCGACCACGAACACCACGCCGCCGTCGTCTTCCGCCGGGGTAATGCGCAGGCTCACGGTTCCTCGCTCCGTGAACTTGATGGCATTGCTCAACAAGTTGAGGAGGATCTGCTGCAAGCGGCTGGCGTCGCCGTGCAGCGCGGTTGGCAGGGCGGGGTCCATCTCGCAGTAAAAGGTGAGTCCTTTGCGTTCGGCCAGGGGCTGCGCCAGCGCCACTATCGGGTGCACCAGCACGTCCACACAGAAATCGTACTTTTCCAGCGACAGCTTGCCAGCCTCGATGCGCGCCAGGTCGAGTGCATCGTTGACCAGGCGCAACAAATGCCGCCCGGCGGTATCGATGGCGCTGGCATAGCCGTGTTGACGCGGGTCCAGCGGCGTCCGCAACAACAGCTCGGTCATGCCGAGCACGCCGGTCATGGGCGTGCGCACCTCGTGCCCAAGCGTCGCCAGGAAATGGCTCTTGGCCAATGAAGCCTGCTCGGCGAGCTCGCGCTTGTGCTGCGCCAGTTGCCACGCATGGCGCGCGCGCAGGCGTTGCCGGTAGAGCGCGGCACCTGCCCACACCACCAGCAGGGCCAGCACGGCGAACAACAGCAGACCGGGCGCGCTGCGCCACCAGGGCGGCGGCATGATGAAGTGCAGATGATGGACATTGGAGACATTGCCCAAGGCATCCACGCCCTGTATCTGCAAGTGGTACTCACCCGGCGGCAGGCCGGCGAATTCGCGTTGCGCCAATGCGTCGCGCTCGCTCCAGGTTTCGTCCAGCCCGAGCATGCGCCAGCGGTAGCCAATGCCCTGGGCATCGCCATAGGACAACAGCCGCGCCGACACCCGCAGTTGCTGGTCGGTACTGCGCAGTGTGATCGTGCCTTCGACCGGCAACGTGATTCGCTGGCCATTGCGCACCACGCTGATGTCTTCTACCCGCAGCGGCGGCACCGCCACGGGGGCATCGGGCATCAGCGTATCGACCAGCAGCAGATTGCCGTCCACCGTTGCGCCAGCCAATACCCCGTTGCGGTCCATGCGCAGGCAGCCGCGGATGAATTCCGAACTGCTCAATCCGTCGCGCGGGCCAAACGCCCGTACCACCGGCAGTCCGCCCGCCGCAGCCGGGTCGATCCGCCACAAGCCGCGACGCGTGGCCAGCCACAGGCGGCCCTGCGGGTCCGCGCGCAAGTCCATGGCCTCGATCGCCGGCACGCCCTCGGCGCTGGACAAGCGCCGCGCGGGCCGCCACTGCGTCCCCGCGCGGCGCCATTCCTCAAGCAGGCCGAGGCGATAAGTCCACAGCGCGCCATCTGACGCCAGCACGAATGCTTCCACCGGCTGGCGCGGCAGGCCGGGCACCGCGACGAAGCGCCGCTGCGCCGCCTCCCAGGCGTGCAGGCCGCGGTTGCCGGCGACCCAGACCTCGCCTTGCGGCCCATTGCCGAGTTGACCGGGACGTTCGCCCGGCAGCTGTGGGTCGCGACCATGGACAAAGACGTCCAGTACTTGCCCACTGCGCCCATCGCGACGCTGCAAGGTGTTGAGCACTCTCAGCCAGATGTCGCCGTTGGCCTGTTCGACGATCGTATCCGGCGCGCCATATTGCGGCGGCGCATCGGCCGCGCGCTTCCAGGTCCACTCATCACCGCGCTTGAGATCGATTCGCGCCAGGCCGTTGAAATAGTTGCCCAGCCACAGGCGA
>DATLJF010000303.1:0-5221 GCA_035539015.1 Stenotrophomonas sp. | reverse complement strand
CCAGCTCGGTTCGCGCTCGGTGGTGATCCATCGCTACTACGATCCGGCGTCGTCGCTGTTTGGAGGCGGCAAGACGCCGAGCATCGAGGATTCGGCCAGGCGCTTGTCGCAATTGGTTGCGCGCGTGCGCGAGTTGATCTGCGCCAATCCCGCCAACCAGGTGACCCCGGATCGATTCCGTTGCTATCTGGTGGCCCATTCGATGGGAGGGTTGGTGAGCCGTGCGTTCCTGCAAAACCCGGCGCTGGACCCGGCGGGGATGAAGGACTGCGTCGATAAGCTGTTCACCTACGCCACGCCGCACAACGGCATCGATGCGATCGGCAACAACGTGCCGTCGTGGCTCAGTGCCTTCGATATCGATAATTTCGACCGCGACAAGCGCATGCCACAGTATCTGGACCTGGTCGAGCTGGCCAAGCAGAACGAAGGCCGGGTCGATCTGCTGCCGGAGTCGCGTTTTCCGTCGCGCAAGGTGTTTTGCATGGTGGCCACCAACCGCGCCGACTACGATGCCGCGGCCGGGCTTTCGCGCACCTTCGTCGGCAATGGCAGCGATGGCCTGGTGAAGATCGAGAACGCCACCCTGCAGGGCGTCAATGCCGATGGCAGCCTGGGCGATTATTGCGCCAAGGCGTTCGCCTATCGCTCGCATTCGGGCTTCTACGGCATCGTCAATAGCGAAGAAGCGTTCCAGAACCTGGCGCGTTTCCTGTTCGGCGACGTGCGCGTGGATGTGTGGCTGCAGCTGGATGAGATACGCCTGCCGGAAAAGGTCGAGCAGGCACGCGCCGCCGGGCATGAAATCGATGCCTTGTACCAGGTCGAGATGCTGGCCTCGCCGCGCGGGAAACTCTGGTACCTGACCCGGCGGGTGGCCGAAGAGGATTCGGTTGCGTGTATCCGCCATGCGACCTGGAAGAAGGAAGTCCCGCACTATCTGTCGTCGATCTTCCTCTCCAACGCAGCCAAGGTGGACAACAGCGACCGTTCGCTGTCCTACGGCGTGACCCTGGGCATCCGCGTGCCGGACTACGAGATCGAACGCAAGCTGTGGATCAACCAGCACTACGAGGGCGGCTATCTGTTTCGCAACTCGATCGTGCTGTCGATGGTGCCGCCGCTGCGGGCGGGCAGTGCCTGGAAAGTGCGTTTTGCCTGGCAGGACAGTGGCGTGGCCAGCCCGACCCAGGACGTGGACGTATCGGCCGAGCAGATGCGCCAACGCCGCGTGGATATCGACATTCCGTTCGAAAGCACCAGCGTGGTCGATGGCGTGCGCGTCGCCACCCGACCAGGCGTCAAAGGGCGGCTGCAATTTCGAATCTCTGCCTGGAACGCTTGAGCAGGCGGCTTCACGCGCCGCTAGCATTGGCTGGCCTTACCCTCGAACGCCGGCGTGCCCCTGGGGCGGGCAGCCGGCAATTTCCGGCCCCGAATGGACTTGGCGGATGAGCAAGCATTACTTCGTGGGCAGCGGCATCGCTTCGCTGGCCGGTGCAGCGTTCCTGATACGCGATGCCGCGGTGCGCGGCCAGGACATCGTGATCTTCGAGGCGGCGCCGGGGTTCGGCGGTGCATTGGCTGCCGATGGCAGTGCCGCCAGCGGTTACCGCATGTACGGCAACCGGATCTTCGCCGGCCAGTACGCCTGCACCTTCGACCTGATGGGGTCGATCCCCTCGGTCAGTAACCCACATATTTCGGTAAACGAGGAAAGTGCCCTCGCTGCCGGGGGGCGGCAACTGGCCCACGTGCGCCTGCTGGACACCGATCGCCATGGCGCGGTCGACCGCTCCAATGCGTTGCACGAACGTTATCGCGATGGGCTGGTGCAACTGCTGGCCGCCGACGAAAGCGCGCTATCGGGCAAGCGAATCTCCGACTGTTTCGAAGAGGCCTTCTTCGATACTGCCTTCTGGCTGGAATGGTCCACCACCTTCGCATTGCGTCGTTGGCACAGCGCGGTTGAGTGGCGGCGCTACCTGCGTCGGCAGGCCGGCCAGCTTGCCGCGCCAGCCGGGCCCAGCGATATCAGCCGCACGCTCTATAGCCCGTACGAATGCCTGGCGATGCCGCTGCAGCGCTGGTTGGTCGCGCAAGGGGTCGAGTTCCGCTTCCATACTGCGGTCACCGATATGACGTTGGCCGAGGTCGGCGACGGCTGGCAGGTCGAGGCCTTGCACCTGGTCCAGGATGGGCTGCCTGCGCAGCTGTCAGTAGCCGCCGATGACCGCGTGTTCGCTACATTGGGTGCGATGGCGACCGGTGCCACGTTTGGCTCCATGATCGAACCGGCACCGCTGGTTCCAACGCCGCCTGCCGAGGCCGACGGCTGGGCGCTGTGGCGAGCGCTGGCTGCGCGCCGTCCGGGCCTGGGTCGCCCGCAGGCATTCAGCGACGACGTCGATGCATCGCAGTGGACCTCGTTCACCGTGACCACCGACGACCCGGCGTTCGCCGCGTCGTTGGCGCGCCTGCGCGGCGTAAGCGGCGAGCAAACCCAGATCATTCGCCTCAACGGCTCGGGTTGGTTGCTGACCCTGGCACTGTATGACCAGCCCTTCTTCATGGAGCAGCCCGAGATAGCCACGGTGTGGTGGGGCTACGGACTGGCGCACGACCGGCCGGGCGACTTCATCCGCAAGCCGCTGCGCGACTGCAACGGTACCGAGATCCTGGAGGAAGTACTGCATCAGCTGCAGTACCCGCGACGCGAACGCGAGGCGATCATGGCCGCGTCCAACTGCATCCCCTGCACTTTGCCGTACGTCACCAGCCCGTTCTTGGTGCGTGCCCAGGGCGATCGGCCGCCGCCGGTACCCGCGGGTTCGCGCAACCTCGGCTTGCTGGGTCAATACGTGGAGCTGGCGAACGAGGTAACTTGGACAGTGGAGTATTCGGTACGGGGCGCGCAGAAGGCGGTGTATGCCTTGCTTGGGGTCGAGCGGCCGCTGCCCCCGCTACGCGAGGTTGCTGAAGCGCCGGAGGCGATCCTGGCAAGGCTGGTTGAGGCCGCGCTGTGGACGCCATGATCGCATCGGTGGCCGCGGGGGGCGGATCGCCGCGTCGCAGTCAATCCTGCTGACACTGGGGCTATCGCGGGCGGGTCGAGATCGACCTATGTCGTTGGGTAGAAATGCCTCACGCACCTAGTCACGCCGCGTGCGCTGCGTGCGCTTTCAACTGTGCTTGCTGAGAACATTCGCATCGTCATTGCAGTGCGGGATAAAAGCGCGCGCACGCTGGCGTGCGCCGCGCTAGCCTTCGCGCCCCCCCGCACTAGGATTGCGCTCTTGTCAGTCATCAAGCTGGTCGTCGCCGACGATCACCCGCTTGTACGGGCGGGAATTTCGCACGCCTTGCGAACCGATCCGGGGATACGCCTCATCGCGCAGACGGATTCCACCGACGCATTGTTCAAGACGCTGCAATCTCGCAGCTGCGACGTCGCCCTGGTTGATCTGAACATGCCCGGTGGCGCGCTCGCCGATGGCGTGCCGATGCTGAATACGCTGCGCGCACGATGGCCGCACATGCCGGTGCTGGCTTTCACCCTGGAAGACAACCTGGGCGTCCTGCAGCTGGTGGTGTCGGCAGGGGTGCGCGGGGTGGTCCTCAAATCCGAGCCGATGTCCGAGTTGTCCGCTGCGGTGCGCTGCGTGCACGCTGGGGGCACCTATTTCAGCGATGCCATCCAGCGAAAGTGGGCGCATCGCGAGCGCCACGCCCACGCCGTGCCACGCACGGCGCTCTCGCCGCGCGAGCACGAGGTGTTCTGCGCGTTCGTCCGCGGCATGAGCGTGTCGGAGATCGCCGACACGCTAGGGCTCAGCATCAAGACCGTGAGCCGGCAGAAACGCTCGGCGATGGCCAAGCTGCGGCTGACCGGCGACGTGGAAGCTTTCGCGTACGCCCACGCGCTGGGGCTGCTGGACTGAGACGCGCGGTCAGCGCCCGGGCGTGCCGAGCTGGCGCGCGCCGGTGATGATCATTCGCAGCATTTGCGAAATCTGTTCCACCAGCTCTTCGTCGCGTTCTGGCGGCAGGTCCATCGCGGTGGCGCCCATCGCGAACACCAGCCGGGTGATCGCCTTGGCCACCAGTTCCGGGGCATGCAGCACCGCGCCATCGGCCGCAGCCAGGCGAATCAGGTCCAGGCGTAGTTCGTCTTCAAAGTGGTTGAGCTCGCGCTCCACCGCCTGCTTGAAGTCGTCCGAGCCGACCGCGCCTTCGCGCAGGAGTACGTGCAGCAACTTGTCGTCTGCACGCAACTGCTCCATGAAGGTCTCCACCGAGACCCGGATGACGCTGCGCTCGGTCGACGTGGCGCGCCGGCGTGCCTGGCCGATGATGGTCCGCAGCGAACGGCCGGCAAGGTCGATCAGCGCCACGGCCAGCTCGTCCATGTCGCGGAACTGCCGGTAGAAGCTGTTCGGAGCGATCCCGGCCTCGCGCGCCACTTCCCGCAGGCTCAGCGTGGACAGGCTGCGATGCGGGCCGATGAGCTTGAGGGCAGCGGCCAGCAAATCCTCGCGCGAAATCGCCGGCTTGCGGGCCGGGGCGGTGTCGGGCAAGGCGGTGGCGCTGGCGGGCATGGGCGTTCCGGTCGACAGATGGCTGAATCATACGCCTCGACCGCGATATACAACTGTATACACAGCTGTGCGCGCACCCGTATAGTGTGCGCCATGAGCTCGCAGACTGCCTCCTCCCCCGGCTTCGACGCCACCCAGCGCTGGCTGGACCCGGCGTTTTTCGATTTCTGGGCGACCCGGATCAATCCGTTGTGGACCTGGAACCGCCCCCGTGCGCGCCTGGTTGCGCGGCGTGCGGCAGCGGTGGATGCGACGACCCTGGTGCTGCGGCCCAACCGTCATTGGCGCGGCGTGCAGCCCGGGCAACACATCGAACTCGGCGTGCAGGTTGAGGGGCGCTGGTTGCGCCGGCATTACAGCCCCACCGTGACTGCGGCCGGCGAGATCGAAATCACCGTGAAGACCGTCGCCGCTGGCCGCGTCAGCCCGTATCTGGCGCAAGCCGCTGCAATGGGCGAGGTGTTCGAGCTTGGCCACGGCTTCGGCGACTTCGCCTGGCCCGCCGGTACCGGGCCGGTGCTGCTCCTGGCTGCCGGTAGCGGCATCACGCCAATGCGGGCGCTGCTGCTGGCACAGGCGGCACGCGGGTTCGATCGCGATGTGTCGCTGATGTATTGGGTGCG
>DATLJF010000302.1:0-2126 GCA_035539015.1 Stenotrophomonas sp. | reverse complement strand
TTGTGGCTCGCCGTCGTTGCTGCGTTGCCGCTGTCGGCGCAGGCGCAAAGCAGCGATGCCAAGCGCGATGCGGAAATCGCCGCGCTCAAGCAGACCGTGAACCAGCTGATGCAGCGCATCGAGGTGCTGGAAGCCGAACGCGCCACGCCGGCCGCGCCGGTCGCTGCGCGGGCGGCAGACGCGCCCGCGCCGGCATCGGCGGCGCCCGCCGCGCCCGCTGTGGCGACGGTCGTGGTGCCGGTGGCCTCGCTGGCCACGCTCGATGTCGAACCCTCGCCCCTGCCGGCGCACGACAGCTTCGACGAAGATGACCAGTCCACCGCCCGGGTCGACAACGAAGCGGCACCCGGCGACGCGCTGGCGGGCTTCTTCCAGGTTCCCGGCAGCGACACCTGGCTGCGGCTCAGCGGCTACGCCAAGCTCGACGCCATGGTCGACAGCGACGACGCCGGCGATAGCGACCAGTTCATCACCTCGTCCATTCCTGTCGGCGACCAGCGCGGCAAGTCGCAGTTCAACATGCACGCGCGGCAGACCCGCCTCACCCTGGAAGCACGGCGCCAGACCAGCGCCGGCCAGCTGCGCTTCTTCCTGCAGAACGATTTCTTCGGCTCCGGCGGCAGCTACGGCTACCGCCTGCGCCATGCCTGGGGGCAACTCGGCAACACCTATGTCGGCTTCGGCTGGTCGGCATTCATGGACCTGGACTCGGGCGCCGATACGCTCGACTTCGCCGGGCCCGGCGCGGTGCCGGTGGCGCGGCTGGCCAGCATCCGCCAGTACTTCCCGCTGGCCCACGGCAACCAGTTGATCCTGGCGGCCGAACACCAGTCAGCCGATATCCGCCTGGACGGCGACGATGCACGTACGCGCACCGCCGCCCCGGACCTGGTGCTGGCCGCGCGCCACGAGGCCGACTGGGGCAACGTGCAACTGTCCGGCCTGTTGCGCTATCTCAGCTACGACGCCACCGCTCGCAGCGACAGCACCATCGCTGGCGGTGCGGCGCTGAGCGGGTCCTGGGGCGCGCAAAGCGGCGACTACCTGGTCTATGGCGTCGTCGGCGGGGAGGGCATTGCCGGCTACGTGGGCGACCTGGGCGGTCTCGACCTGGACGCGGTGGTGGACCCAGAGGGCGACCTGCAGGCCCTGCGCGAGTGGGGTGCCTGGCTTGGCTACACGCATCTGTGGAATGGCCGCTGGCGCTCGACGCTCACCTACGGGCGGCTGTACCTCGAACGCGACGCGGTGCTCGATCCCAGCGCGTTCCGCCGCAGCGACTATGCCGCCGCCAACATCGTATGGGCGCCGGCGCCAAGCTGGAGCTGGGGCCTGGAATTGCTGTACGGCAAATTGCAGCAGCAGGACGGCGAAGACGCCGACGCCATGCGCCTGCAGACCTCATTGAAGTACGACTTCATCCGCTAGGAGGCCCTATGACGGCTGCACGCCAGGCACGACCCCACCGCCGCCTGCTCGCCCTCGGGTGCGCGGCCATGCTCGGCGCCGCAACGCCGGCGCTGGCGCAGGACGCGATGCTCGGCAATATCCTCGAAGACCCTGGCAGCGGCGCGGCCGGGCTGGGCTTCCTGAGCCGGGTGGAGAGTTCGCCGTATCGCGGCGCCGATGCGCGCGTCGATCTGATGCCGCTATACCTCTACGAGGGCGAGCGCTTCTTCCTGCGTTCGAACACGGCCGGCGTCCGCGTGACCGGCGATCACGCCGCCGGCCTGGAGTTGTTCGTCGAGCGGCGCCTGGAAGGCTATCCGGAAGACGAAACCCCCGACGTGCTCGAAGGCATGGACACCCGCAACAGCGAAGCCGATGTGGGCGCGCGCTACTACGGCGAGCTCGGCGCGCATCATTGGGACCTGAGCGTGCGCCAGGATGTGTCGAACAACTCGCACGGCACCGAACTGCGCGCGGCCTACGGCTACCTGTGGCAGGACGACCGCTGGCGCGTGCAGCCGGTGCTCAGCGTCGCCTGGCGCAGCGGCGATCTCAACGACTACTACTACGGCGTGGACGCGGTCGATGTCACCCCCGACCGGCCTGCCTACAATGCCGGCGCCGGCCTCAACCTCACCGCCGCGCTGTACGCGCGCTACCGGATCCTGCACAACTGG
>DATLJF010000301.1:0-5014 GCA_035539015.1 Stenotrophomonas sp. | reverse complement strand
ACCGCGCCCAAGCTGGTCGAAGACCTCACGCCCAAGGCGCTGCCGCTGTCGGTGGTGGTGCGGGTGCTGCAGAACCTGCTGGTGGAACGCATCCCGATCCGCCAGCTGCGCAAGATCGTCGAGGCCCTGGTCGAGCACGCGCCGCATAGCCAGGACCCGGCCGCATTGACCGCCGCGGTGCGCGGCTCGCTGGGCCGCTTCATCGTCCAGGAGATCGCCGGAATGTCGGCGGAGCTGCCGGTGTTCACCCTGGCGCCGCAACTGGAACGGGTCTTGCAAGACTCTGCACAAGGCGCCGGCGGCATCGCACTGGAGCCCGGGCTGGCCGAACGACTGCACCAGAGCCTGGCCGATTGCGTAGGCAAGCAGGAAGCGCGCAACGAGCCGGCGGTAGTGCTGGTGCCAGGCCCGGTTCGCGCCGCGCTGGCCCGCCTGGTCCGGCACAGCGTGCCCTCGCTGTCGGTCCTGGCCTACGGCGAAGTGCCGGAGGACAAGCGCTTGAAGTTGGTAGGAACGATCAGTTGAGTTTTTTGAGTTGAGTTTCTGAGTTGAGTTTTTCCGTCATCCCGAATTGCACCTCCCGATCCACCCATCCCGGCATCTGACATGAAAATCAAACGCTTCGTCGCCCCCGACATGCGCACCGCCTTCCGCCTGGTGCGCGAAGAGCACGGCCCGGATGCAGTGATCCTGTCCAACCGTCGCACCGAGGAAGGCGTGGAAATCGTCGCCGCCAGCAACTACGACGAGGCGCTGGTGATGCGCGCGCTCGACAATGCCCGCGCCGAACAGAAGACCGCCGCCGCCGCAGTGCCGGAGATCCGCGTCGCCCCCACCGCTATCGCCGCCAGCGCGCCGCGAGCGCCATCGGCCGCCGATGCGATGATCGCCGCGATGTCCGAGCGCCAGCCGGCACGCGCCGTGGCCGCCAGCGGCCAGCGCGCCGTGTTCGAAGTGCCGGCGCCGGTCGCGCCTGCCGCCCAGCACGACAGCGCCGGCATCCCTGAGGAAATCTTCGCCACCTTCGCCCAGGCCGCCGCGCCTGCGAGCGCGACGCCGGCCAAGCCGCGGCCGGCCGCCGCCAAGCCAGTGCGGGCGCCGCGAGAAGCCGACACCGAATTTGACCTGGCCGCCACCCTGCCGGCCATCGCCGCGCCGGCGCCGTTGGCGATCGAAGTACCGCCCGCACCGGCGATTGCCGCGGTGCCGAGCCTGCCGGCGCCGCAGAGCGACGAACAATTGGCGCAGCTGCGCGACGAACTGGCGCTGATGCGGCAGATGATCGAGCGCGAAATGAACCGCCTCACCGACGAGCGCCTGCGCGGCTCGCCGGTGCGCGCCCAGGCCCTGGAGTTGATGGACGACTACGGCTTCGACGCCGGCCTGACCCGCGATATCGCCCTGCAGATCCCGCCGGAGACCGAGCTGCATCGCGGCCGCGGCCTGATGCTGGGGCTGCTGTCCAAGCGCCTGCCGGTGGCCCCGATCGACCCGCTGCAGACCGGCGGCGTGATCGCCCTGGTCGGCCCCACTGGGGCCGGCAAGACCACCACCATTGCCAAGCTGGCCTCGCGCTTCGCCGCCGAGCACGCGCCGCGCGACGTCGCCCTGGTCACCACCGACACCCAGCGCGTCGGCGGCCGCGAACAGCTCTACAGCTATGGCCGCCAACTCGGCATCGCCGTGCACGAGGCCGACAGCGACCACGGCCTGGTCGCACTGCTCGAGCGCCTGGCCGACTACAAGCTGGTGCTGATCGACACCGCCGGCATGGGCCAGCGCGACCGCGCCCTGGCCGCCCAGCTCAACTGGCTGCGCGGTGCGCGCCAGGTGACCTCGCTGCTGGTGCTGCCGGCCAACGCCCATTTCGCCGACCTCGACGAGGTCGTGCGCCGCTTCGCCGCCGCCCGCCCGCAAGGCGTGGTGCTGAGCAAGCTCGACGAGACCGGCCGCTTCGGCAGCGCCCTGTCCGTGGTCGTGGACCACCAATTGCCGATCACCTGGGTCACCGACGGACAGCGTGTACCCGACGACCTCCACCGTGCCAACGCGGCCAGCCTGGTGCTGCGCCTTGAAGATTTGCGCCGCGCTGCCGATAAGCCCTGTACTCCGGAGCAGAACCATGCCGTCGCGTGAATACGCCAAGCTGACCAACGCCTTCCCCCTGTCGGCAACCCGTAGCGAGCCCTTGGGCCCGGTGCGGACCATTGCCGTGACCGGTGGCAAGGGTGGCGTCGGCAAGACCAACCTCTCGGCCAACCTGGCCGTGGCGCTGGCCGATATGGGCAAGCGCACGCTGCTGCTGGACGCCGACCTCGGCCTGGCCAACCTCGACGTGGTCCTCGGACTGTCGCCGAAGTTCACCCTGGCCGACCTCATCGCCGGCCGCTGCACGCTGGAAGAAGTGCTGCTGGAAGGCCCTGGCGGCGTGCTGGTGGTCCCGGCCGCCTCCGGCCGCCGGCACATGGCCGAACTGGCCCCGGCCCAGCACGTGGGCCTGGTCAACGTGTTCTCCGAACTCGAACGCGACCTCGACGTGATGGTCATCGACACCGCCGCCGGCATCACCGACAGCGTGCTGACCTTCTGCCAGGCCGCGCAGGACACCGTGGTGGTGGTCTGCGACGAGCCAGCCTCGATCACCGACGCCTACGCCCTGATCAAGGTGCTCTCGCGCGAACGTGGCGTGGACCGGCTGCAGATCGTCGCCAACATGGTGCGCGACCCCAACGAGGGCCGCCTGCTGTACGACAAGCTGTCGCGCGTTTGCGAGAAATTCCTCGGCGATGTCTCGCTGAACTACCTCGGCCACGTGCCGCAGGACGACTGGCTGCGCCTGTCGGTGCAGCGCCAGCAACCGGTGATCAAGGCCTACCCGGCCAGCCCCTCGGCCCTGGCCATTGCCGAGATCGCCCGCCGTACCTCGCGCTGGCAGGCCCCGACCGCGCCGCGCGGCAACGTCGAGTTCTTCGTCGAGCGGATCATCCAGCGCGGGGTGGCGGCATGAACGCAGCAGCCCAATACCGCGCGGTCCAGCGCGCCAGCGATGGCACCGACGTCATCACCCAGCACGCCGACCTGGTGCGCCGCATCGCCCACCACCTGGCCGCGCGCCTGCCCGCCAGCGTGGAGATCGACGACCTGGTGCAGGCCGGCATGATCGGCCTGCTCGAAGCCTCGCGCTCCTACGACGCCGACCAGGGCGCCTCGTTCGAGACCTATGCCTCGATCCGCATCCGCGGCTCGATGATCGACGAAATCCGCCGTGGCGACTGGGTGCCGCGCTCGGTGCACCGCCGCGCGCGCGACGCCGCCGCGACGATCCGCAAGATCGAACAGAGCACCGGCCGCGCCGCCGCCGCCACCGAAGTGGCCGCGGCCATGGAGATCCCGCTGCCCGAGTACCTGCGGCTGATGGAAGACGCCGCGCGCGGCCAGGTGCTGAGCCTGGAATCGCGAGTGGAGGACCACGGCGAGCTGGACACCGTGGCCCGCGGCGGCCCCAACCCGCAGCAGCTGTTCGAGCGCGGCGAATTCGGCCGCGAACTGGGCAAGGCCATTGGGCTGCTGCCCGAGCGCGAGCAGCTGGTGCTGTCGCTGTACTACGAGCAGGAATTGAACCTGAAGGAAATCGGCGCTGTGCTGGGCGTGAGCGAATCACGCGTGTGCCAGATCCATGGCCAGGCCGTGGTGCGCCTGCGCGGCCGCCTGAAGGCCTTCGAGTTGGCCGATGCCGGCATGACGGACGATGAGTGAGCCTTCGCCACATTTTGATGAAGTAGGAGCAACACCGTGAACAAGAACATGCGGATCCTGATCGTGGATGACTTCTCGACGATGCGTCGCATCGTCAAGAACCTGCTCGGCGACCTGGGCTTCACCAACACCGCCGAGGCCGAGGATGGCAACAGCGCCCTGGCCGCGTTGCGCGCAGGCCCGTTCGACTTCGTCGTCACCGACTGGAACATGCCGGGCATGACCGGCATCGAGCTGCTCAAGGCGATCCGTGCCGACGAAAAACTGCGCACGCTGCCGGTGCTGATGGTGACCGCCGAAGCCAAGCGCGAGCAGATCATCGAAGCGGCGCAGAACGGCGTGAACGGCTACATCATCAAGCCGTTCACCGCGCAGACCCTGGCCGAAAAGCTCGGCAAGGTGTTCGAACGCCTGACGGCGACCGCCTGATGAACGCCGCGCTCCAGCCCCAGGAAGAACGCCGGCTGTTGATCGAACGCCTGCAAGGCGCGCTCGACGCGCTGGAAAGCGGCGATGAGTCCGCCTGGCGCCGTGAAGTCGACACCCTCGCCGCCTGGCGCACCCGCCCGATGATGCAGGGCCTGAGCCGCCTCGCACGCGAGCTCGGACAGGCGCTGGGCGAACTGCCGACCGTGCCGAGCGAAGCCGGCGAGCTCGACGACGCCTGCGCGCGCCTGGACCACGTGGTGGCGATGACCGAACAGGCCAGCCATCGCACCCTGGACCTGGCCGAAGAGTGCCGCGCCCTGGCCGACCAGCTGGTGGCCGGCGGGCTGGACACCACCCAGGGCGAGATCCTGGACAAGATTCGCCACAACCTCACCGAGATGGCGCTGACCCAGAGCTTCCAGGACCTCACCGGGCAGATCATCCGTCGCGTCGCCGGCATCGTCCGCCGCGTGCACGAAGGCTTTGGCGCGCTCGGCCTGCCGCCGAAGGAAGCGCGGCGCGAGAAGGACGGCCTGGCCGGGCCGGTAGTGGCTGGGCTCGACCGTCACGCGGTGTCGCAAGTCGACGCCGACGACCTGCTTTCGGAGTTGGGGCTGTAACCATGAGTGCCGTGCCAGACGACATTGCCGCCGATTTCATCGTCGAGGCCCAGGAGATCCTGGACCGCCTCGGCGAACAGCTGGTGTCGCTGGAACAAGCACCCGACGACAGCGACCAGCTCAATGCCGTGTTCCGCGGCTTCCACACCCTCAAGGGCGGCGCCGGCTTCCTGGCGATCCACGCCATGGTCGAGCTGTGCCACGCCGCC
>DATLJF010000300.1:0-3678 GCA_035539015.1 Stenotrophomonas sp. | reverse complement strand
GGTGGGGCAACGGTACCCTGGCACCTGCGCGCATCACCGCCACCGATAGCGAGATCACCGTGGGCAGCGGCAGCTGGGGCCTCTACATGGTGGCCGGCACTGCGGCGCGGTTATCCAACACACGCGTGACCACGGGCGGTGACAGCTTTGGCGCGCTGATGCATGACGGCGCCAGCCTGACGATGGACGGCACCAGCGTACTATCGGCCGTGGGTGCCGGGTCCGTCGGCATCTCCAACGACGGCAGCAGCGTGGTTTTTGGCCCGGGCACACCGAGTGTCGCTGGCGGCGATTTCGGCCTGCAAGGCATCGCCGCGGCGACCTTTGCACTGCAAGCGGGCAGCACCTTGGGCGTAAGCGCGTCGGAGGCGGCCGCCATCGGCGTGCAGCTGGATGCCAGTACGTTTACCGGTGCCGCAAGCTCTGCGCTGACCGTGACGATGAGCGGTGCCACGGGTGTCGGCATTGCGGCCACCAACGCCGCTTCGCTGAGCCAGTCAGGTAGCGTCGCCATCACCGGGCCGGGCACCGCGGTCTCGGTGGTCGGCGCCGGCAGCAACGTCTCGCTGAGCGGCGGCGGGAGCGCGAGCACGGCTGCCGGTAGCGGCTCGATCGGGTCGCCGACGATCTTCGTCGATGATGCGGCAAGCTTCAGCGCCAGCAATCTCGCCATCAGCTCGGCCGGCGCACAGGACGCGGGTGGCTTGCTGGCACGCAATGGCGCACAAGCCACCCTGGCAGGCGGCAGCATCACCACGGTCGGCGTCGCCAGCCCCGCTGCCACGGCAGCGTTGGGCGGCGTGCTGACACTGGGGCCCCGCACCACGATCGGGACCAGCGGCGCGTCGTCGGCGGGTCTGGCGGCGGTCGGCGGCACCCTCAATGCGACCGGCACGCCGGTGACGGCCACCGGTGCGCAGGCGCCGGCGCTGCTGCTCGACGGCAGCAACGCGCTGGTCCAGTTCGGCGGGGGCGCGCTCAGCAATGCCAGCGGCGGAACCATTTCCGTGGCCGGTACGGGCGCCGTCGGCAACTTCAGCGATACCCAGGTCGGCGGCAGCGGTGAGTGGCTGACGGTGGCACCGGCGTCGGCGGCAGCGGCCGACGGCACGCTGACCCTCACCCGCTCCACGGTCACCGGGTCGGCCCAGACCGCGGCGGGCAGTACCTCGCGCGTCAATCTCATCGACAGCACCTGGTTCCTCACCGGCTCCTCGGTGCTGACCTCGCTGGTCAACGATCCCAGCCTCATCGACTTCTCCCCGCCGGTCGGTCCGCCAGACCAGCTGGCCAGCTACAAGACCCTCACCGTCAACAGCTACGCCGGCGACGGCACGCTGGCAATGAACACCTGGCTTGCCGGCGATGATTCGCCGTCCGACCGGCTGGTTATCGTCAATGGCACCGGCAGCGGGCCCGGAACGATCCAGGTGCGCGGCACCGGCGGTGGCGGCGCGCTGACCACGGCCGACGGCATCGTGCTCGTGCAAGCGGTCAATTCGACCACTGCCGCCAATAGTTTTGTCCTTGCCGCTCCGGTCGTGGCCGGGCCCTACGAATATTTCCTCTATCAGGGCGGGGCCGGCGGCGCCGGGACCGCCGATGTACAGAACAGCTGGTTCCTGCGCTCGACCATAGATTGCGCAGCGCCCGGTGCGCCGGTGCCGCCCTGCCCTGCACCCCCTACTCCGCCACCTCCACCGCCGCCGCCTCCACCGCCTCCACCCACACCTCCCCCGCCGCCACCGCCGCCTCCTCCGGGCCCACCGCCGCCGCCTCCACCACCGCCACCGCCGGCACCGCCGCCGACGCCCGCGTTCCGCCAGGAAGTTTCGCTGGCGGCGGCCTTGCCGACGATGGCGGCGCTCTATGGACGTGCGTTGGTCGACACGTTGCACGAGCGCGTGGGTGACGAGCATCTGCTGCAGCAACGCGACGACCTCGATGCCGACCGCGCCGGCATGAACGGCGCGTGGGTGCGCGTGCTGCACCACGATGGCGAACGTGACGGCGGCAGCCAGGGCATCTACGGCAACCGCGGCCCCGGCTTCGATTACCAGTTCGATGCGCTGCAGATCGGCCTGGACCTGTACCGCTCGATCGGCGACGACGGCAACCGCCATCATGCCGGCGGCTACCTGGCCTACGGTCGCGGCGACGGCGACGTGCGGCACAACTGGCTCGACTACGATTTCCACGCCGGCAGCGACAAGTTCCAGGCGCGCACCGTCGGCGCCTACTGGACCGGGTTCAATGCTCGCGGGGCGTATCTCGACGCAGTCGCGCAATACACCTGGTACGACCTGCGTGCGCAGTCCACGCGCTTGCCCGATACCTTCACCAACGGCGACGGCGTGGTCGTGTCGCTGGAAGGCGGCTGGCCCATTGCCCTGGGCTCGGGCGCCTCGTCCGCGGACCCGACCGGCTGGCGCCTGGAGCCGCAGGCACAGGTCATCTGGGAGCGGGTCGACATCGACGACATGATCGATGCGCTCACGCACGTGCGCTATAGCGATGGCGACTCAACCGTGGGCCGCCTGGGCGTGCGCTTGAATCGCATCGGGGCCGGCCAGAGCCGCGGCGGTGGCGCACGCGCCAGCGACTGGTGGCTGCGGGGCAACGTGTGGCATGCCTTCAACGGTTCGCCCACCACCCAGTTCTCGAGCGCCAGCGGCTATGTTCCCTTCACCGCCGAACTGGACGACACCTGGGCAGAAGTCGGGATCGGCGGCACCTGGCAGGTCAGCCAGACCGGCTACTTGTTTGCCGACATCGACTACACCTGGAGCTTCGATGGCGACGAGACCGCCTGGAACGGCAAGCTCGGCATGCGCTGGAATTGGTGATCACCCGGACCCGCGTGTGCGGCAGCCTGCCTCTAGCCATCCCGCCTGTGCATGGGCGGGATGGCCACGCGGCACGGCTTGGAAATACCGCAGTGCCATAGGTCATGCGCCAGGGCGGCGCTAGAGGCTTGATTGCATCCGCGGCGCTGCGGCCACTGCGCAATTGTTTAGAAGCCATCAATTCCGCGGGCCTACTGTTCGCAGCGCCTGCATCGCGGCGAGCGCATGCTCTTCCCCGAGTGTCCTGTTGTGATGTTGGTGTATGCGTATGCCGATAGGCGGCCGTCAGCGAAGAAGGCTTTTGCACGAACTGGCGGCTGCCCGTGCGAGGAACTTGACCCTGAGAGAGGTGTTGCCCACCTTGGAAAGCGTCGCCCCGCAATGTCGGCAGGCCGATGGCGGCTTCCGCATGCCGATAGAAGCCGTAGCCTGCGCGCTCTGGCGTGCCAGCCAAGTGGCAAGACTGCTGGATTCGCCCTGGCATGACGTCATCGCCCCGCCTCGTCCGGCACAGGATGGCTCGTGGACGTGCCAGATCATCCTCGAAGACAAGGACTTCCTTCCCTGAGAGAGTCGCCGCCCATGCAGCAGCCTGTCCCCATGCGCGACATCATCGTCATCGGCGGCTCGGCCGGTGCCACCGCACCCTTGAAGACGGTACTGGCGGCACTCCCTGCCTCCAGCCAGGCAAGCATCTTCGTGGTGCTGCACATCCCTACCCGCAGCAGCGGGATCCTCTCGGTGGTCACCGCCGCCGCGGCCAAGCTGCCGGTGGTGCAGGCCGAAGACGGCATGCCTTATCTGCCCGGACACATCTATCTGGGGGTCCCCG
>DATLJF010000299.1:0-2767 GCA_035539015.1 Stenotrophomonas sp. | reverse complement strand
ACCTCGATGGCAGCCCCGCACGTCACTGGCGGTGTCGCCCTTCTGCTGCAGCGTTTCCCCTACCTCACCGTGACCCAGGTGCGCGACGTCATGCTGACCACCGCCACCGACCTGGGAGCGCCGGGCGTGGAAGAGATCTACGGCTGGGGCATGATGAACCTGCGCAAGGCCATCGATGGGCCAGGTCAACTGCGGGTGGACAGTGAGATCAGGATGACCCAACGTGCCGGTGGCGCCCGAGTGTGGCAGGGGGATGCCTGGGACGATTGGCGCAACGACATCAGTGGCAAGGGCGCGCTCATCAAATCCGGCCCAGGGATACTGCGCCTGAGCGGCCGCAATCGTTTCGGCGGGCTCCGCGTGCGCGAGGGCGCGATCGAGCTGACTGGCGACAACGCCTACGCCGCGCGCGTGGAAGGCGGCACGCTGCAGGTCGATGGCAGCCTTGAGACGGCGACGTTGCCGATCCTGGCCGGCGCGCGCCTGCAGGGCCGCGGCCGCATCATCGGCGATGTGCATATGGCCGGTACGATTGCGCCGGGCAATTCGATTGGCACGCTGACGGTGCAGGGCGATTACGCACAGGCGCCGAACTCGACCTACCTGGCCGAAGTCGCGCCCGATGGTCGTGGCGACCGGATCGAGGTCAGTGGTCGGGCGACGCTGCAAGGCGGCCAGGTGGTGGTGACGGCACAACCGGGCAAGTACTTGCTGGGGCAATCGTTCGACTTACTGCGCGCGGCGGGCGGGTTGACGGGCGGTTTTGCCTCGCTGCAGCAATCCGGTCTCTCGCCTTTCCTGGCCTTTGGCCTGCGCTATTCACCGCGTGCGGCGTCGCTGGATGTCATGCGCGGGCACTTGCTGGCGGCCTATGCGGCCACGCCGAACCAGCGCGCGACGGCCAGGGCGGCTGATCGCCTGGCCGTTGACCAGGGCTTGCCGCGCGTGTTGACCCAGTTGTCGCCAGGTGCGGCGATGGACGCGCTTGATGCCCTCAGTGGCGCCAGTCACGCCAGCCAGCGGTCCTTGCTGCTGGAAGATGGCCGCCGCTTGCGCGAGGCCGCCTTCGACCGGCTGCGGAGCGGTCGCGGCCAGTTCGCCGCCGACCGGAAGGGCGCCGCCAGCCACGGTGCTTGGGCGCAGGTGCAGATGACATCGCTCAGCCTGCCCGGCGACGGCAATGCCGCAGCCGCCCGCCACCAGGGCAACGGTGGCCTGATCGGCTACGACCACCGTTTCGAGTCCGGGCTGCGCCTGGGTATCCTTGGCGGCGGCAGCCGCAGCGATGGCCAGTTTGGCCGCTTCGAACGCAGCCGCGTGCGCAGCAAGCAGATCGGCGTCTACGCCGGCCAGCAGTGGGGCGAGCTGGCGTTGGCCAGCAGTTTTTCCTGGGCCGGCCACGACATTCGCATGGACCGGCAGATCGCCTTCGATGGCTTCTCCGATCGCACCCGCGCCTCTTATGACGCGCGCAGCCGGCAATGGGCCGTGGAAGTGAGCTATCGCTTCGCATTTGCCGCCGGCGATGTGGCGCCCTATGTGGAATGGGCACGCAACTGGATCAACAGCGAGGCCTTCCAGGAGCAGGGTGGGGCCGCTGCACTGAGCGGCCGCAGCGGGCGAGGGCGGGTTGATTTCTCGACCGTGGGGCTGCGTTGGGGCATGGACTTGCGTGGCAGTGGCCAGCAGGAGCCCTGGTTGCGGCTGCAGGGTTCGGTCGGCCGGCGCTTCGCTTCCGGCGACTTGCTGCCGCAAGCCACCCTCCATTGGCGCGGCGGTGATGCATTCACCGTCAGTGGCGTGCCAGTAGCCAGGCAAAGCACCGTGGTGTCGCTCGGCGTGGCTGCGCGGTTGAGCCGCAACGGCGTGCTGGACCTGGGCTATGACGGCCAGTTTGCCGGCAAGGTGCGCGACCACGGCGTGCGCGCACGCTACACGTTGCGGTTCTAGGTCGGCCGTAGCCTGAGTCAGTGTCGCCACGCGGAGCTGCCGCTGCCGTTCCGCGTGGCGCCTGGTCTGCACCGTGCGTGCGCGATCAGGCCCAACGGTCGAAAAATCGCACAGTATTGCCGGGCTGCTGTTCCTAACATGCGTGGCTTCGGCCTACGGCCGCACCGAGAATCTCCATGGTCCGTTTCCTGCTTGCCGGCGTTGCCGGCCTCGCCTGCTTCGCCGCTTCGGCGCAGGCCAATGAAGACTGGCTCGCCGGCACCACCTGGGTGCTGTGCGTCAACGGCGCCCAGTCCACGGTCGAGCGCGATGCGCTGGTCTTCGACGCCAATGGCAGCGGCCGGGTCATACGTTCGCAGGGCAACCTGGCCTTCCGGCACCAGCGAACCGGCAATACCGTGGCCTTGAGCACGGCGACGTCGCAACACCCGGTGCAGCTGGTGGCCTCGGCCGACCACACCCTCCTGCAGTTGCGCGGTCCGGACGGTGGACCGGTCGCCAGCTACACGCTGCAGGGTTCGGCAGCGATGGCCCAGTGCGACGCCCGCTGACCGCAACGCCCGCCGCCGACGCTGGCGGGCGCGGTGGCGGCGCTCAGCGCGCCACCTTCTCCAGTAACAACTCGACCTCTTCCTCGGCAGCTTCTTCGGCTGCTTCCTCGGCCTGGCGTTCGGCCTGACGTGCCTGCGCCGCGGCCAGCTTGGCGGCGGGACACTGCGCCATCATGTAGTTGGCGTCGAAGTTGAGCTTGTCGACCAGGAAGTCGACGAAGGCGCGCACCTTGGGCGAGATCAAGCGGCCGCCGGCGAATACCGCA
>DATLJF010000298.1:0-10002 GCA_035539015.1 Stenotrophomonas sp. | reverse complement strand
ACATCGCAGGTAGGCATAGCGAAGGCTCCGAGTAACGGGCGTCCGACGATGCCTCGGCGAAGGCTCAGGGAAAGTGATGGGATGGCCCGACGCCTTCATGTCGCGCATACGCCGCAGCGATCACGCTGGCGGGCAAACGATCTTCAAGGAGCTGCCTGCATGAACCGTCTCGGCCACCGTCTTGCGTTGGGCCTGCTGCCCTGCGCCGTCCTCGCTTTGTCAGCCTGCGCGCCGAACCAGGTGATTGCAGTGCAGCCGATCGATGGCGTCATTTCCGGCCAGTGCCACACCGACATGGTGCGCGGTGCGGTGGGCCTGGCGGCCTCGGCGCAAACGGTAGAGCGCGCGCGGGTGGACAGCGACAGCTTGAATGTCCAGGTGGTGCAGGGCCAGCGCGCGACCAGCGGCGCGACCAGCAGCGGCCAGGTGGACCCGGCGCAGGGCGCCGAGCAGAGTGGCGGCGACCGCCTCACCGTGGAGCACGGCCCGACCAACAACATCACCGCGATCTACTGCGGCTGACGCTTTTTCTCGCAGGCGCCGCACGGCCCGGGCCGGCGGCCTTGCGGGCACGGGCCGGCTTGCGGCTGGCCGCATGCGCCCGGGCCAGGAAGCGCAACGCAAATTGCTCCCACTGCCGCGGCCCGCGCACCGACTCGGGCACCCGCAGGTTGTCCTCGCGCCAGGCGGCGAATACGCATGGGTCGATATAGGCCTTGCGGCAGACCGCCGGGGTATTGCGCAAGGTGGCGGCCACGTCGGCCAGCACCTGCTTCTGCAACTGGGCCAGGGCGCGCTCGCTGCGCGGCTCGGGCAGCGGCAGCCGGCCCAGCCGCTGCAGCGCCTCCAGGGTGCCGCCCCAGGTGCGGAAGTCCTTGGCCGTGAACTCGGCGCCCATCGCTTCGCGCAGGTAGGCATTGACCTCGCCCGAGCCGACCGGCTGCAGCTGCCCGTCGTCGTCGCGATACTGGAACAAGGCCTGCCCGGGCAGTTGGCGGCAGGCCCGCACCAGCTTGGCCAGGCGCTTGTCGTCGATGATGACCTCATGCTCCAGCCCGCTCTTGCCACGGAACTTCAGCTGCGCGCGGCCACCGCCGAGGAAGGCCAGGTGGTGGTTGCGCAGCGTGGTGAGGCCGTAGGAACGGTTGGTCCGCGCGTATTCTTCGTTGCCGACGCGAACCAGCGTATCGGCCATCAATGCGACCACGATCGCCAGCACTTTCTCGCGCGGAAAGCCCGAGCGCGCCAGGTCGCACCGCAGGCGTCGGCGTAGCCGCGGCAGGGCCTTGCCGAAGGCGACCAGGCGTTCGAACTTGCCATCGCCGCGCACTTGCGCCCAATCAGGGTGATAGCGGTATTGCTTGCGGCGACGCGCATCGCGGCCGGTCGCCTGCAGGTGGCCATGCGGCAGCGGGCAGATCCATACCTCGGTGTAGGCCGGTGGAATCGCCAGCGAGCGGATGCGCTGCAGGGTTTGCGCGTCGCGCACCGGCCGGCCGTCAGCATCTCGATAGGAAAAGCCTTTGCCGGTCCGGCGCCGCTGGATACCCGGCGCCTGGTCGCTGACATGGACCAGCCCGGCCTGGCGGGCAATGGCGTGGTTGGGATCGAGGGGGCGTTTGCGGGGCACCGGCCGATATTCATCAAGGCCGCGCCGAGAGGGCGTCAACGGCTGATGTTCGCCAAGTGACGGACGGCCATCGGGGCACTGCTTTGTACGGCGCATTGTGCTTATTCTTGGCTGACCCATTCAGACCGGAGGTCTTCCGATGCAACCCATGGTCCTGCCGCCCCTGTGGCGCACCCCGCTGAAACTGGTGCTGGCCGCTTCGATCCTGGCGCTCGCCGGGTGCAACTCGCCGCAACCCGACGAGCAGGAAGCCGTCACCGCACAGGCGCAGCGCGCCGCCACCGATGCCGCCACGCCGAGCCCGGAGACCGCGCCCGAGGCGCCGCCGATCGGCAAGTGCGATGCCAGCCAGTTGCAGTCGCTGATCGGACAACCCTTGACCGATGCCTTGTCCGCCCAGGCCCGCGAAGACGCCAAGGCGACCGAAGTGCGGGTGCTCAAGCCAGGCCAGATGGTCACCATGGAATTCAACGGCGAGCGCCTGAACCTGGAAGTGGACGACAAGCACGTGGTGACTGCGGTGCGCTGCGGTTGATGGCTACTTCGGCGACCCTGCACGCGTTGCCGCAGCCCCTGTGGCGCAAGCGTTTTGGCGCCTTCTCGTTGCATCTGTAACGGTGAGTTGCGGCACCGCAACAAGTGTGATTTAGTCGATCGTCCGGTGACCTCGACTGCGCTGCTTGGGCTAGAGCGGGGACTGTTGTCGCCGCTTCCCGGATCGCAACGAGGCATACATGGCCCCCCGCACTCGCCAAGGGCTTGAACAACCCGGTCTCTACGACGCGCGTGACGAACGCGACGCCTGTGGCTTCGGCATGATCGCGCAGCTGGACGACCAGCCTTCGCGCGCGCTGGTCGACACGGCCATCGCCGCGCTTTCGCGCATGACCCACCGCGGCGGTGTCGCCGCCGATGGGCTTACCGGCGATGGCTGCGGCCTGCTGATCCGCAAACCCGACCCGTTCCTGCGCGCGCTGGCGCGCGAGGCCGGCATCGCCATCGGCCCGCGCTACGCCGCCGGCGTGGTGTTCCTGCCGCACGATGCCGAAGCGGCCGCACGCTGCCGCCAGGCCTTCGAGCAAGAATTGCAGCGGGTGGACGCGGCCCCGCGCGGCTGGCGCGTGGTGCCCACCGACGACAGCGTCTGCGGCCAACTGGCACGCGATACGCTGCCGCGGATCGAGCAGGTCTTCGTCGATGCCGGTGCCGGCCAGGACGAGGACGCCTTCGCCCTGGCACTGTTCCTGGCCCGCCGCCGCGCCGAACAAGCCTTGCGCGAAGAAGACGACTTCTACGTCGTGACCCTCTCGCCCAATGCCATCAGCTACAAGGGCATGGTGCTGCCGGACAAGCTGTCCACCTTCTACCCGGACCTGCAGCGCAGCGACCTGGCGTCGAGCGCGATCGTCTTCCACCAGCGCTTTTCCACCAATACGATGCCGCGCTGGCCGCTGGCCCATCCGTTCCGCCTGCTCGCCCACAACGGCGAGATCAACACCATCGAGGGCAACCGCCGCTGGGCCCAGGCCCGCAGCAAGGTGTGGAAGACCCCGCGCTTCGATATCGCCGAGTTCGACCCGGTGATCTCGATGAAGGGCTCTGACTCGCAAAGCCTGGACAACATGCTGGAGCTGCTGATCGCCGGCGGCATGGACCTGCTGCAGGCGCTGCGCATCCTGGTGCCGCCGGCCACCCAGTCGCTGGAGTTCAAGGACGCCGACCTGGCCGCCTTCTATGAATTCCACGGCCTCAACACCGAGCCGTGGGATGGCCCGGCCGGCATCGTCGCCTGCGACGGCCGCTATGCCGCCGCCATGCTCGACCGCAACGGCCTGCGCCCGGCGCGCTGGATGCTGACCTCCGACCGCCATTTCCTGGTCGCCTCCGAAGCGGGCGTGTGGGAGCTGCCGGCCGAACGCATCACCCGCAAGGGCAAGCTTGGCCCGGGCGAGATGATGGCCATCGACCTCAAGCGCGGCGATCTGCTCGACTCCGATGCGATCGACCGCATCAATCGTGCGCGTGCGCCGTACAAGCAGTGGCTGCACCAGGGCGTGACCTACCTGCAGACCGAGCTGATCGACCCTTCGCTGGTCGAGGAGCCGTTCTCCGAGCAGACCCTGCGCAGCTACCACAAGCTGTTCCAGCTGAGCACCGAAGAGGTCGAACAGGTGCTGCGCCCGCTCGCCGAGACCGAGCAGGAAGCCACCGGCTCGATGGGCGACGACACCCCGATGGCGGTGCTGAGCCAATACACGCGGCCGCTGTACGACTACTTCCGCCAAGCGTTCGCACAGGTCACCAATCCGCCCATCGACCCGCTGCGCGAGAGCTGCGTGATGTCGTTGACCACCCAGCTCGGCAAGGAGACCAACGTCTTCCACGCCGGGCCGGAGACGGTCAACCACGTGATCCTCAATTCGCCGGTACTGAGCCAGCGCAAGTTGCGGCAGTTGCTGAAGATGCCGCAGTACGTGGACCGCAACCGCCTGATCGACCTGTCCTATTCGGTCGAGGAAGGCCTGAAGGCCGGCATCGAGCGCATTTGCCGCGAAACCGAACAGGCCGCGCGCGAAGGCGCGGTCATGTTGTTGCTGAGTGATCGCTACCCGGTCGCCGACCGGCCGATGGTGCATGCGCTGATGGCCACCGGCGCGGTCCACCACCACCTGTCGCGGCTGGGCCTGCGCTGCGACGTCAACCTGATCATCGAGACCGGCACCGCGCGCGACCCGCACCACATGGCCTGCCTGCTCGGCTTTGGCGCCACCGCGGTGTATCCGTACCTGGCCTACCAGACCCTGTTCGACCTGGGTCGCCGCGGCATCCTGGTACTGAAGAAGGGCGGCGAGCAGTCGCAGATCGGCCGCAGCTATCGCAAGGGCGTGTACAAGGGCTTGTCGAAGATCATCTCGAAGATGGGCATCTGCACCATCGCCAGCTATCGCGGCGCGCAGCTGTTCGAGATCGTGGGCCTGGACCCGGAAGTGGTCGAGCTGTGTTTCCCCGAGACTGCCTCGCGCATCGGCGGCGTTGACCTGGCGCGGCTGGACCATGAAGCGCGCGACCTCGCCGCCCGTGCCTGGAACGACCTGCTGAAGCCGGAAGTCGGCGGCCTGCTGAAGTACGTGCACGGGGGCGAGTACCACATGTACAACCCGGACGTGGTGCTGACCCTTCAGCGCGCGACCCGCACCGGTGCCAGCGAAGATTGGCAGCGCTATATGGACGCGGTGCATTCGCGCCCGCCCTCGGCGCTACGCGACCTGTTGCAGCTCAAGCGTGCCGATGCACCGACCCCGATCGACGAAGTAGCGCCGGCCGAGGACGTGCTGCGCCGCTTCGACACCGCGGCGATCAGCCTGGGCGCACTTTCGCCCGAAGCGCATGAAGCCCTGGCCATCGCGATGAACCGGCTGGGCGGGCGCAGCAACTCGGGCGAGGGCGGCGAAGACCCGGCGCGCTATGGCACCGAGAAGCGCTCGAAGATCAAGCAGGTGGCCTCGGGCCGCTTTGGCGTCACGCCCGAATACCTGGTCAATGCCGAAGTGCTGCAGATCAAGGTCGCGCAGGGCGCCAAGCCCGGCGAAGGCGGCCAGTTGCCCGGGCACAAGGTCAATGAGCTGATCGCACGGCTGCGTTATGCCAAGCCGGGCATCGGCCTGATCTCGCCGCCGCCGCACCACGATATCTATTCGATCGAAGACCTCGCCCAGCTGATCTACGACCTCAAGCAGGTCAATCCGGAAGCGCTGGTTTCGGTGAAGCTGGTCTCCCATGCCGGCGTGGGCACGATTGCCGCTGGCGTGGTCAAGGCCGGTGCCGACCTCATCACCGTGTCCGGCCACGATGGCGGCACCGGGGCCTCGCCGGTCAGCTCGATCCGCTATGCCGGGGTGCCGTGGGAGCTGGGCGTGGCCGAGTCGCACCAGGCGCTGGTCGGCAACGACCTGCGCGCGCGCACGCTGCTGCAGACCGATGGCGGCCTGAAGACCGGACTGGACGTGGTCAAGGCGGCGTTGCTGGGCGCGGACAGCTTCGGCTTCGGCACCGCGCCGATGATCGTGCTCGGCTGCAAGTACCTGCGGATCTGCCACCTCAACAACTGCGCCACCGGCGTGGCGACCCAGGACGAACGCCTGCGTGCCAACTACTTCACCGGCTTGCCCGAGCGCGTGGAAAACTTCTTCCGCCTGCTGGCCGAGGAAGTGCGGCAATGGCTTTCCTACCTGGGCGTGCGCTCGCTGGACGAGATTGTCGGCCGCACCGACCTGCTGGAACAGCTGGACGTGGCGCCGCGCGATGGCGTGCGCGTGGATCTCTCGCGCCTGCTCAAGCCGGCGCAGTACGGAGGCAGCCATTGCGCGGCCCAGCGCCTGTATGAGTCACCGGACTCGCTGGCCACGCAGATGGATGGCCTGCTGGCCAAGGCCATTGCCGAGAAGACCGGCGGCGACCATCGCTTCCTGATCCACAACACCGACCGTTCCATCGGCGCGCGCCTGTCCGGCGCGATCGCCCGCGTCCACGGCAACCACGGCATGGAAGACGCGCCGTTGAACCTGCGCTTCCGCGGTACCGCCGGGCAAAGTTTCGGCGCGTTCAATGCCGGTGGCCTGCAGCTCGAACTGGAAGGCGAGGCCAACGATTACGTCGGCAAGGGCATGGCCGGCGGCCGCCTGGTGATCCGTCCGCCGCGCGGCGCGCGCTTCGAAGCGCGCAGCACGCCGATCCTCGGCAACACCTGCCTGTACGGCGCCACCGGTGGCGAGCTGTTCGCGGCCGGGCGCGCGGGCGAGCGTTTCGGGGTACGCAACTCTGGTGCGCTGGCGGTGATCGAAGGCGCCGGTGACCACTGCTGCGAATACATGACCGACGGTGTGGTGCTGGTGCTGGGCAAGGTCGGGCTGAATTTCGGCGCCGGTTTCACCGGTGGTCTGGCCTACGTACTGGATGTGGAACGGGATTTCGTCGACCGCTACAACCACGAGTTGATCGACATCCACCGCATCTCCGCCGAAGGCTTCGAGAACCACCGCCAGCACCTGCACAAGCTGATCAGCCGCCATCGCGAGCTGACCGGCAGCATCTGGGCGCAGCAGATCCTCGATGAGTTCCGTGACTACGTCGGCAAATTCTGGTTGGTGAAGCCGAAGGCGGCCAGCATCGAATCGTTGACCGAATCGCTGCGGCGCGCCGCCTGATCCGTCATACCCCTGTAGGAGCGGCTTCAGCCGCGATGTTTACCGGTAAAGCTCCTCGCCGCTGAAGCCGCTCCTACAACAGCCTCATCGAGATCGTCCCATGAGTCGCAAGCAAGCTTTCCAATTCCTCGATCTCCCGCGCACGATGCCGCAGCGCATTCCGGTGGAATTGCGCACGTCCGGCGATTGGGGCGAGCTCTACGGCAAGTTCGACAAGGCCGATGCCCAGTACCAGTCCGGCCGTTGCCTGGATTGCGGCAATCCGTATTGCAGCTGGAAGTGCCCGGTGCACAACGCCATCCCGCAGTGGCTGCAGCTGGTGCAGGAAAACCGCATCGAAGAAGCGGCGGCGCTTTGCCATTCAACCAACCCGTTGCCGGAAGTGTGCGGCCGGGTGTGTCCGCAGGACCGGTTGTGCGAAGGCAGCTGCACGCTGGAGGAATTCGGCGCGGTCACCATTGGCGCGGTGGAGAAGTACATCGTCGATACCGCCTTCGCGGCGGGTTGGCGCCCGGACCTGGGCGACGTTCGCGCCAGCGGCAAGCGCGTGGCCATTGTCGGCGCCGGCCCGGCGGGTCTGGCCTGTGCCGACCGCCTGGCGCGTGCCGGCGTGCACCCGGTGGTGTTCGACCGCTATGAGCAGATCGGCGGCCTGCTGCAGTTCGGCATTCCCAGTTTCAAGCTCGACAAGACCGTCATCAGCAAGCGCCGCGAGATCCTCGAAGGCATGGGCGTGGAATTCCGCCTGGGCGTGGAGATTGGTCGCGATATCGCCGCCGAGCAGTTGCTGGGCGAGTTCGACGCGGTATTCCTGGGCACCGGCGCGTACCGCTACACCGATGGCGGCCTGCCGGGCCAGGACCTGAAGAACGTGCTGCCGGCGTTGCCGTTCCTGGTGCAGAACAGCCGCATTGTGGGTGGCAATGATCCGTGGGGCCGGCCGATTGCCGGCTGGGAAGACACGCTCGCGCTGCCCGACCTCAACGGCAAGCGCGTGGTGGTGCTCGGCGGCGGCGACACCGGCATGGACTGCGTGCGCAGCGCCGTGCGCCTGGGCGCGGCCAAGGTCACCTGCGCCTACCGCCGTGATGAGGCCAACATGCCCGGTTCGGCACGCGAAGTGGCCAACGCGCGCGAAGAAGGTGTGCGCTTCCTGTTCAATCGCCAGCCGCTGTCGATCGAGGCCGGCGCCGACGACGAGGCCATTGGCGTGACCGTGGTGGAGACCGTGCTCAGCGAGCCCGATGCACGCGGCCGCCGCAACGCGGTGCCGGTGGAAGGTAGCGAGTCGCTGCTGGAAGCGGACGTGGTGATCATTGCCTTCGGTTTCTCGCCCGATCTGCCGGAATGGCTGTCGGCCCAGGGCGTGCAGGCCAGTGACAACGGCCGGGTCATGGTCGGCGGCGCGCTGCTGCCGTACCAGACTGCCAACCCCAAGGTCTTTGCCGGCGGCGATGTCGTGCGCGGTGCGGACCTGGTGGTGACGGCGGTGGCCGAAGGCCGCGATGCGGCCGGCAGCATCGTGCAGTGGCTGGGAGTCGAAGCGCTGCCGCGCAATAACGTGGCAGCGTAATTGTAGGAGGGGCTTCAGCCCCGAGGCTTTCCGGGGAAGGCCCCTCGGGGCTGAAGCCCCTCCTACAGGGGGTTATCCGACGCGTTCGCCGTCTTCCTTGAAGAACGGGGTCGGCAACGGCGGCAGGATCTGCAACGCCACCTCCGAGGGCCGGCACAGGCGCGTGCCCAGCGCGGTGCGCACGAATGGCCGGTTGATCAGGACCGGATCGGCCAGCATCGCATCGAGCAGCGCTTCATCGTCCAGCGACAAGTCGTCGAGGCCGCGTTCGCGGTAGGCCGCTTCCTTGGCGCGGATCGCCTCGCGCACGCTCAGGCCGGCAGCGGCAATGGTGGCGCGCAGCGTGGCGCGGTCTGGCGTGTCGCGCAGGTATTCGATCACCGTGGGTGCCAGGCCAGCGTGGCGTAGCAGCGCCAACACGTTGCGCGAAGTGCCGCAGCGCGGGTTGTGCCAGATCACGGCGTCGCCAGCGTCAACGTTGGGCATGGGTGATCTCCAAATGAGCCGAATGGGGTGCCAAAGGGTCGCAGCTACGCTGGCTAAATGCGATGACCTGCACATCTCCGCACATCGGTGCGCGGTCTGTATGCCTCGCTAACACCTTGGCCCTTACCGTAGCGGTCAGCGTGGTCCACACCGCGCACCGGCGTCCCCCCAACCGGAGCAATGCCATGTCTTTGATGTCGCGTAGCTTGCCGTGGCTGTTAGGCACGGCGCTTGCCCTTACCCACCTGCCCGGCCACGCCCAGGAGCGCGCATTGCGCTATGCCGGCGTCAACCTGGCCGGCGCCGAGTTCAATTCCGCCAAGCGGCCGGGCACCTTGTACAAGGACTACACCTACCCGGCGGCAACCGACTATGCCTTCTTCGCCGGCCAGCACATGAACATCGTGCGCCTACCGTTCCTGTGGGAGCGCCTGCAGCCCACGCCGAACGGCGAGCTCGACGCCACCCAGCTGCAGCTGATCCAGAAGGCCGTCGCCCAGGCCAAGGCGCAGAACCAGCACATCATTCTCGACGTCCACAATTACGCCAAATACCAGGGCGTGCGCCTGGGCAACGAAGGCACGCCGGGCAGTTTGCTGGTGGATCTGTGGAAGCGCCTGGCCACGGTGTTCAAGGACGACGATGCGGTCATCTTCGGCCTGATGAACGAGCCCAATGCGATCGATGCCTCGGTATGGGCGCCGATTGCGCAGGCGTCCATCGATGCCATCCGCGCCACTGGCGCGCGCAACCTGATCCTGGTGCCAGGCACCGCCTACACCGGCGCGCACAGCTGGGCCAGCAGCAGCTATGGCACGCCGAATGCGACTGCGCTGGCGTCCATCAACGACCCGGCCAATAACCTGGCGGTGGAGGTCCACCAGTACCTGGACAAGGACTACAGCGGCACCAGCGGCGAATGCGTCAGCGCCACCATTGGCGTGGACAAGCTGCGCGGCTTCACCGCGTGGCTGCGCCAGCAGGGCAAACGCGGTTTCCTCGGCGAGTTTGCCGGCGGCACCAGCGAGACCTGCCTGCAGGCGCTGGACGGCATGCTGGGCTTCATGGAACAGAACGCGGACGTATGGCTGGGCTGGACCTATTGGTCC
>DATLJF010000297.1:0-13993 GCA_035539015.1 Stenotrophomonas sp. | reverse complement strand
TCTCGGCGTCGTACACGCTGGAGAACCTGCCGAGCAAGCCGCAGATCACGCTCAACGTGCTGAATCTGACCAACGAGCCGATCCAGTCGTTCTTCGGCTACGACAACATGGTCGACAAGTACTACGAGTCCGGTCGCACCGTGACCCTGGGCATCCGCGGCTCGTTCTGACCTTGAACGCACCGCGGTCCTCCACGAACCCTGCCGGCCCACAGAGGCTGGCGGGGTTCGTGCCATCATTGCGTGCGCGCTGCCATCAGGCGGCGCGCCATCTCATTCAAAGCACCGGCGGACATGAAAGAGCATAGTGCGGACAGCCTTTCGATCATCGAGAAGGTCGGCTACAGCCTGGGCGACCTGGCGGCGAACCTGATCTTCCAGACGCTGGTGACCTTCCTGGCGTTTTTCTACACCGACGTGTTCGGCATCCCGGCCGGCACCGCAGCGACCATGATCTTCGTCGTCGGCCTGCTGGGGGCCTTCGTGTTCACCCCGGTGGTGGCGGTGCTGGCCGACCGCACCAATACCCGCTGGGGCAAGTTCCGGCCGTGGGTCCTGTGGACGGCGGTGCCGTTCGGCGTCCTCTCGCTGCTCGCCTTCAGCACCCCGGACCTCGGGCCACAGGGCAAGCTGTTCTATGCCATGGGCACCTATACCTTGCTGGTGCTGGTCTACGCTTCCAACAACCTGCCGTACGCCGCGCTCAGCGGCGTGCTGACCGGCAACATGGCCGAGCGCAACAGCTTGTCGGCCTATCGCTTCGTCGCGGTGATGATCGCCCAGCTGGTGGTGCAGTCGTTCCTGCTGCCGCTGGTGCTGATCCTGGGCAACGGCGACAAGGTGCGCGGCTTCCACAACGCGATGCTGCTGTTTGCGGTGGTCGGCACGATCTTCCTGCTCATCACCTTCTTCACCACGCGCGAGCGGGTGGTGCCGGTGCAGGAACAGAAGTCCAGCATCCGCCAGGACGTGGCCGACCTGGTCGGCAACCGGCCGTGGCGGGTGATGCTGCTGCTGACGATCCTGGTGTTCGTCACCCTGGCGTTGAAGGGCGGCATGTACATCTACTACTTCAAGTACTACCTGGACCCGCAGGCGCAGGCCTCGTTCCTGCAGGGCATCGGCTTCAACGGCATGATCGCCAGCCTCAACGCGCTGCTCACCGGCATGGGCCTGACCGCGTTCCAGTGGCCGGAAGATGCGCCGACCTCGGCCTTCAGCCTGTTCAACGCGGGCGGCATCATCTTCATGATCATCGGCATCGGCTTCTCCAAGCGCCTGGCCGATCGTTTCGGCAAGCGCGACGTGTTCGGCGCGGCGCTGTTGCTGTCCACGCTGTTCATGCTGGCCTTCTATGTGTATCCGCCGGATCGCATCGGCCTGGTGTTCGTCTCGCAGATCCTGCATGGCTTCTTCTACGGCATCACCATCCCGCTGCTGTGGGCGATGATCGCCGACGTGGCCGACTACTCCGAATGGAAGCACAACCGCCGCGCCACCGCGATCATCTTCTCGGCGATGCTGTGTGGGCTGAAGCTGGGCCTGAGCATCGGCAGCGCGCTGGTGGCCGCCATCCTGGCCCACTACGCCTACGTGGCCGGCGCCGCCACCCAGCCGCCCTCGGCCGTGGCCGGCATCCGCCTGGCCATCAGCCTGTACGCATCGCTGCCGTTCCTGGTCGGGGTGGCGCTGCTGTTCTTCTACGAGATCAACAAGCCCATGGAATCACGCATCGAGCGCGAGCTCGGCGGACGACGCGCCATGGCCGATGCCACTTCTTCCTGAGCCAAGACCCGCCACCATGCCGGATCATTCCCACCAGACCGCAACCCCCTTGAGCGATGAGCTGCAGGCGATCGCCACCCGGGCGATCTCCGCGCCGTTGGTCACCGACGCCTACACCGCCGATCCCTCGGCGCATGTCTTCGAGGGCAAGCTGTACCTGTATCCCTCGCACGATATCGACGCCGGCATCGCCTTCAACGACAACGGCGACCATTTCGCGATGGAGGACTACCACGTCTATCGCCAGGATCACCCCGAGGGCCCGGTGGTGGACTGCGGCGTGGCGTTGCACGTGCGCGACGTGCCCTGGGCCGACCGGCAGATGTGGGCGCCGGATGCGGCCGAATGCGACGGACGTTATTACCTGTACTTCCCGGCCAAGCGCGCCGATGGCGTGTTCCAGATCGGCGTGGCGGTGGGCGATCGCCCCGAAGGGCCGTTCCGTGCCGAGGCGCAACCGATCGCCGGCAGCTATTCGATCGACCCGGCGGTGTTTGCCGACGACGATGGCGCGCACTATTTGTATTTCGGCGGTATCTGGGGCGGGCAGCTGCAGAAGTACCGCGACAACCGCTACGACGCCAGCCATGTCGAGCCGTCCGACGCCGAGCCGGCACTGGGGCCGCGCATGGCACGCCTGGCCGCGGACATGAAGCAGTTCGACGAGGAGCCGCGCGAGATCGTGATCGTGGATGCCGACGGCCAGCCGTTGCGCGCCGGCGACCACGACCGTCGTTATTTCGAAGGCCCGTGGATGCACAAGCATGGCGGCCGCTACTACCTGTCCTATTCGACCGGCGACACCCACTACATCTGCTACGCCATCGGCGACAGCCCCTATGGACCGTTCACCTACCAGGGCCGCATTCTCGAGCCAGTGGTCGGGTGGACCACGCATCATTCCATCGTCGAATTCCAGGGCCGGTGGTGGCTGTACTACCACGACTCGCTGCTGTCCGGCGGCGTCACCCACCTGCGCTCGATGAAGGTGGCCGAACTGCAGCATGATGCCGAGGGTCGCATCGCCACGATCCACCCGTATGGCCATGATTGACCTCGCAATGACAGCGCTGCCGCCAGGCGAGCGCATCGTATTGGCGCGCGGCGACCTCCAAGTGGTGGTGGCGCCGGAGGAGGGCGGACGGGTGGCGCAGATCCGCCAGGGCGCGATGGACTGGCTGGTCGGACCTGATGATGGTTTTCCTGCGGCCATTTCCTGGGGCGCCTACCCGATGGTGCCGTGGGCCGGACGTATCCGCGACGGCCGCTTCCTGTTCGATGGCCAGCGCTGGCAGCTGCCGCCCAGCCTGGGGCCGCATGCAATCCATGGCGTGGCGTTCCTGCGGCGCTGGCAGGTGGTCGAGCGCAGCGCGGCCTCGCTACAGTTGTCCCTGGCGCTGGGCGAAGACGCGCACTGGCCATTCGGCGGACAGGTGTTGCAGACGATCACGCTTGAGCCGCAACGCCTGAGCCTGCGCTTGCAGCTGCGCGCCGGTGCCCGCGCCATGCCGCGCCCGGTGTTGGGCTGGCACCCGTGGTTTCGCAAGCTGGAACGCTTCGAGTTCAAGCCACGCGCCTACTACCCGCGCGACGCCGAAGGCATTGCCAGCCTGCCATTGGCCGCGCCGCCCGGGCCGCAGGACGACTGCTATCTGTGCGACACGCCCGTGGTGATTGAACGCGAGGGTTGCCGCGCGATCCTGCGCTCGGACAGCGACCACTGGGTGTACTACGACGAGACCCCGCACGCGACCTGCTTCGAGCCGCAGAGCGGGCCGCCGGATGCGTTCAACCTGCGTGCCGGCGACGTGCTGGCCCCGGGTGAGACGGTCGAGACCTGGTTTGACCTGGATTTCGGCCGGGCGGGCGGGGCAGGGTAGAGCGCCTGCCGGCGCTCTTCGGGGCTGCAGCCCCTCCTACAACGGCACAAGGGCGCCGCTAATGGGCGTAGTCAGTTGCGCCAGGCGTAGGGGCCGAACGTGGTGCCGATGAAGCCGCCGGCCGTCTGGGTGCTCAACACGCGCGCATCGAGGTCGTCGCGCAGTACCTGCCAATGGTCGGGCTGCACGGCGTATTCGGCTTGCAAGGTGGCGCCGGCCAGGTGAAAGCGCAACTGCGCCGACGCCACGGCGGCCGGCAATGCGGCAGAGGCGATCACTACGCCGTGCTTGGGCTGCTCGGCGCTGTCGCGACGCCAGAGCGAAACCACGCTGCGACCTGGTTCGCGCGAGAGGGCCAGGGCGTAGTAGTGGCTTTCGTTCTGCAGTAGTGCCAGTCCCGCGTGTTCTCCCTGGTCCAACCCGCTGGCATCTACGCGGGTGGAGATGGTGGCGTGGTGGTGCTGCAGGCGATGAGCGAGGTAACTGGGCTGGCCGGCAGCGAACTCGCCCAGCGGCGTGGGCGAAGGCGTCAGCCGCAACCCGTCGCCACCGGTGGTGTACCACGCGGTATGCGGCACGTTGATGCTTACCCAGGCCAATGGCAGCTGCGTGGCGGTGAAGGTCTCGCGCCAGCTCATCGGGCCGCTCCTCGGCGCGATGCCAGGCGTGTGCGGCAAGGGCGGGCGTTGGACGAGTTCCGGAATGGCCTGGCCATGGGCCAGGATTCGCGGCCAGCCATCCTCCCAGCGCACCGGCAGCAGGAAGGTCTCGCGGCCGATGTTGTAGTGATTGCCCTCGTAGGGACGGGTGGCGAGGAACACCGCCCACCAGCTGCCGTCCTGCAACTCGACAAACTGCGCATGGCCGGCCGAAGTGATCGGCGCCGGCCGCGCGGGGTCCAGGTCGCGCTGGCTCAGCGAGGGGTTGTCCGGCCAGGCCTCGTAGGGACCGGCCAATGCGCGGCTGCGGTACACCATCTGCGCGTGCTGCTCGCCGGTGCCGCCCTCGGCGGCGGTCAGATAGTAGTAGTCGCCGTGGCGGAACAGGTGCGGCCCTTCGATGTGTTCGGGATTCTTCGACGGATTGGCCCCTGCATCGACCAGGACCGTGCGCGGGCCGACCATCTGCAGGGTCTTCAGGTCCAGCCGCTGCAGCCAGATGGCGCGGTGGCCGTCATAGCGCATCTTGCCCGCCGGCAAGCCGTTGTTGACCACCCAGGCGCTGCCATCGCGGTCGAAGAACAACGAGGGGTCGATGCCCTCGAAACCCAGCCAGTGCGGATCGGACCACGGCCCGGCCGGATCCTTGGCGGTGATCACGAAGTTGCCGAGGTCGCAGTAGAAGCAGGTGTTGGTGATGTAGAAGGTGCCGTCGTGCTCACTGATCGAGGCGGCGAACAGGCCGCGCGTGAGCTCGTGCTGGCCCAGGTCGACCTGGCCTGGACGGTCGATTGCATTGGCCACCTGTTGCCAATCCACTAGGTTGCGGCTGTGGAAGACCGGCAGGCCCGGGAAATAGCCGAAGCTGGAATTGACCAGGTAGAAGTCATCGCCGGCACGCACCAGCGAGGGGTCTGGATAGAAGCCGGCGAGGATGGGATTGCGGTATTGGGCGGCCACGGGCGACGCTCCGCCGTCGTCACCCTGGTAACGGACTTCGGTGATACGGGCCCGGCCGGCGTGTGCCATCCCGCTGATGATCGCCAATGCCAGTGCCATGGCTGCGTATTGCTTCATTCTCGTTCCCGTCCAGGCCAGGGGGCGCATCACAGCACAAGCCGGGCTACGCGCGACAGGCCCGGGCTATGCCGAAAAGTGGGGACAGCCATGCCCTGTCGAGTGATAGCACCGTCACCGCCGCCGACCTAAGCTAGTGGCTCGTCCCCCAAGGAATGCACCGATGAGCAGCAACGCCGCCGAATACTTGGCGCAAGTCCTGGAAATCGCCGGCGTCGAGCGCGTCTACGGTGTCGTCGGCGATTCCTTGAATGGCTTCACCGAAGCGCTGCGCGAACGCGGCCGCATCGAGTGGGTGCACATGCGCCATGAAGAGGCCGGCGCCTTTGCCGCCGGTGCCGAGGCCCAGCTCACCGGGGAGTTGGCGGTGTGCGTGGGCAGTTGCGGGCCCGGCAACCTGCACATGATCAACGGCCTGTTCGACTGCCATCGCAGCGGCGCCCCGGTACTGGCGATCGCTGCGCATATTCCCAGCAGCGAAATCGGCATCGACTACTTCCAGGCTACCCACCCGGAGGTCCTGTTCAAGGAGTGCAGCCATTACGTCGAACTGGTGTCCCAGCCCGAGCAACTCCCACAGATCCTCGAGCGCGCCATGCGCGTTGCCATCGCCCGGCGCGGCGTGGCAGTGGTGGTGATGTCGGGCGACACCGCGCTGAAGCCGCTGAAGGCGCCGCTACCCAAATGGATCGCGCCGGCCCCGCCGGTGCTCGGCGCCGCCCCGGCCGACCTGCGCCAGGCTGCCGAGATTCTCAACGCCTCCAACAAGGTGACCTTGCTGTGCGGCGCCGGTTGCGCGCAGGCGCGCGGCGACGTGATCGCGTTGGCGGAAAAACTGCGCGCGCCGATCGTGCATGCGCTGCGCGGCAAGGAGTGGCTGGAGCACGACAATCCTTTCGACGTCGGCATGACCGGGCTGATCGGCTTCTCCTCCGGCTACGCGGCGATGAAGGAATGCGACACGCTGCTGCTGCTCGGCACCAATTTTCCGTATCGGCAGTTCTATCCCGAAGGCGCGCGGGTGATCCAGATCGACCTCAACCCCGAGTCGCTCGGCAACCGCACCGGGATCGAACTCGGCATCCAGGCCGACCTGCGCCACGCCTTGCCGCAACTGCTGCCGCACCTGACCGCCAAGACCGATTCGGACCACCTGGATGCGGCCTTGGCGCATTACGCCAAGGCCCGTGCCGAGCTCGACGAGCTGGCCAGGATCGACCCGCAGGGCGACATCGTCCATCCGCAGCAGCTCAATCACCTGGTCAGTGAGCTGGCGAGCGACGATGCCATATTCACCTGCGACGTCGGCACGCCGACGGTGTGGGCTGCCCGCTATCTCAAGCTCAACGGCAAGCGCCGCCTGCTCGGCTCGTTCAACCACGGTTCGATGGCCAACGCGATGTTGCAGGCCATCGGCGCCCAGGCCAGCCACCCGGGACGGCAGGTGATCTCGCTCTCCGGCGATGGCGGCTTCACCATGATGATGGGCGACTTCATCACCCTCAGCCAGCTCGGCCTGCCGGTCAAGGTCATCGTCCTCAACAATGGCACGCTGGGCTTCGTCGAACTGGAAATGAAAGCCGCCGGCTTGCTGGATACCGGCTGCGAGCTGGTCAACCCGGATTTTGCGGCAATGGCCAAGGCAATGGGCGTGGCTGGCTGGCGGGTCGAACGTCCCGGCGAACTGCAGGGTGCGTTGCAGGCGGCATTCGCGCACCCCGGCCCGGCACTGGTGGATGTAGTGAGTGCGCGCCAGGAGTTGGTGATGCCGCCGAAGACGTCGCTGGGCCAGGCCAAGGACTTCGGCCTGTTCCTGCTCAAGGCGGTGCTCGACGGTCGTGGCAACCAGGTGCTGGACCTGGCCAAGGTCAATCTGCGGCGCTGAGCCGGCGGCCTCAGTCGCCGCCCCGGCGGAACGAGAACCAGGCCAGGATCGCCGTGAGCAGGACCAGCAGGCTGACCACTGCGGCGAAGCCATGCGCGCTGGCCGCCAGTGGGATGCCGCCGACGTTCATGCCGAACAGGCCAGCGACCAGGTTGACCGGCAACGCCAGCACCGTGACCACGGTCAGCACGAACAGGGTGCGGCCGGTACGTTCGTTGACCAACGCCGCCAGTTCTTCCTGGATCAACTTGACCCGCTCCACCAGCGCGGCCGAGTCGGCGATGGCGGTGGAGAACTCCTCGGCGGCTTGTCGCAGTTCGATCACATCCTCGCTGCCGATCCACGCTGGCGGGCGGTTCAACAGGCGAAACAGCGCGGTGGGTTCCGGTGCCAGCAGGCGTTGCAGACGCACCAGGGTCCGGCGCAGCGCGCCGAGCGCCTTGCGGTCGGTGGAGACCTGGTTGGCGAGCAGGCGGTCCTCGATCTGGTCCACCCGCGCGGTGGACTTGCGCAGGATGTCGCCGAGCACATTGGCCTGGTCGCGCAACAGATGCGCAAGCAGCTCCACCGGCGAGCGGAAGGGCTGGCCGGCGCGGATGTCCGCGCGCAGTCGATCAACCGAGCGCAAGGGCCGCAAGCGCGCACTCACCACCAGCCGCGGGCCGATGCACAGGCTGGTCGTGCCGACGTCGGAGGCATCGAAGCTGGAATCGAACAGCACGTCGTGGATCACCGCGACCAGGGCACCGTCGTCCAGCTCCAGCCGGGTGGCGCCGACCTCGCTGCGCAAAGAATCGTAGAAGGCATCGGGCAGGCTGAGACTACGGCGCAGGAAGCGTTCGGCCCCCTGGTTGGAGAGGGCGAAATGCAGCCAGATAAAACTTTCCGGCGCCGAATCATCGGCGAGGAACGCGGCCACCGCCTCGGCGCCGATGGGCGTAGCGGCTTCGCCGGGCGCGAACCGATAGCCCCAGATCAGGCCGTCCTCGTCCGAACCGTAGGTGTTTTCGATGTTGCGCATGTCTCCACCGCCATGAGTGCCGCGCGCAGCGTAGCCTAAACGCATGACGGGCCGGCAGCGCAGGGCCGGCGTATCATGCGCGGCAGTTCCCTCTGCAAGGTTGCGCGATGTCTTCCGAGCCGTTTTATCCCGTCGGCACCCCTGGCCAGGCCTGGGGCGAGGCCGAGAAGCAGCAGTGGCTGGCACGCCAGCGCAAGCAACGTAGCTACGCCGACGACGTGGCCACCGCGATCGAGGCGCTGCGGGATGATTTCGACGTTTCGGTCTATGGCGAGCTGGATTACCCGCCCGAGCGCTACCCGTTGTATGCGGTGCGCAGCCGCGACTGGAACGATGGCCTGCCGACCGCCCTGGTGACCGGTGGCGTACACGGCTACGAGACCAGTGGCGTGCAGGGCGCACTACAGTTCCTGCGCGAGCGAGCGCAGGCCTACGCCGGTCGCGTCAACCTCCTGGTGGTGCCCTGCGTGAGCCCATGGGGCTATGAGCGGATCCATCGCTGGAACGCCCGGGCGCTGGACCCGAACCGCAACTTCCGCGCCGACAGCCCCGCCGCCGAATCGGCCGCGCTGTGGCAACTGGTGACCCCGATCCGGCAGCGCGTGCGCCTGCATATCGACCTGCACGAGACCACCGATAGCGACGAGAGCGAATTCCGCCCGGCGCTGGCCGCACGCGACGGCAAGCCGTTCGAGCCCGACAGCATTCCCGACGGCTTCTACCTGGTGGCCGACAGTGAGAACCCGCAGCTGGCGTTCCAGCGTGCGGTAGTCGCCGCGGTCGCCCGCGTCACCCATATCGCCCCGGCCGATGCACGCGGCTTGATCATCGGCTCGCCGGTGGTGGCGCCTGGCGTCATCGAGTATCCGTTCAAGCGCCTGGGCTTGTGCGCCGGCGTGACCGATGCGGTGTACACCACCACCACCGAGGTCTACCCCGACAGCGCCAGCGCCACGCCCGCCGAGTGCAATGCGGCGCAGGTCGCGGCGGTGTGCGCGGCATTGGACTATGCGCTGGCGCAAGGTTGACGCACGCGCGACCAGGAGAATGACCGGTAGCTGCAGCGAGGACTTCCCACCTGGCGGTGCGTAGTCGCCCGCTAGGCCGCCCTGGCAGTGGCGCGCATCCTGTCACGACCCAGGAGGCTCTCGTGAACAAATGGATGCGCAGGATGTGTTTGTCGATGTGTTTCTCTCCCGTCGCCGCAGTCGCGGCGTCGGAGATCTACCGCTGCGAAGATCGCGGCCAAGTGACCTACCAGCAGGCGCCCTGTGCGCGTGGCAAGGCGGTGCGGACCTGGCCCCAATACGAAACGGTCAAGCCGCCGCAGGGCGCCAGCCAGGTGCTCGCGGCGGAGGGCAGGGCGCTGGCGCGCAGTCCCTCCTCGCGCCGCGGTCGCAATGCCCGTCGCGCCTCCGCGCCCGGCGCCGCGATCGGGCGCAGCCGGGGCGACGACGCGGCCTGCCAAACGATGCGACGCAAGCGCGCGGCCGCTTACGAGAAGGCCGGGCTGAAGCGCAACTTCGCTTTGTCCAGCCATTGGGACAACAAGGTGCAGCAGGCGTGCCAATAGCCCGCCGCAGCATAGCTGCGCCCGCATGTGGTGACGAAGTGATTGCCACAGCGGGCGTGGTCACGCGCGTTGAATGAATCCGGCGACAGTCTGTAGGCCCGTTCACCGTTGGAGCCAAGGCCTGATGAATACCCCGGATCCCGCACGCCGCTGGAGCGAGGAAGACGTCGAGCAGTTGAAGGTGCTGATCTCGCAGAACACGCCCACGCGCATCATCGGCTTGAAGCTGGATCGCAGCGAAGATGCCATCTACAGCAAGGTTTCAGACCTGGGCCTGTCGCTGAAGCCGACCAACCAGTCGCCCAGCGGCTGAGGCACCGATGCGGCCCGAGGATTGGCTGGGCTGGGGCGCTTCGGCGCTACTGATCATCACCTTGCTGCACCAGATTCGCACTCAGCTGCGCAGTCGCGACACCCGCGCGGTGTCGCCCTGGCTGTTCGTTGGCCAGTCCGCTGCTTCAGTCGGTTTCATCTGCTACTCCGCGCTCCTGGGCAACCTGGTCTTCATCGTCACCAATAGCTTGATCCTGGCCACGGCCGTGCTGGGCCAAGTGATGCTGTCGTGGCGAAACCGGCGCCGAAAACGCTGAGCCGACTGGCTGGTGTGGCCTGGCTGGTATGGCCGGGCTGGGTTTCACGGTGCATTGCCCTGTCATTCGCACGTCCTTACCGGCCGATACCGAAGCCTTGCGTCACCGCTTACGATTCCTGAGAGGGAGTACGACCATGATCCTGCGCCCCTGCCTAATGGCCGTTGCCTGTCTGCTCGCCTTCCCGGTACTGGCGCAACAAGGCGACGGCACCGACGTGGCCGCGCAGGTCCATACCTTCAAGCCGGACAAACGTCCGGCGAGCGAGCAGGCCATCGCCTCCCTGCAGGTGCCATCGGGATTCGCGGTCAAGCCGCTCGCTACCGGGCTTAAGAACATTCGCATCCTGGCGGTCGCGCCCAACGGCGATATCTATGCGTCGCGGCGTGAGCAGGGCGATGTGCTGCTGCTGCGCGACCGCGACGAGGACGGCCAGCTCGATGCGCCGCCACAGGTCGTGGCCCGCCGCGCCGGGGCCCATGGGCTTGCGATCCACGACGGCAAGCTCTACCTGGCCACGGCCAAGGAGATATTCCATGCCAACATCCAGCCCGATGGCACGCTGGACGAGCCGGTGTTGCTGCTGGGCGATCTGCCCGATGGCGGCCAGCACGCCAACCGCACGCTGGCTTTCGGGTCGGACGGCATGCTCTACGTCAGCATCGGTTCCTCGTGTAATGCCTGCAACGAGACCAACCCGGAGCACGCCTCGTTGCTGCGGGTTGCCCCAGACGGCAAGAGCCGCACGATCTTTGCCAGCGGGCTGCGCAACACCATTGGTTTTGCCTGGGATCCGGCCACGGGTGAACTCTGGGGCATGGACCACGGCATCGACTATCTCGGCGACGACGTACAGCCGGAAGAGCTCAACCATCTGGTCAAGGGCAAGCAATACGGCTGGCCGCATGTGTGGGGCGAAGGCGGCCTGAACCCGCAGAGCACCCCGCGTGGTGAATTGACCAAGGCGCAGTGGGCCGCCATCAGCGAACCCATGGTGCTCGGCTACACCGCCCACGCCGCGCCGATGCAGATGCTGTTCTACACCGGCAACAGCTTTCCCAAGGAATATCGCGGCGACGCCTTCGTCACCATGCGCGGGTCGTGGAACCGCAAGCCGGCCTCCGGCTACGAGGTGGTGCGGATCCGCTACGACGGCGGCAAGCCGGTGGCCTTCGAGCCGTTCCTCGAAGGCTTCCTTGTCGAGGGCGGACGCGGGCACATCGCGCGGCCCGTGGGCCTGGCGATGACCCCGGGTGGGGCACTGCTGGTTGGCGATGATGCCAATGGCGTGATCTACCGCGTCAGCTATGGCGAGCGCGCCGCTCATGCCAATCCGCCGAAAGTGCCCGCCGCGCCTTTGCAGGCGCAAGTGAACCAGGGCAACGGCGTGCCCTTGCTGCTGCAGCGTGTGGGCGACGCCACAGCGGTCCAAGTCAGCAGCAGCGGCTTTGCCGCCGATGGGCGCATCGAGCGGCGGCATAGCGAGTACTACGACGGCGTCTCGCCCGCGGTCTCCTGGCAAGCGGTGCCAGGCGCGCGCAGCTACGCATTAATCGTGGAAGACCCTGATTCCAGGCCGATCACCCCGTTCGTGCATTGGGTGGCCTGGAACATCCCCGGCGACGTCAACCACCTGCCCGAGGGGTTGCCGGAACAAAGGCGCATTACCGAACCGGCCGGCATCCTGCAAGGCGCCACCTCGCGTGGCTCGGTCGGCTACTACGGTCCGCGCCCGCCCGTGGGCGACCCGCCGCATCACTATCACTTCCAGGTCCTTGCCCTGGACACCGTGCTGGATCTGCCACACGGGGCCACGCGGGATCAATTGCTGGCGGCAGCCAAAGGCCACGTCATCGGCAAGGGCGAAGCAGTGGGCACCTATGCACAGGCCCAAGCGCCGCTGAAATAATCCAGGGGGCATATCGGCGAAGGCCGGTGTGCGCTGCAACACGCCGACGGCTGCGACCGCTGCCGAGGTCTCGTTGGACTGCGCCAAGGAACTTGAAGGGGGCCGCGCGAGCGCACAACACAACACGCGCTCGCGCAGTCTGCTATCTTCACGCGCTCGCCAAGGCACTCCCACCGGGCCTTTCACCGTCTTGGCACACCAAACAGCATGGGATAGGGCGGGGCAACCAGGCTCCGCAGGGAGCAAGGACAAACAGATGTCTGAAGAAGCCTCACGTCCGGCGCGGTCACGGCCGCTGGACGACGACCTGCGGCAGCTTGGCCTGCTGATCGATGGCGTCACCGACTACGCCATCTACATGCTCGATCCCGAAGGCCGCATTCGCAGCTGGAATGCAGGCGGCGAGCGCATCAAGGGCTACGGCGCCGCCGAGGTGATAGGCCAACACTACCGGATGTTCTATACCGACGACGACATCGACACTGGCCTGCCCGAGCGCAACCTGGCCATCGCCCGCGCCGAAGGCCGCTTCGCCGGCGAAGGCTGGCGCCGGCGCAAGGACGGCACGCGGTTCTGGGCCAGCGTGGTGATCGATTCGATCCACGATAACGGCCAGCTGATCGGCTTTGCCAAGATCACTCGCGACATCACCGAACGCTATGAAGCCCAGCGCAACCTTGAACACGCGCAGCAGGCGATGATCGCCTCCCAGCGGATGGAGGCGGTCGGCAAGCTGACCCTGGGTATTGCCCACGACTTCAACAACTTGCTTGGCATCATCATCAATTCGCTGGACCTGGCCGCGCTGCGGGTCAAGGACGACAACCGCGTCACCGGCCTGATGGAAACCGCCCAACGCGCGGCCGATCGCGGCGCCCTGTTGACCCGGCAGCTGCTGTCCTTCGCCCGCGCCCAGACCCTGTCGCCGGACCTGCACTCGCTCAGCGAGCTGATGGCCCGCTCGGCCGACCTCTACCGCCGAGCTTGCGGCCCCAGCACCTCCTGCCACCTGTCCCTGGCCGAGGGCCTGCCGCTGGTGAGCGTGGATGAAACCCAGGTCGAGGCCGCGGTGCTGAACCTGATCGTCAACGCCAGCGACGCCATGGCCGGCGGCGGGGTGATCGAGATCCGCACCGGGCTGGCGCAGGACCGGCCGCCCAGCCTGACCGAAGTGGCAGAGCGGGAATACGCGTATATTGAGGTCGCCGACACCGGGCACGGGATGACGCCCGATGTCCTGGCCCGCGCCGCCGAGCCGTTCTTCACCACCAAGGACATCGGCAAGGGCAGTGGGCTGGGGCTGAGCCAGGTGTATGGATTTCTTGCGCAGTCAGGGGGCTTCGTGCGGATATCGAGCGAAGTGGCAGTAGGCACGACCATCCGGTTGTCATTCCCGGTGTCGGAGTAGCGGGGCAGGGAGTAGCGATGGACCAACAACGAATCCTCCTGGTCGAAGACGATACCGATCTGCGTCGGGTCATCTGCGAAGCCCTGGAGTTGATGGGGCACCAGGTCACGACCGCGGTCGATGGCCGCGACGCCCTGGTCAAGCTGGAGCAGGGTGAATTCGACGTCATCTGCAGCGACGTGGCCATGCCCAACGGCCTGTCCGGCA
>DATLJF010000296.1:0-11706 GCA_035539015.1 Stenotrophomonas sp. | reverse complement strand
GCAGGTGTTCATGCGGTGAAAAAAGGGGTCGCGCTGCCCATCGGTTCGTTGACCCAGATGGGTACCCTGAAGGTCGGTGGGGCGTCGGAAAGCCGCGAGACCTTGATCAAGGATTTCGTTCCGCTTGCCGGCCTGGACGATCTGGTGTTCGGCGGCTGGGACATCTACGGCGAGAATGTGTACGCATCGGCGCGCAACGCGCGCGTGCTCGAGTCCGGGTTGCTGGATGTCATTCGCCCGGAGCTGGAAGCGATTCGCCCGATGAGTGCGGTGTTCGACCCGGACTACGTGGCCAATCTCCAGCCCGAGAACGTCAAGCGCGCAGACAGCAAGATGGCACTCGCGCAGGCCTTGATCGAAGATATGCAGCAGTTCCGCGCGCAGCACGACTGCGCGCGAATGGTGGTGGTGTGGTGCGGTTCGACCGAGAAGTATGTCGAGGCCGGGGAGGTGCACGCCTCACTGGCGGCCTTCGAGCAGGCGCTGCACGACAGCGATCCGGCGATCGCGCCGTCGATGATCTATGCCTATGCGGCAATCTCGCAGGGCATTCCGTTCGTCAATGGCGCGCCCAACCTGACTTGCGATATTCCAGCGCTGATCGAGCTGGCCGAGCGTACAGGGGCACCCATCGGCGGCAAGGACTTCAAGACCGGCCAGACCTTGATGAAGACCATCCTCGCGCCGGGCCTGCAGGCACGTGCACTTGGTGTACGCGGCTGGTTCTCGACCAATATCCTGGGCAATCGCGATGGCCTGGTGCTGGACCATCCGGATAATTTCCGCACCAAGGAAGTGTCCAAGCTCGGTGTGCTCCAGGACATCTTTCGTCCAGACGTCAACCCGGCGCTGTATGGCGACATCTACCACAAGATCCGCATCAACTATTACCCGCCGCACGGCGACAACAAGGAAAGTTGGGACAACATCGATCTGTTCGGCTGGCTGGGATATCCGATGCAGATCAAGATCAACTTTCTTTGCCGCGATTCCATCCTGGCCGCGCCGATCGTGCTGGACCTGGCGTTGTTCGCCGACCTGGCGCGACGCGCGGGAATGTCGGGCATCCAGGATTGGCTGTCGTTCTATTTCAAGTCGCCGCAAAGTCCGGCAGGGCTGAGGCCCGAGCACGACATCTTCAAGCAGCTGGCCACCCTGCAGAACACGCTCCGCCACCTGATGGGCGAAGACCTGCTCGTGCACGTGGGCCTGGACGCGCTCCAGGACCTGGGCGCGTCGCACCGATAACCCCGCAACCTGCTGCCACACCCTGCCCATGATCGAAGCGGTCAAGTTCTGGAACGAGCCCAACAACAAGTCGCATTGGGACATGGAGGTTGATCCGGAATGGCGGATCTATTCGCAGATGGTGGCCACCGCCGCCAGGGCGGTAAAGGCTGAGAACCCGCAGCTGTTGCGAGTGCTGGGTGGCATTTCGCCGATCGATCCCGGTTTTATCCGCCACGTGCAATCGCTGGGCGCGCTCGATGACATTGACGTGGTCGCCGTGCACGGCTTTCCGCTGGACTGGAACCTGTGGTCGATCCACGACTGGCCGGCGAAGGTCGCCGAGATCGAGGCCGCCACGCATCTGCCGGTGTGGGTGACCGAGGCGGGCGTGTCCAGCTTCGGTGCCGAGGAGGTTCAGGATTTCGGCCTGCGCCGCACTGCCGAGCTGTTGCTGGGCCGAGTCGATCGCGTGCACTGGTACAGCCTGTACGACCTGCCGAGCGCATGGGAGGCGACCACCCGCCATCGCGAGGCCGAAGGGTCCTCGTACTACCGCCATTTCCACATGGGCCTGCTGCGCGAAGACGGGACGCCGAAGATCGCGCTGCGACGCTTCTCCGACTACACCCCGGAGATGGGCATCTGCCAGTGGTTCCATTTCGAGGACCATCGGCTCGATGACGCCGTCGCCTGGCTCAAGCGGCTGGGCGTGCGACGCTTGCGTACCGGCTTGAGTTGGGCCGACTACCACCGGCCCGATGCATTGGCCTGGTTCGACCGGATGATGACGGCGCTGGACCCGTTCGACCTGACCGTGACGTTCTGCTTCACCCCCGAGAGCCGCGGAATCCTGCCGCATCACACTAGCGCGCCGCAGGACACCCAGGAGTTTGCCGATTTCTGCGTCGAGATGGTGCGCCGCTACGCGCGCTAGCCATGTCCTCGGAGGCGCGCTGCCGCATTGAGGAATCGCTGTCCGGCATCGACACCGATCCGCTGGCCGCGTGGCTCCAATGCATGCGGCGGGGTGATTGGGCGTCTGCCTGGCCGTGGGTGGATGCGCAGCTGCCGCAGCGCGCCGTGCAGCCGTGCTGGGATTGGCCGCGACACCTGCAGTACGTCTGGACCGGCGCCTCGCTGGCGGACCGGCGGGTGCTGGTGCGCTGCTACCACGGGCTGGGCGACACCCTGCAGTTCATCCGCTACATGCCGTTGCTGAAGGCCATCGCGCGCGAGGTAACTGTCTGGGTGCAGCCGGCGCTGCTCGAACTGCTCCACGGATTCGAAGGCATCGACCGGCTATTGCCATTGCATGACGGCACGCCGGAGGTGGAATACGACGTGGATGTCGAGATCATGGAACTGCCGCACGTGTTTCGTACCACGTTGGCGACCCTGCCGTGTAGGACACCCTACTTGCGTGCAGACCCGCTACCGCTGCCGCGCGGCAACGAGCGGCCCGCGGTCGGCCTGGTCTGGCAGGCCGGCGAGTGGAACCCGTCACGCTCGATTGGTTTCTCGCGCCTGTCCGCCTGGAAAGGGCTGGACGTGGAGTGGTACATCCTGCAGCCAAAGCCGGCAGAGGCGGGATGGGACGGCAGTTTTGGCCACCTGGTCGATGCGTTCGAGATGCCGCGCTATGCGCGCGCGGTGAGCGCCATGGACCTGCTGGTCACCATCGACTCGATGCCCGCGCACCTGGCCGGCGCCCTGGGCGTGCCAACCTGGACGCTGCTGGCGGCCGATGCCGACTGGCGCTGGATGGATGGACGCGAGGACAGTCCCTGGTATCCGGGCATGCGCCTGTACCGCCAGCGTCGTGCAGGAGATTGGGACGAGCTGGTCGAGCGTGTCGGCGCTTCGCTGGCGCAGTTTGCCCGCGGCTGGAAACCCTCCCTCACGTCAGCCGCAGCCAGCTGACCAGCCGGCCCCAACGGCCGCGGTGGTAGGCCAGGGCGCCATAGGCGGTCAGGGCGATGCGCGCCCAGGCGAGATAGAGGCGCGGCAGGTGCAAGCGCTCGGCCAGGCGGAACATGCGGTGGCTGCCTGCGGTGATCGCGGCACGCAGGCGGTAGATGAGCTGGCGCTGCACGTCAGCCGCCGCGGCGTTGGCCTGCACCCGCTTGCGTGGCTGCAGTCGCCGCCGCTCCCGACGGCGTCGCGCCAGCCGGTACGCCAGGCCTTCGCGGCGCTGGCGCAATCCCGCCGCTTGCGTGGCCGCGACGAAGCCGGCGTCCACCGGCTGCAATTGCAGGCGACCGTCAGCAATGCCGCGCGTCAACAGCTCGGCCAACGCGGGCGAACGCACCACCACCACGTTGGTGCCACGCCAGTCGGAGGCATACGGCTCGACCCAGGCATCGCCGAAGGCGATATCGGCAGTCTCGGCCATGACGTCGTCGCAGAAATTGCACGCCGGGTCCATGAAGAAGCCTGCGCCCCAGTCGCCGTCGACCAGATGCCACCAATCGCGATCGCGCAGCTGCCCGTCATCCAGTTGCAGCGTGGCGTTGTACCAACTGGCGGGTCGGTCCGGCTGCTTGCGCCGGAACTCCACGTGCCGCACCCGTGCGGGCACGGTGTCCATCTGCCAGGCCAGGCTGCCGACGAAATGCACGCTCTTCATGTGCCCGCAAAACAGCCCCAGCGTCAGCACGATGCGCTCGCGGAACATGGCGTCCTGCCGCCGCAGCAGCTGGACCGCCTTGATGAAGCACGGGATGCCGACCAACGCATAGCGCCCGGGAACTTCTGCGATCACACGCAATACTTCCGACAGTTCCACCGGGTGGTAGCGTGACTTGGCGCCTGCGCGTAACTCGGCTTCGCTGCGCGAGACGCGATATCGGAAATAACGCCCGTCGTCCCCCGCATCACTGCCCTGCACATGCACCACGGCGTCCACCTGGCCCTCGCGCAGTAGCGTGGCGGCGACCCAGCTGACCAGTCCGCCGGAGCTGCCCTGGAGTCGAAAGTCCCCTTCGGCGGCATGCCCGACGTAGGCTGCGATGTAGCGGCCGGTCGCTGCGTCATGACAGGGTGCGAGCGGAAACAGTTCGGCCGCGATCTCGTCCTCATCGGCTGCGCCCGGGGAGAACGGACAGAGCTGGTCGAAACCTGGCGCCGCCCCGCCCCAGCCTGGCGGCCCGGCCGGCCGCAGCAACCCGCGCGCGTCCAGCTGCATGCGCGCGCCGGTGGCGGGCGTCCGTGCTACGCACGCACCGCAGCCGATGCACAGGTCCTCGCGCACCATGCGTTGCGGCGTGAGCATGCTCAGGCCGCTGCCGAGGCAGGCGCCAGCGCGTCGTGCAGGTAGCGGTGCGAACGCTCGCGCGCCCGCTGCAATCGTGCCTGCACTTCGGCTGGAAGCGGGACGCCCAGCAGTGAATCGACGGCGCCGCTGGGCGGAGCCTGCTCGAACAGGCGCTCGGGCGTCCCCGCCTGTGCCATGAGGCTGCGCAACTTGGTGCTGCGGTAATGCGAGCCCTCGCAGATGAAAGGACGATCGTGGCGCAAGGCGAACACGCAGCCATGGAAGAAGTTGCTCGCCACCGCCTGCGCGCCGGCGATGAAGCCCGGAAAGTCAAGCGGACCGGCGTCGATCCACTGCTCATCGGCCCAGTCGTTGTGATAGCCGATGCTGACCACGGGCAGCCCGTGCCGTTGCGCCCATTGCTGCACCGCTGCGGAAAATCCGGGTGAGAAGCCGTGGCCGTACAGCGCCAGGTAGCGCGTGCCGGCATAGCGCCGCTGCCGTATGGAGGGAGCCGGGAAGGCCAGGCAGGGGTCCAATACCATTTGCGGCGCTACCCCCACCGCTTCCTTGACCAGGAGCCGCGAGGCCGTATCGCGCACCGCGATTGCATCGAACCTGCGCAGGCGCTGCGCCCATGTCCGTTCCAGGCCACGCCGCGCGTCATAGTGGCCGAAGCTTGCCGCGTAGGAGACCACTCGCCGCGCACGCAGGCCCTCGCCGTAGAACAGCGGCCAATGCCCATACCAGGGATGTGACAGGTTCCAGACCTCATCGCTGCCCACCACGACCGCGTCGCAGGCGGGCATTTGCGCAGGCGTGTCGATCGGGAAGCGCGGCGACAACGGCAGCGCGTGGAAACCGGCAAAGAAGCGCAGCATCTTGCGGCGGTAGCGTGCGCGATCGGCGGGCAATACCGGCACCGGCAGCGTTGGCTGCAGCGCACACTTCCATTCGGCCACGTCGATGCGCCGCGATGCGTGGTCGAGCAGCACGGCCTCATGGCCCAGCGCACGCAATCCGTCCACCAGGCAGCGTGCTTGCCAGTAGCTGCCGTAGTTGATGCAACGATGGAAGGTCAGTACGCCGATTTTCACGATTCCCTCCCGCCCGATGACGATGCTGATGCAGGTTCCTGCACCAGGAGAATTGCCGAGATGACCCGATTCCTGCTTGTCCGCCATGCCAACACCGATGCAAACGGGCAGCACCTGGCTGGACGTTCGCAAGGCGTGGGCTTGAACGCGCAGGGGCTGCGGCAGGCAGAAGCATTGGCGAGGCGATTGTCGGCGTGGCCGATCACCGCCATCTATGCAAGTCCGCTCGAGCGCGCCATGCAGACCGCGACACCCATCGCCAATCTACGAGGGCAAACGATCCGAAGCTGTGAAGATTTTCTCGAACTTGATTTCGGCGCGTGGACACGCAAGCGATTCGATGAGCTTGCCGACGATGACGATTTCATGACGTTCAACGCGCTGCGAAGCTGCGCGGCAACGCCGGCCGGCGAGTTCATGCTGCAGGCGCAGGCACGCATGGTGATGGGGCTGGACCGCCTGCGCAGGCAGCATCCCGAGGAGACGGTGGTGGTGGTCAGCCATGGCGACATGATCCGCGCGGCCGTACTGCACTACGCCGGAATCGCGCTGGACATGTTCCAGCGGATCGAAATCAGCCCCGCTTCCCTGAGCGTAGTGGATGTGGAAACACGCTGGATCCGGGTGCTTCGCGTCAACGATACCGGCGAGGAAATACCCTGATTCCACGCGTGCCGGTGGCCCGCGCAGGCGCGCGAACACATGTGAAGCCCGCGTCGCTTCATCATCATCGTTCTTCTCAAGGCTTTAAACCGCGGCGTGACAACCTCGGTTCGAACTTGAAGCGGTTGGTCTCTCTCGCATTTGGCGTTGTCTGCAAGGCGCGCAGATGCAAAGCAGGCACGCAGGCGCGAACGCGGCATGTTCGCGATGGCGGCAGAGGAAGCGGGAAGGCAGGCGCCTTCCCGCGACAGGGGCGGAAGCGGTGCAAACCGGCTTCCCGCGCGATGGAGACCCAGTCTGTACTGCAAACCGGCCGATGGCTGGCAGCGGCAGGCTTTGTCTTCAATCCTCCGGTGTCGTAAGCCGGTCCCGCCTGGCAGCTCAGGCTATCCAAGAAGGAAAAGTTATGGATGGCGTAGAACGATCGAACCCCCTACCGCGCAAGCATGCATTGGTGGCCGGTGGCGCCGGCTTTCTCGGTGCGCACCTGTGCCAGCGTTTGTTGGCAGAAGGTTATCGCGTCACCGTGCTGGACAGCCTGTTGACCGGGCGCCTGGACAATATCCAGGACCTGCTGCAAGCAGACCGTATCCGCTTCGTGCAGCACGACGTAACGCAGCCCTACGATGACCCGACAGTCAGTGTCATCTACAACCTGGCTTGCTGCGCATCGCCGGTGCATTACCAGGCCCAGCCCGTGCATACCTTGCAGACCTGCCTGGAGGGCTCGGTCAATCTGCTGGAGCTGGCGCGGCGCAATGGCGCGCGCATCTTCCAGGCCTCTACCAGCGAAGTCTACGGCGAGCCGGAGACCCATCCGCAGCAGGAGGGCTACCGCGGCGCGGTGAGCACGATCGGGCCGCGCGCGTGCTACGACGAGGGCAAGCGCTGCGCGGAAACGGCGTTCTTCGAATACCACCGGCTGTATGACGTGGACATCAAGGTGGCGCGCATCTTCAACACCTACGGGCCCAAGATGCGCGAGGACGACGGCCGCGTGGTATCCAACCTCGTCGTCCAGGCGCTGCGCGGCGAACCGTTGACCATCCATGGTGACGGCAGCCAGACCCGTTCTTTCTGCTACGTGGACGACTTGATCGAGGGCATCGTGCGCTTGATGCAGGCGCCGCGCGAATTCACCGGCCCGGTCAACCTGGGCAACCCGCAGGAAATCACCGTCGGCGAATTGGCCGACCGCATCCTGGCGATGACCGGCTCGCGCTCGCCGCTGAAGCGCAAGCCCATGCCGACCGATGACCCGACCCGGCGCTGCCCGGACATCACGCTGGCGCGGCAGCAGCTGGGCTGGTCGCCGCGGGTGCCACTTGAAGACGGCCTGCGCAACACCATCGCCTGGTTCGCATCACGCGAGCAGGGCGCGCGCAGCGACGCCGAGGAGGTAAGCCTGGCCGAGGGGGAGGTGCAGCGTGACTGCGCATGACGGCAATGGCAGCAGCAGTGGCCGCGGCAAGGTCCTGATCACCGGGGGCGCCGGTTTTGTCGGCTCGCACCTGGCCGACGAGCTGCTGGCGCACGGCTACCAGGTTCGGGTGCTCGATGCGTTGCTCGAACAGGTACATGGCGATGGCGCTTCGCGGCCGGCCTACCTGGCCGACGAGGTCGAGCTGGTCCGGGGCGACGTGCGTGACCCGGATGCGGTGCGCCGCGCGCTCGAAGGGGTAAGCAAGGTCTTCCACCTGGCTGCGGCGGTTGGCGTCGGCCAGAGCATGTACGAGATCACCCACTACACTGACGTAAATAATCGCGGGACCGCGGTGTTGATGGAGGCGCTGTCTTCGGCGCCGGTCGAGCGGCTGGTGGTTGCATCGAGCATGAGTATCTACGGCGAGGGTCTTTACGCCGATGCAGCCGGCCACGAGGTCGCGCCGCCCGAACGCAGCCTGGACGCGCTGAAGCAGGGCCAATGGGAGCTGCTGCAGGACGGCCGGCCGTTGCGGCCGGTGCCCACCCACGAAGGCAAGGTGCCGACCCCGACATCGGTGTATGCACTGTCCAAGTATGACCAGGAAAAGCTGTGCCTGATCGTCGGCCAGGCTTACGGCATCCCGACGACCGCGCTGCGCTTCTTCAATATCTATGGCACGCGCCAGGCCTTGTCCAATCCGTATACGGGCGTGCTGGCGATCTTCGCTTCGCGCTATCTCAACCATAAGCCGCCGCGCATCTTCGAAGATGGCCAGCAGCGGCGCGATTTTGTCCACGTCAGCGACGTGGCGCGCGCCTGCCGGCTGGCCCTGGAGCGACCGGAAGCGGCGGGCCAGGCGCTGAACATCGGCAGCGGACGAGCGGTGACGATCGCCCAGATTGCCGCGGAAATGAGCCAGGCCCTGGGCGTCGACGACTTGCCGCCGCAGATCACCGGCAACTTCCGCGCCGGCGACATCCGCCATTGCTTCGCCGACATCTCGCGCGCGCAGCAGGTGCTCGGCTACCAACCGCAGGTGAGCCTGGCCGAGGGCATGGCGGAACTGGTGGCGTGGATGGGCGAGCAGACGGCGGTCGACCGGGTCGAGGACGCGGCGGCCGAGCTGGCTCGCAGGGGGCTGCAAATATGACCGGCGCGGGTAAGGCAGCGCGGGGCGTGGCAGGCGATCTACGTCCGGCACTGATCACCGGCGGCGCCGGGTTCATCGGCACCAACCTGGCGCATCGGCTGCTCGAAGACGGGCGGCGCGTGATCGTCTACGACAATCTCTCGCGCGCCGGCGTCACCCGCAACCTGCAATGGCTGCGCGCCCGCCACGGCGAGCAGCTGCAGGTAGAGGTGGCCGACATCCGCGATGCCGAGCGGGTACGTGCAGCGGTGGCACAGGCTGGCCAGGTGTTCCATCTCGCCGCGCAAGTCGCGGTGACCTCGAGCCTGGTCGAGCCGCGCGAGGATTTCGAGATCAATCTCGGCGGCACCTTGAATGTGCTCGAAGCGATGCGTGGCCTCGACACCCCGCCTTCGTTGCTGTTCACCTCGACCAACAAGGTGTACGGCGCCCTGGAAGACGTGGCGATGGAGGTCAGCGGCAGCCGCTACCAGCCGGCTGATGTGCAGGTGCGCGAGCACGGCATCGGCGAGGCGCGCGGCCTGTCCTTCCACAGTCCCTACGGCTGCTCCAAGGGGGGCGCCGATCAATACGTGCTGGATTACGCCCGCAGCTTCGGGCTGCCGGCGGCGTTGTTTCGCATGAGTTGCATCTACGGGCCGCACCAGTGCGGCAACGAAGACCAGGGCTGGGTCGCGCATTTCCTGATCCGGGCCCTGCAGGAGGCAACGATCACCTTGTACGGCGATGGCCGGCAGGTCCGTGACCTGCTCTACGTGGAGGATCTGGTGGAAGCGATGTTGCGTGCGCAGGCCGACATGGCCAAGTTGTCGGGACAGTCGTTCAACATGGGCGGTGGGCCCGCCAATACGCTCAGCCTGCTTGAACTGCTGGCGCAGATCGAGACGCTGACGGGTCGGGCGCCGGTGGTCCGTTTCGGTCCCTGGCGCGTGGGCGACCAGCGCTATTACGTATCAGACACCCGCGCCTTCCAGGCGGCCACCGGCTGGAAGGCGCGGGTGGGGGCGCGAGAAGGCGTGGCGCGTCTGCATGATTGGTTGGTCGAGGCCGATGTCGCCGCCACTCCGGTGGCTGCAACCCGGACGCACGCGGCATGAGCGGGATGCACGCGGCGGTATTCGAAGGCGATGGGCGCGTGCGCCTGGCACGCACGCAGCGCCCTGATCCCGCGCCCGGCCAGGTGCGGGTGCGTCTGTATGGCTGCGGCGTCTGTGCGTCCAACCTGCCGGTATGGGCGGGGCGGCCATGGTTCTCCTATCCGATGGCGCCGGGCTCGCCCGGCCATGAAGGATGGGGCGAGATCGACGAAGTCGGCGAAGGCGCGGGCGACTGGCGGCGCGGCGACAAGGTCGCGCTGCTCTCTGGCAATGCGTATGCCGAATACGATCTGGCCGACGTGGATGCGCTCGTGCGCTTGCCGCCCGGTTTCGACGACCGGCCATTGCCCGGTGAGCCGCTGGCCTGCGCACTGAATATCTGGCGGCGCAGCGACATTCTCCCGGAACACACGGTCGCCGTGGTCGGCGTCGGCTTCATCGGCGCCTTGCTCATCCAGCTTGCCCATCACGCCGGCGCCAAGGTGATCGCGCTGTCGCGGCGGCCCTTCGCACTGGACGTGGCGCGCGCGTGCGGGGCGCAGGTGACGTTGTCCACCGAGGATCGCTACGCCGCCATCAATGCGGTGAACGAGTTGACCGGCGGCGGTTGCGCGCGCGTGATCGAGGCGGCGGGCGAGCAGGTCACGCTCGACATCGCCAGCGCAATCTGTGCCGAAGGCGGACGGCTGGTCATCGCCGGTTACCACCAGGACGGGCCGCGGCAGGTGGACATGCAGCAGTGGAACTGGCGCGGGCTGGATGTCATCAATGCCCACGAACGCGACCGTGCGGTGGCCTTGCGCGGCCTGAGCGAGGCCATGCAGGCGTTGAAGGATGGGCGCATCGACCCGTTCCCGCTGCTGACCCACCGCTTTGGCCTGGGCCGCATCGAAGATGCCTTCCAGGCGCTCTCGACTCGGCCCGATGGCTTCCTCAAAGCGATGGTGACGGCATGAACGCGCGCTTGCAGACGGCGGCCCCGCTGCCGCGCCTGGGCTTCCTCGGGGTGGGTTGGATCGGCTGCCAGCGCATGCAGGCGCTGGCCGACGCCGGCGTCGCCACCGTGGCGGCGATCGCCGACCCGCACGCCGAGTCGCTGGCGCGCGCCGCCCAGCATGCGCCTGGCGCGCGGCAATGCCGCAGCATCGGCGAGCTGCTCGACGCCGACGATCTCGATGGCATCGTCATCGCCACGCCGAGTGGCGCCCACGCCTTGCAGGCGATCGCGGCGCTTCAGCGCGGGCTGGCGGTGTTCTGCCAGAAGCCGCTCACGCGCACGGCCGCCGAAGCCGAGCAAGTGCTGGAGGCCGCGCGCGCCGCCAATCGCCACATTGCCGTGGATTTCAGCTACCGCGCCGTTGCCGGGGTGCCCGAGCTGCGCGAACAAGTGCAGCAAGGCGCATTGGGCGAGGTCTACGCGGTCGACTTGGTCTTCCATAACGCCTACGGCCCGGACAAGGCGTGGTTCTACGAACTCGCGCAGTCCGGCGGGGGTTGCGTGATGGACCTGGGCACGCACCTGGTCGATATGGCGCAGTGGATCTGCGGCAGCACCGGCCATGCCGATATGAGCGCAGCGCTGTTTGCACAGGGCCAGCGGTTGCAATTGCCCGCAGACCGGGTGGAGGACTACGCCGTGGCGCAATGGCGGCTGGATAGTGGTGCGCAGGTGCGGCTGGCGTGTTCGTGGCGCCTGCCGGCCGGGTGCGAGGCGGTGATCCAGGCCGCGTTCTATGGCACCGGTGGCGGTGCTGCACTGTCCAACGTCGGAGGTTCGTTCTACGACTTCA
>DATLJF010000295.1:0-17542 GCA_035539015.1 Stenotrophomonas sp. | reverse complement strand
CGACGAATTCGGCTTCCTGCACGCCCTGCTGGACATGCACATTGGCCTGCCGTTGCTCGGCAATGGTGCTGACGTGGGCCAGCGGGCGGCCACCGGGCCCGTAGTCATGGCAAACGAACACCCGGGTCTGGTCGGGCAGGGCGAATAGCCGTTGGATCGAACGATACAACTGCGCCGCATCGCCGCCGGGAAAGTCACAGCGCGCGGTGCCGCCATCGGGCATGAAGATCGAATCGCCCGGGAATAGTGCATCGCCAATCAGGTAGGCGACGCTGTCGCTGGTATGGCCGGGCACGGCGATGACCTCGACCGGCACCTCGCCGAGCATGAATCGCTCGCCGTCGGCAAACAGGTGGTCGAACTGCGAGCCGTCGTCGCGGTAATCGGCCGGCAGCCGAAACTGTCCGGCGAAAGCACGCTGGACCTCCACGATGCCGGCGCCGATGCCCAGGCGTGCCTGCGGCCAGGCCCGGCGTAGCCACTGTGCGGCCGAGACATGGTCGGCGTGCGCGTGTGTCTCCAGCAGCCAGTGCACGGTCCAGCCGCGCGCAGCGGCGGCATCGACCAGGGCCTGCGCCGGCGCCGTGCCGACCTGGCCGGTGTGCGGATCAAAATCCAGCGCCGGGTCGATGACCGCCGCCTGCCCGCTATGCGGATCGGCGACGAGGTAACTGAAGGTGTTGCTGGAGGCATGCAGGAACGGCAGGACGTCGAGATGCATGGCTACCTCCGGGAATTCGTCATCTGGGACCGGTCAGCGCCGTGTTGAGGATCGCCGCGAGGCGATCGCCGGCCAGGCGCAGTTGGGCTTCGGCAAGCGGACGATATTGCGCCACGTAGCCCTGCGGCAATACATGCTTGTCCGGGTACACGCCCGGCGCCACCGCGATACGGCACGACGCCTGCGCCCAGCCCTCGGCGTCGGGCGGCAGCACTGGCCTGGCCGCAGCGGTTCCCGGCAGTGCCAGCAGCTGCGCCAGATAGGCGTCATCGTCCAGGTGGCGGTCGTAGATCATGCCGCTGTCCCACAGGGAGTGCAGGTTGGTGCCCTTGCCGTTGAACTGCAGCTGGAAATCGTTGCCGCCCTTGTCGTGCGCGTAACCGGCGTGCATGGGCTGGTGGATGTCGCCGACGAAATGGACCACGAATTTCAACGCCTGCCGGCGCGCTTCCAGCGGCTGGCTGCGATCGGCGAGCAGGGCGGTCTGTTGCTTCAGTGCCTCGATCACGCAATCACCATTCGGGCAATCGCGCGGCGGGGAATAGCCGCAGTCGTTCTCGCCGAGGTTGACGTAATGCCACTTGGAACTCTTCTTGCCGAGATCCGGATCATGCTCGCGCAACTGGTCGGCCCACGACGCAACGCCGCTGAGGGTGGGGTCGGCTTCGCCGGCGAGCAGTTCGGCGACCTGTTGCCTGGCTTGCGGGGTGAGCTGGGTATCGGCGATGCGCGCGACCAGGCGATGGCCCTGGCCACCCCAGGCATGGGCCTGTGAGCTGTGGAGCAAGGCGAGAAGAAGGAAGGCGGCGGGGAGGAGGGGGCGCAATGAGATCATCGCGCGATTGTATCGGGGCGCATCTCACCGGCTATGTGCCGAACGTGGTGATCGTTGGCGACCAGGAAAAAGCTGCGGCATCACTCCCTGACGTCGCAGCCCCCACACCTGGCGCATCGTCCCGGTTAGAACCGGTGCACGTAAGCCACGCCGTACACCCACGGATCGATGTTGACCCTGCCGATCTTCTGGCCGTTCAGTTTCACGTCGCTATCGATATCGATCCAGCGCGCGTCCACCCGCAGTGAACCGTTCTTGGCCACGGCGAAATCCACGCCCGCATGCGCCGCCAAGCCCCAGGAGTCGCCCAACTTGAGCTTGCTGCCTTGCAGGGCGCCGCGCGTGTCCTCGCTGAAGAACATCGTGTAATTGACGCCGGCACCGACGAAGGGCGACACCTTGCCCTGGCCATTGAAGTGGTACTGGATCGACACCACCGGTGGCAGCTGCTTGGTCGATCCCACCCGGCCGAGCCCGGCAATATTGATGTCGTGCTTGAAAGGCAGCGCCGCCAGCACCTCGATGCCGAGATTGTCGGCAATGAAATACTCGCCGGTGACGGTCGGCTTGATGTCGCTGTCCACGTTCACCGCCAGGGTGCCGCCGGCCAGCTTGCCGTTGTCCGACTTCGGGTTGACCTGGTGGACGCCTGCGCCCAGGGTCCAATCGCCCTTGGACTGGGCGAACGCGGGAGCGGTCGCGGCGCCCGCCGCCGCGGCCAGGGCACAGCACAGGAACAGTTTGTTGCGCATTGTCTTTCCAGTGGGTGGTTGGGACTGGGCACAGTTTCGGCAGGCCCGCCGGGCGGCGCCTTGATTGCGATCAAATCGCTCCCCGCACCCTGCCCGCGGGCACTCGCGGGCCTGGCAGGGGCCCGCGGCGGTCCCTGCTAGAATGACCCTCCCTTTCCACCCGCCGCGCTGGCGCGGCCGCAGGAGCTCGTGAACATGGCAATCAAGGTCGGCATCAACGGTTTCGGTCGCATCGGGCGCAACGTTCTGCGTTCTGCGGTGCAGAACTTCGGCAACGACATCGAGATCGTCGCCATCAACGACCTGCTGGAGCCGGACTACCTGGCCTACATGCTCCAGTACGACTCGGTCCACGGCCGCTTCAAGGGTGAGGTGAAGGTCGAGGGCACCACCCTGATCATCAACGGCAAGAAGATCCGCCTGACCGCCGAGCGCGACCCGGCCAACCTGAAGTGGGACGAGGTCGGTGCCGAGGTGGTGATCGAATCCACCGGCCTGTTCCTGAGCAAGGACACGGCCGAGAAGCACCTGGCCGCCGGTGCGAAGAAGGTGATCCTGTCGGCGCCGTCGAAGGACGACACGCCGATGTTCGTCTACGGCGTCAACCACGAGAGCTACAACGGCGAGACCATCGTCTCCAACGCCTCGTGCACCACCAACTGCCTGGCGCCGCTGGCCAAGGTGATCCATGACAAGTGGGGCATCAAGCGCGGCCTGATGACCACAGTGCATGCGGCGACGGCGACGCAGAAGACCGTCGATGGTCCGTCGAACAAGGATTGGCGCGGTGGTCGCGGCATCCTGGAGAACATCATTCCGTCCTCGACCGGTGCGGCGAAGGCCGTGGGCAAGGTGATCCCGTCGCTCAACAAGAAGCTGACCGGCATGAGTTTCCGGGTGCCGACCAGCGATGTGTCGGTGGTCGATCTGACGTGCGAGCTGGAGAAGCCGGCCACCTACGCGGAGATTTGCGCCGAGATCAAGGCGCAGAGCGAGGGCGCGTTGAAGGGCATCCTGGGCTACACCGAAGACAAGGTGGTGGCGACGGATTTCCGCGGCGAGACGTGCACGTCGGTGTTCGATGCCGATGCCGGTATCCAGCTGGACGATACGTTCGTGAAGCTGGTGAGCTGGTATGACAACGAATGGGGTTATTCGAACAAGTGCTTGGAGTTGGCCAAGGTTGTGGCTGCCAAGTAAGGCGTTTTGGTTTTTGGTTTTTTGCAGCCCTGGGATTTTTCCCGGGGCTGTTTTTTTTTGGGCAGTTTGGTTGTCTGAAGTTGGTCGCGCGGCGTTCGGGGTCAGGCCCCTTTCGGGACAATCGACGACATGGATGTCGTCGATTAGCCCCCATGGATGGGTTTACGTGCGTGTCCCGAAAGGCCCTACCCCCGGTCGCCGCGCGACCAAATTTCGGCGGCCGCGTTCTGCGCCCTTCTAAACAGCCTGCAAAATCAAACAATGCCACCCAGTCCGATAAGTCTCATACCCAGGCGACCCCGCATGCGCCACACAATGCGGCCGTCCGGCGTACTCCACCAGCACCGCCTCGCGCGGCTTGCGAAACAACGCCTCCCGCCCCGGAAACTCGATCACATCCTGTAGCGTCCGCCCCGCAGAATCGGCCAGCACCAAGCCGCGGTCATCCACGATGCATACCCGGCTGCGTCCCCATTCCTGCTCCGACAACGGCGTGCGCTGCACCACCGTCTGCGCCAGCGCATCCCAACGAAAGACAATCCCCAGCACGCCCAGCACCCGCCCATCGACGCGGCCGCCTTCGCGCACGCTGCAGGAGTAGACCAGCACGCGCTCGCCGCCGGCCAATGGGCTGGCATGTACCGTCTGGAAGCCGAAGGCTTCGCCACTGGCGGTGCGCCAGGCCGAGTTGAACCACTCGGTGTCGCGCACGTCGAGGCCGGCCGAGGCATATTCCTGAGGGCGTCCGTTGACCACCACCCGGCCATCGGCGCCGACCAGCACCAGGTCGAAGTAGACCGTGTATGAATCCAGGATCTGCCCCATCCTCCGCGAGGCATGGGCCAGGGCGTCGGGTGTGCAGTCCGGTTGCGCCGCGGCCACCATCGCGGTGTCGGTGGCCCACCAGCGCACGTCGCAGCTGCGTTCGTAGAGGTTGCGGTCGATCAGGTCGATGTTCACCAGCGCCAGTTCGCTGAGCCGGGTGCGGCGCACGTCGTCTTCCAGGCGGGCGAGGGTGTCCTGCATCTCGCCGCGGGTGGAGTCGGCAGTGCGGTCGATGTCGCGGGTGGCGTCGGCCACGCGCCGCGAGAGGACGTCCATCTCTTGCGCGATCACCGCGAAACCGCGGCCGGCAGTGCCAATGCGCGCCGATTCTATGCGCGCGTTCATTGAGATCACCTGGGTGGTGCGGTTGATCTCCTCGATCCGCTGCAATGACTGCCGCAACTGCGTGAGAAGGCGGGCGGACAGGCCGGCGACCGAGCGGATATGGTCGTCGACGCTGGCCTCGGCGGGCGCGGCGGGCAGGTTCATGGCGGGACATCCTTGGGGTGGGGAGGGGAGGTTCGTCTTTGAACCCCATTCGGCGCTCATCGGCCGAAATCGCCAGGACTTTAGTCGCCAGGAGCTTTGGGATCGCGTTGCGCTGGCCTGCAGTGCCGGGGGCATCCTCGGGTAGCATGCGGGCGAGAGCAGGACGAAGCGGCCTGGCGCCGCGTCACAAGGACAGGAGCGGGACGCTTGGAATCGATCATTGTGCTGGTGGTGTTGGCGGTGCTCGCGGTACCGGTGCTGCTGCTGGTGTTGTGGCTGTCGCTGTCGAGCCTGCGCCGGCGCGTTGCCGGGCTGGAGCAGCGCGTAGCCGAGCTGCAGGCCCGGCCGGAGGCGGCCGCAACCGCTGCGCCGTTGCGCACGGCACCGGCACCGGCTGCCGAGCCTTCCCCTGAGCAGCCGGCCGTCCTGCGGCCGCGTCCGGCGCCACCGCCGTTGCCCGAGGCATCCGCAGCGCCCTGGGGAGCCACGCCGGCGCAACCCGTAGCCGCGACAGCGCAGGCCGCCAGCCCGGCGGTCGAGCGTCGCGTGCCCCACAGTCCCGGTCCGCTGGAGCGTTTCCTGAGCGCGGCCAAGCGTTGGTTCACCGAAGGCAACGTGCCGGTGAAGGTCGGCATGTTGGTGCTGCTGGCCGGCGTGGGGGCGTTGCTCAAGTACGCCAGCGACCAGGGCTGGCTGCGCTTGCCGGTCGAACTGCGGCTGGCGGGCATCGCGGCGGCGGCCCTCGCCGGCCTGGTGTTCGGCTGGCGCCAGCGCCTGGCGCGCCCGGCGTTCGGCCAGGCCTTGCAGGGCGGCGCGATCGGCGTGCTGTTGCTGGTGGTGTTCGCCGCGTTCAAGCGCTATGACTTGATGCCGGTGCAGGCCGCCTTCGCCATCAGTGTGCTGCTGGTAGCGGGAATGTGCGTGCTGGCGGTGTTGCAGGATTCGCGCACCCTCGCCGTGCTCGGCACGCTGGCCGGGTTCCTCGCGCCGCTATGGTTGTCCACTGGTAGTGGCAACCATGTGGCCTTGTTTACCTATTACGCGCTGGTCAATGCCGGGGTGTTCGCCATTGCCTGGTGGCGGCCCTGGCGCGTGCTCAACTTGCTTGGTTTCGCGTTTACCTTCGGCATCGGCACGCTGTGGGGCGTATTGAGTTACAAGCCCGAACAGTTCGCCACGACCGAGCCGTTCCTGCTGTTGTTCTTTGCGTTCTACCTGATCATCCCGGTGCTGTATGCGCGCCGCGGCGGGGGCGAACGCTGGATCGATGGCAGCTTGGTGTTTGGCGCGCCGCTGGTGGCATTCGCGCTGCAGGCAGGGTTGTTGCGTGGTGAACGCTGGCCGCTGGCGTTGTGTGCGCTCGCCGTGGCCGCGGTCTATGCGTTGCTCGCTGCCTGGTGCCTGCGCGATGTGCGCACGCGCCTGCTTGGCCAGGCCCATGCCGTGTTGGCTGTTGGCTTCGCTACGCTGGCGGTGCCGTTGGCGTTGTCCGCGCACGCAACGGCGGGGGTTTTCGCCCTCGAAGGCGCCGGCCTGGTCTGGCTTGGCCTGCGCCAGCAGCGCGCGCTGCCGCAGTGGAGTGGCGTGGCGTTGCAACTGGCTGCGATGGTCGCGTTCGGGCTGGCATTGCCGATCCACGGCGAGATGCTGCGGCCGGTCGCCAATGCGCATTTCATGAGTGGCCTGCTGATCGCCCTGGCCGGCTTTGCCACGGCATGGGCCTGGCGCGCACACGCGCAGTCGCTGCCGGCGTTGGCGGCCTATGTGTGGGGGCTGGGTTGGTGGTGCGGAATGGCGAGCGATGAGATCGCCAGCTTCGTCCAGCTTGATGCACGTGCGCATGTGGCCTTGGCCGTGGCCGGTTTTACCGGCTGGCTGGCAGCCGAGGTCCATCGGCGGCGGCCGGCAGCGGCGCTTGCTGCCACCACCGCCTTGGCGTTCCTGTTCGCGCTGCCGCTGGCAGTGGCGCAAACCGATCTTCAACGGCCGCCGCTGGCTGGCCACGGCGCGTGGGCTTGGCCGTTGTTCGCGCTGTTGGGCGTGCGTGCGCTGTGGTGCCTGCGCGCGGGCCGCGACCTGGCTTTTGCCGCAGCAGCGCAGTTTGTCTGGTGGCTGCTGTGGGCCACGGTGGCGACGCTGTGCCTGCGTTGGCTGGGCCTGCATTACGCGCTGGCCGGCGGCTGGTTGCTGGCGCTGGGCGCGGCGCCCTGGCTGGCGCTGCTGGCGGCCGCCTTGCTGCGCTGGCGCTGGCTGGCCGCGCCGCTGGGCGAGGCGTTCCTGCCCTGGTTGCCGTGGTTGCGTGCGACGGCGGCGCTTATCGTGGCGGTGATCTGGCTGGCGTCGCTGGCCGCGCCGCTGTCGGCGCAGCCGCTGCCCTGGCTGCCGGTGCTTAATCCGGGCGAGCTCACCCAGTTGGCTGCGCTGGCCTTGCTGTTGCGCGCGTTGTGGCGGCATGCGCCGGATTGGCTATCGCAGCGCCGCGTGCCGCTGGCGGCGTGCGCAGGCTTGTTGTGGGTCACCATGGCGACGCTGCGCAGCGTGCATCACTGGGGCGACCTGCCGTGGACGCCGTCGCTGCTCTCGGCTGGCCTCAGCCAGACCAGCCTGACCGTAGTCTGGAGCGTGCTCGGCGTGGCCGGCTGGATCTCCGGCTCGCGCCGCCACCAGCGCGCGCTATGGCTGGCCGGCGCGGTGTTGATGGCACTGGTGCTGGCCAAGCTGGTGCTGGTCGATCGCCAACATTTGGGCAACCTGCTCGGCATCGGCTCGTTCATTGCCTACGGGCTACTGTGCACGCTGGTTGGCTACATCGCGCCAGCGCCGCCGCGTCCGCTGGCAGCGGCGGGCCAGGAGGAGATGGCATGATCAGTTTGCGAGCTCGCGTGGCCTGGTGGGCACTGTGCGTGCCTGCGCTGGCACTGGCGGCAGTAACCAACGAACCGGCGCAGTACGTGCAGCAGTGGCCACTGCAATTGCAGGTCGCCGAGGCGGGGGCCTATCGCGTGCACCTGGACGAGGCGGTGTACCGCACCGCGCAGTCGCCCACCCTGGCCGACGTGCAGCCGTTCAATGCGCAGGGCCGGCCACTGCCGGCCGCATTGGCCGAGGTCGATGCCGCGGTGCCGGCCGCGGAATTGAAGACCTTGCCGTTATTCGCGCTCCCCAGCCGCGCCGGTGCGCGCTCGGGCGACCTGGAGTTGATCGCCGAGCGCGACACCGACGGTCGCATCCGCCGCATCCAGGCGCGCGAGGCCGGGCCCGTGCAGGACGAGGCGCCGGCGGCGTGGGTGATCGATGCCAGCGCGCTACGCGCGCCGATGCGCGCCTTGCGCCTGGAATGGGACCGGCCGACCTCGCCGGTGCAGGCCGAGCTGCAAGTGGAAGGCAGCGAGAACCTGCGCGATTGGTACCTGCTGGATCCGCGCGCCAGCGTGGTCGATCTCGGCAACGGCGAGCAGCGCCTGCAGCAGCGCCGGATCGCGCTGGACAGCAACGCCCGCTACCTGCGCGTGCAGGTATTGTCCGGACAACTGCCGCCGCTGCGGCAGGCGCAAGTGGAGCTGCCCGGGCCGCTGCGTCCGGACGCCACGCGCTGGCTGGTGCTTGCCGGCCAGCCGCAGGAACGCGGCTACGTGTACACCTTGCCGGGCCGCTTTCCGGTGGGGCAGGTGGATGTGGTATCGCCCGATAACCAGGCCACGCGCTGGATCGTGCAGAGCCGTGACAGTGCCGAGGCGCCGTGGGTACAGCGCGCCGGCCCCTGGCTCGCCTATCAACTCGGCGCCGGTGCGAGCGGGCAGCGTTCGCCGCCCCAAGCCCTGGCCCTGCCGAGCCGCGACCGCTATTGGCGCTTGATTCCCGACAGCGGCGAGGTGGCGGCCATGCCCGAACTGCGCGTGGGCTATCGCCCGGAAACCCTGGTCTTCATCGCCCAGGGACCGGCGCCTTATGCGCTGGCCGCCGGCAGCGCGCGCGTGCAGCGGGCCGAGGCGCCGTTGTCACAGTTGGTGGCGGCATTGCGGCGCACGCGCGGGCCCGAGTGGCAGCCGGCGATGGCGACGCTGTCGCCTTCGGCGCAACCATTGGCGGGGCAGCAGGCGTTATTGCCCGCCGATCGTCCGATCGACTGGAAGACCTGGTTGCTGTGGGCACTGCTGGTAGGTGGCGCGCTGCTGGTGGGCGGTTTCGCGGTGAGCCTGCTGCGCGGGCGCGGCGCCACACCGGCGGCCTGAGTGCGGGGCGGTTTGCCCCGTCCGGCGCCAGCCCGGACAATGGGGGTCAACAACGCCGGTGGGCTGATCGCACCGGCTGCGCCCCTTCATGACCCAGCGAGTTGCGAATATGCCCATCGTCCGAATGACCGACCTCGACCTCAACGGCAAGCGCGTGCTGATCCGCCAGGATCTCAACGTGCCGATCGAGGACGGCCGCATCACCTCCGAGCAACGCATCCTCGCTTCGGTGCCGACGATCCGGCTGGCGCTTGAAAAAGGCGCCGCGGTCATGGTGACTTCGCACCTGGGCCGGCCCAAGGAAGGCACCTGGACCCAGGAAGATTCCCTGGCCCCGGTCGCCCGGCGCCTGTCGCAGCTGCTCGGCACCGACGTGCCGCTGCGGCGCGACTGGGTCGGCGGCGTCGAGGTCGAGCCGGGCCAGGTGGTGCTGCTGGAAAATTGCCGCATGAACGTGGGCGAGGGCAAGGACGACGAAGCGCTGTCCAGGCAATACGCCGCGCTGTGCGATGTGTTCGTGATGGACGCCTTTGGCACCGCGCACCGCGCCCAGGCCTCGACCCACGGCGTGATCCGCTTCGCACCGGTCGCCGCCGGTGGTCCGCTGTTGATGGCTGAACTCGATGCCCTGGCCAAGGCGCTGGCGCATCCGGCGCGGCCGCTGCTGGCGATCGTCGCCGGCAGCAAGGTCTCCACCAAGCTCGAACTGCTCAGCAACCTGGTGGACAAGGTCGACCAGCTGATCGTCGGCGGCGGCATCGCCAACACCTTCATTTCTGCGGCCGGCTACAACGTCGGCAAGTCGCTGTGCGAACCGGACCTGATCGAGACCGCCCACCGGATCGTCGCCGCGGCCAAGGCACGCGGCGCAGACATTCCGCTGCCAAGCGACGTGGTCGTGGCCAAGCAGTTCAACGCCGAGGCCGAGGCCACGGTGAAGGCGGTGGACGCGGTTGCCGACGACGACCTGATCCTGGACATCGGCCCGGACACCGCCGCGCGCTATGCCGCGCTGATCGGCCAGGCCGGCACCGTGGTGTGGAACGGCCCGGTGGGGGTATTCGAGTTTGAAGCCTTCAGCCATGGCACCGAAACCCTGGCGCGTGCGATTGCTGCCGCCCCGGGCTTCTCCATCGCCGGCGGCGGCGACACCCTGGCGGCGGTGGACAAGTACGGCATTGCCGAACAGGTCAGCTACATCTCCACCGGCGGCGGCGCCTTCCTCGAATTCCTCGAAGGCAAGACCCTGCCGGCCGTGGCCGCCCTGGAAGCTCGCGGCCAGTGAGTGCACAACCGAGCACGCTGTTCTTCGACATGGACGGCACCCTGATCGATTCCGAGCCGGGCATCGTCGGCGGCATCGTCCACACCTTCGAACGGCTGGGCCAACTGCTGCCCTCGATGGACCAATTGCGCGGCTGGATCGGCCCGCCGCTGCGCGATAGTTTCCACGAGCGCTTCGGCGGCGACGAGGTGATGGTCGAGCAGGCGCTGTCGCTCTACCGCGAGCGCTACGACACCGTCGGCTGGACCGAGCACAGCGTGTTCCCCGGGATCGCCGAAGCGATCCCGGCGTTGCGCGCGGCCGGCCACCGCCTGGCGGTGGTGACCTCCAAGAACGAACGCTTCGCCCGTCGCATCGTCGAACACCTGCCGTTCGGCGAGTGCTTCGACGAAGTGGTCGGCGCCAGCGATGACGGCGCCCGCCGCTTCAAGCCCGATCTGGTCGCCGAAGCCATGCGCCGGCTGGCGCTGGCGCCGGCGCAATGCGTGATGATCGGCGACCGCCGGATGGACATCGAAGGTGCGCGCGCCCACGGCCTGCGCAGCATCGGCGTGCTCTGGGGATTCGGCGATGAAGCCGAACTGGTGCGCGCCGGCGCCGACCAACTGGTGGATTCGCCGGAGGCGCTGGTGACGTTGCTGTCGGCAAATAACTGAACTCCGATTCGCACCATCCGCACACGAATGTCGCGATAGACATTCCGGAATTACTTGCCGCCTATACCGCAAAGCCATCCAGCCGGTCGCCCCAATGTGCTACTTTTCCGGACTTTTCCGGGGGAGTCCCACGCCATGACCGTACGCCAGCGCCGCACCAAGATCCTTGCCACCCTCGGCCCGGCCACCGACCCGCCGGGCATGTTGGAGGATCTGTTCCGCGCCGGCGTCAACGTGGTGCGTTTGAACTTCAGCCATGGCGACCCGTCCGGCCAGGCCAAGCGCGCCGCCGACGTGCGCGCCGCCGCGTCGCGCGTGGGCGTCGAAGTCGGCATCCTGGCCGACCTGCCGGGCCCGAAGATCCGCATCGAGCGCTTCGCCGAAGGCAAGATCGTGCTCAAGACCGGCGACCGCTTCGACCTGGTGGCCGATCCCAACGCCCCGCTCGGCGACCACACCCAGGTTGGCGTCAGCTACCTCGGCCTGCCGCAGGACGTGACCAGCGGCGACGTGCTGCTGCTCGACGACGGCCTGATGCAGATGCGCGTGGTGGAAGTGCAGGGCGAGCGCATCGTCTGCACCGTGCTCAACGACGGCGTGCTGTCCGACCGCAAGGGCCTGAACAAGCAGGGCGGTGGCCTGTCGCTGGGCGCGCTGACCGAGCGCGACAAGGAATTGATCGGCATCGTCGCCAAGATCGGCGTGGACTTCATCGCCGTCTCGTTCTGCCGCAACGCCGCCGACATGAATGAAGCGCGCCGCATTGCCCTGGAGCACGGCTGCGATGCGGCGATGGTGTCCAAGGTCGAGCGCACCGAGGCGATCGAGAACCTGACCGAGATCGTCGAAGCGTCGGACGTGGTGATGGTGGCCCGTGGCGACCTCGGCGTGGAAATCGGCGATGCCGAACTGCCGGGCCTGCAGAAGAAGATCATCCGCGAGTCGCTGGCGCAGAACAAAGTGGTGATCACCGCCACCCAGATGCTGCAGTCGATGGTCGAAAGCCCGATCCCGACGCGCGCCGAAGTGCTGGACGTGGCCAATGCGGTGATCGACGGCACCGATGCGGTGATGCTCTCGGCCGAGACCGCCGCCGGGGCCTACCCGGTGCGCGCGGTCGAAGCGATGGCGCGCATCTGCCTCGGCGCCGAGCGCCAGTTCGAAACCGACGCCGACTTCAGCAAGGCCCAGCGCAACCTGGAGCGTGCCGACCAGGCGATCGCGATGGCGACCATGTTCGTCTCCGAGCACGTCGGCGTGCGCGCGATCGTGGCGATGACCGAGTCCGGCGGTACGCCGCGCTACCTGTCGCGCTTCCGCGCCAAGGCGCCGATCTACGCGGTGACCCGCCATGACGGCGCGCGCCGGCAGATGGCGATGATGCGCGACGTGTTCCCGATCAACTTCGACAGCCGCGGCCTGACCCCGCGCGAAGCGGCGCGCGGCAGCATCCGCGTGCTGGTCGATGCCGGTGCGTTGTCGGCCGGCGACCGCGTGGTGTTCACCAGCGGCGAGCACATGGAAACCCATGGCGCGACCAACACGCTGCGGTTGCTCGAAGTGGGTCCGGATGGACGCGCTTCGGGGCTGGGCGAACTGTAACTTCCTGTTACATCCGTCCCCCGTCAGCGGGGGACGGCGTGGCGGCATAGCCTTTGAACCTGTAAACGTTTGCGGCCATTCCGTGAAGGAATGGCTGTGGGCGTTCGCGGGTATAATTGCGTTCTCCCCCGCTGCTGCCACAGGAAACTCATGAGCATCGAACAACTTGCCGAAACCGCCCAGGCCATGGTCGCCCCGGGCAAGGGCATCATCGCCATCGACGAGTCCACCAGCACGATCGCCAAGCGTTTTGCCGGCGTGGGGATCGAGAACACCGAAGAGCACCGCCGTGCCTATCGCGAGCTGTTGCTGACCACGCCGAAGCTGGGCGAGTACATTTCCGGCGCTATCCTGTTCGATGAAACCATCCGCCAGTCCACCAAGGACGGCGTGCCGTTCGCCAAGTACATGGCCGAGCACGGCATCATCCCCGGCATCAAGGTCGACAAGGGCGCCCAGCCGCTGGCCGGCATGCCCGGCGAGCTCGTCACCGAGGGCCTGGATGGCCTGCGCGCGCGCCTGGAGGAGTACTACAAGCTTGGCGCGCGTTTTGCCAAGTGGCGCGCGGTGATCAACATCGGCGAGGACATCCCGTCGGGCACCTGCATCGAGGCCAACTCGCACGCGCTGGCGCGCTACGCCGCGCTGTGCCAGGAGCAGGGCCTGGTGCCGATGGTGGAGCCGGAAGTGATCATGGACGGCGACCACGACATCGAGACCTGCTACGAAGTCACCGAGGCGACCCTGCGTTCGCTGTTCGGCGCGCTGTACGAGCAGAACGTGGTGCTGGAAGGCACCATCCTGAAGGCCTCGATGGTCATCTCCGGCAAGGGCTGCGAAGAGCAGGCCGGGATCGACGAAGTGGCCGAGTCCACCGTGATGTGCCTGAAGAGCACGGTGCCGGCGATCCTGCCGGGTATTGTGTTCCTGTCCGGCGGCCAGACCGACGAACAGTCCACCGCCCACCTCAATGCCATGAACCAGCTCGGCAACCTGCCGTGGCCGCTGAGCTTCTCCTACGGCCGCGCCATGCAGCAGGCCGCGCTGAAGCTGTGGGCCAAGGACATGAAGGGCAACTTCGCCAAGGCCCAGCAGGTGGTGTACGAGCGCGCCCGCGAAAACGGCTTGGCTGCGCTGGGGCAGTGGAAGGGCTGAGCGAGGCTGCTTCCGAACCAAGAAAAACGCCGGCGATCAGCCGGCGTTTTTTATTGCGCATTGATCTGCTGCCGGCTCAGGCCACCTGCGGCACGCTTTGCGCCAGTGCCTGCTGGTAGGCCTTGTAGGTGGCGTCATTGAACGCCACCAGCAGGATCTTGCGCGGTACCGCATGCGAGCGCTGCCAGGCCAGCGTTTCGTTCACCGCCACCCGGGCGGCCTGCTGCAGCGGGTAGCCATAGACACCGCAGCTGATCGCGGGGAACGCGATCGTGTGCAGGTCCATCTGCTGCGCCAGGCGTAGCGACTGCCAATAGCAGTTGGCCAGGAACTCGGGTTCGTGGTGGGCGCCATCGCGCCAGACCGGGCCGACGGCGTGGAACACATAGCGAGCCGGCAACCGGTAGCCGGCGGTAGCGCGCACTTCGCCGGTCGGGCAGCGCACACCCGGGCGGATCTCGGGCAGGCGCTGGCATTCGGCGAGCAATTCGGGACCGGCAGCACGGTGGATCGCGCCGTCGACACCGCCGCCGCCGAGCAAGCTTTCGTTGGCGGCGTTGACGATGACGTCGACGTCCAGCGTAGTGATGTCCCCTTGCCAGATTTCTATGGTCATGGTGCAGATATTCAGGGGCTCGCGATGAGGGAGACGTGATGGGAACGGCCCCTCGGGAAGGGCCGCGGCACGGCTCGTAGCGTCCTCTCACGGCGTCTCGCCGGTTGCGACAGAGGCCGCTGCACGACCCGCATAGGCGTTTGCAAATCGTTAATTGAATTAGATAAATCCAATTCCCGCGACATAGGTCAGCATGAAATGTTTTCGCCCGTTCCTCAGCTCGCTCGCGCCCTCTGCAGACGCCGGCCCGCTGTCCTTCGAATCGGGAGAAATCATGACCACTTCAGTTCCCTCCAGAGCGCCAACCAGAAGTCTCCTGGCTGCCAGCCTGCTTTGCGTGCTCGCCGCCCAGTCCCAGGCCGCGGAGCCACCTGCCGCCCCGCCGGTCGCGCCAGGAACTGCGCGGGCGACGCCTCCGGCCCCCACCGAACTGGACAGGGTCCAGGTCACCATGACCGGCACCCGCATCCCGCGTGCCGGCTTCGACACCCTGGAACCTGCGCAGGTGATCTCGCGCGAAGACCTGGACGCCCAGAACATCACCAACCTGGGCGATGCGATCGCCCGCACGCCGGGCTTCGGCTTGAGTGCCTCGCCCTACGGCAGGCAGTCCTCATTCGGCGCCGGCGTCAGCTTTGCCTCGCGTTTCGGCCTCGGCTCCAACCGGATGCTGACCCTGATCAACGGACGCCGGTTCGTCAGCTCCAATCCACCGACGATCTTCGGTCCGAGCAGCCCGGGTAGCCAGGTCGACCTCAACGTCATCCCGACCAACCTGATCCAGCGCGTGGAGAACGTCGGCATCGGTGGCGCCCCCACCTATGGCTCGGATGCCATCAGCGGGGTGAGCAATGTCATCCTGCGCGACCATTTCGATGGTGTCGAAGTGGAGCTGGGGTACGGCTTGAGCGAGCGCGGCGACGGCCAGCGCGTCAACGCTTCGAGCCTGTTCGGTACCGCCTTCGCCGACGGTCGCGGCCACTTCGTGTTGTCGCTGAACTACGACAGCCAGGATGGCGTGCTGCAGGCCGACCGGCGCTCGCACCGTGAGGGCTATTCGCTGCAGCCCAACCCATCGGCCAAGGCCATCGCGCAGTACCAGCCTGGTCGCGTGGCCGCCAACGATGGCCGCCTGGACGGCAGCGTTCCCTTCAACGCGGGCAATAGCGACGGCGTGCCTGGCAGCGTGTATATCCGCGACCGGACCCTGCTGGGTGCAACCTGGGGTGGCGTGGCGCTGCCGGTCGCCGCGCGCTACAGCGCCGACGCCAGCGGTCGCTTGCGCGGCTTCGGCAGCAATGCCGACACCTACCTGCAGTTCGACGAGCAGGGCAATCTGGTGCCCTACGACCCCGGCCACAACTTCGGCATCAGCAATGCCTCGGGCGGTGATGGCGTGCGCCTGTGGGAGGTCGGGCAGGTGGTCTCGGACCTGGACCGCAAGACCGCCTATCTCACCGGCCACTTCGACTTCAGCGATCGCGTGCGCGGCTTCTGGGAGGCCTCGTCCTATAGCGCACGGTCGCGCGAGCTCGCCGCCCAGAGCATCTACAACTGGACCAGTTTTGGCCAGGCGCGGCTGGATGGCAGCGGCGAGAACAGTGGCACGCTACGCATTCCGGTCAGCCACCCGCTGCTGACCGAGCAGGCGCGAGAGACGCTACAGGCGCTTGGGGCCAAGGAGTTCCTGATGTCACGCGCTTCGCGCGACCTGGTCACCAGCAACTCGGCGTCGCAAAGCAATGTGTGGCGCGTGGTCGGGGGGCTGGAAGGCTACTTCGCTCTGGGCGACCGCAACTTCAACTGGCAAGTCAGCGGCGTCTACGGGCGCGGCGACTTCAGCTACACCGGCCGCTCCCTGGTGCAGCGCAACTTCATCAACGCCCTGAATGTGTCGCGCAATGCCGATGGCCAGGTCGTCTGCAACGGCGCCGCCGCTGGCGCCACCCCGGATCCGGCGTGTGTGCCGCTGGATCTGTTCGGTGAAGGCCGCGCATCGCGCCAGGCACTGGCCTACGTCACCACGCCTACGCGCGCCAGCTCTGCGCTCGAGCAGACCGTGTTCAACGCCAACCTCACCGGCGAAGTGGTCGCACTGCCCGGCGGCATGATGAGCTTCAATGCCGGCTACGAATTCCGCCGCGAGGAGGGGCGGTTCAATCCCAGTGCTTTTCAACAACAAGGGTTGGGACGCTCGGTGGCGATCAACCCGGCGGCGGGCAAGGTCCACAGCAACGAGTTCTTCGGCGAGCTGTTTGCGCCCTTGGTGGATGCGGACGCCGGGATCCCCGGCCTGCATCGCTTCGATCTCACCGGCAAGGTGCGTTGGGTCAACAATTCGGTCAACGGTGCCTTTACTGCCTTCACCTATGGTTTCCAGTACGAACCGCTCCCCGGGGTGCAGTTGCGCGCCAACAAGACGCGCTCGTTCCGCTCACCGTCCCTGGTGGAGTTGTACGCCAGCCAATCGGCCTACTACTTCGTCAACGAGCCGTGCGAGGCGTCCAACATCCGCAGCGGCCCGCGTCCGGCCAACCGCGCGGCCAATTGCGCGGCGTTCTTCTCCGGCTATCCGGCGGTCGACCCCGGGACGTTCGAAGGCCCTGGTGGTTCAATCCCGGGCCGGCGCGTCGGAAGCACCCAGTTGCGTAACGAGCAGGCCGATTCGTGGACCGCGGGGCTGGTGCTGCAGCCGGACTGGGCCAAGGGCCTGCGCATGGCCGTGGACTACTACAGCATTGACCTCACCGACATGATCGGTGCGCTGAGCACCGACGATATTCTTTCCGGCTGCTTCGACGGCGCCACGATCAAAGACAATGCGTATTGCGCGCTGGTCACCCGCGACCCGGTGACGGCGACTGCGCGGACCGTCAACACTACTTACGTCAACGGACCGTACATCAATTTCCGTGGCTGGACGGCCGAAGCTACCTATCGCTTGGACCTGGACGAACTCGGCTGGGGCAGGGGGCGATTGGACCTGGGCGTGTACGCGTACATCCCGCGCGTATGGGAGAAGGCCGCGGCCCCCGGCGTCCCGCCGGTCGACTATGTGAACACCAGTAGCGGCGAGAACCGTGAGTATCAGTGGAATGTCAGTTACGGCGTCGGTCGCTGGAGCCTGGGTACCACTGCCACCTACTATCCCAGTCGTCTGGTTGCGCCCAACCT
>DATLJF010000294.1:0-2786 GCA_035539015.1 Stenotrophomonas sp. | reverse complement strand
ATGGCGACTCGATACTTCCCAACTGATCCGCCGGCGGCCTTCCGAGCGGCGATGTTTGAGAGCTGTGGCCGCATGATAGAAATCGTCCCGAGCTTCGGAGGTGCCACCTTTGAGTGGGCAATGACTGCTTTGGTTCGATGTTCAGCCTCCCCAGCGACCTTGCGAATTCGTGGTTATGGCGCACCAGCGGTTGGAGAGTTCCCGAAGAGCCGTACGATGGATTTCTTGTGTATCGCCGGTTGGTGGCGCACCCGTCAGTTGGCTGGCGCCGCGCCGATGACTACCTCGACACGATGGGCCGAGGCTGGAAAGAGAGATTTCTGCCGGGCATTGTCGAGAAGTTTCCCGATTGCTTTGTGCCTGCTGTCGATGAGTTCGACTGCGATCACTATAGATTTGATTGCTTTCTGGACACGCGACCCGCTTCCATTGGTGGCCCAACCGGAGACCAGTTCTTTGTCGTATCCACCCGTCGCGATCAGGTCGTGTATCACGTCCACAAGGGTGACGTAGCCAACCTTCGAGTGCTCCATGACCCAGCGGATGCAATAGACCGCTACAGTGCCCATGCACTCCGCAATTTACCTGGTGAGTTCGACTTCTCCCCCTGGAGTGAACCGTACGACCCTTGAACGCCCTGGACTGCACAGCCTCGCCCACGATCTGACATTCATGCCCGCAATCTTTGCCCCCTTCCTTGACCGTGCAAACCCATCGGCGCAGACTGCGCGCGCCGCCGGCGGGATACTTGCCGGCGCGTCCATTTGGAATCCGGCAAACCCATGTCCAGCGACAGTCACCCTAGACCCTGGTCGACGCCAGCGTCGGCAACCGCCTGATCAGTCGTTGATGGATGGCTGATCGATAGGGGGGTTCGCCGCGCCATCGTCGACGATGGCCGCATTGCAGGCGAACCATGCACAACCAAGACCTCCTGCGCCCGACCGAGGGTGCCGACGAATTGATCGCACCGCTGGCCGAGCTCAACACTGCCGACGCAGTCGAGTACCTCAACGGCCTGCACCGCGAAGACGCCACCGCCGTGCTGGCGGCCCTGCCGCACCCGCGCGCGGTGAAGATCCTCGAACAGCCCGAACTGCGGGGCGCCAGTGACCTGGTCGCCGCGCTGGCCCCGGAAGTGGCCGCGGTGTTGCTCGGGCAGATGGCCGACGACCGCGCCACCGATATCTTCCACGAGCTCGACGCCACCCAGCGCGAGGCCTTGCTGTGGCGCCTGGGCACCGATGCGCGGTTATCGATCCAGAGGCTCATGCGCTACCCGCAGAACACCGCCGGCGCCTTGATGACCACCGAATTCGTGGCAGTACCGGCCGACTGGACCGTGGCGCAGACGCTCCAATACGTACGCGAAGTCGAGCGCAGCCGTGAAACCGTCTATGCGATCTACCTGCTCGACCCGCACAGCCGCCTGCTGCGGCAGGTCGTGACCATGCGCCGGCTGATCACCGGCCTGCCGCAAACCCCCTTGCTGGACGTCGCCCAGGTCAACCCGCCGGTCAGCGTCGATCCGCTGCTGGACCAGGAAGAAGTGGCGCGGCTGATCCGCCGCCACGACCTGCTGGCCATACCCGTGGTCGACGCCAGTGGCCACGTGCTCGGCATCGTCACCGTCGACGACATCCTCGATGCGCTGATCGCCGAATCCACCGAAGACGTGCAGAAGTTCGGCGGCATGGAAGCGCTGGACCGGCCCTACATGCAGATCGGCTTCGGCGAGATGATCCGCAAGCGCGCCGGCTGGCTGAGCGTGCTGTTCCTGGGCGAAATGCTCACCGCCAGCGCCATGCAGCACTTCGAGGACGAGCTCGCGCGCGCGGTGGTGCTGACCTTGTTCATTCCGCTGATCATGAGCTCGGGCGGCAACTCCGGCTCGCAGGCCACCTCGCTGCTGATCCGCTCGCTGGCCCTGCGCGAACTGCGCCTGCGCGATTGGTGGAAGGTGGCGCTGCGCGAACTGCCCACCGGCCTGGTGCTCGGCGCCATCCTCGGGCTGCTGGCGATCATCCGTATCGCGGTCTGGCAGAACGCCGGGCTCTACAACTACGGCGAGCACTGGAAAATGGTTGCCCTGACCATCGGCGCCACCCTCGTTGGCATCGTGACCTTCGGCTCGCTGTCTGGCTCGATGCTGCCGTTCATCCTGCAGCGGCTGGGCTTCGACCCGGCCAGCGCCTCAGCCCCGTTCGTTGCCACCCTGGTGGATGTCACCGGCCTGGTGATCTATTTCAGCATCGCCGCGGTGATCTTGAGCGGCACCCTGTTGTAGCGTGGGGGCTGCCATGAGCACCTACCACCTCGCTTCGGTCTTCCGCCCCAACTCGATCGCCGTCATCGGCGGCAGCCCGCGCGAGCGCTCCGCTGGCCGCGCGGTCATCCGCAACCTGCGTGCGGCCGGTTTCCCCGGCCAGGTCGGCTGGGTCAATCCGCGTTACCCCGAGATCGACGGCATCGCCACCGTGCGCAAGCTCAAGGACCTGCCGTGGGTGCCTGACCTGGTCATCGTCACCGCGCCGGCGGCGATCGTGCCGCAGGTGATCGAGGCGGCCGCCGAGCGCGGCGTGCCTGCCGCGGTCATCCTGACCGCCGGGCTGGGCAATGGCCCGGGCTCGGCGTTCGACCGGGTCGAGCGCAGCGCCCGCGCCGCCGGCCTGCGCATCCTCGGCCCGCACTGCCTGGGCGTCATCGCCCCGCACGCGCGGCTCAATGCGAGCATCGCCGCACACACCCCGCAGGCCGGTGACCTGGCGTTGATTTCCGACTCCAGC
>DATLJF010000293.1:0-9611 GCA_035539015.1 Stenotrophomonas sp. | reverse complement strand
GTGCGGAACTTGCCGCTGGCCTTGTCCACCGCAGTGACGGTGAAGGGCAGCCACAAGCGATGGATGTCCTGGTCGATCCAGGAGCCGTCGCTACTGGCGAAGTACTTCTGCTCGTTGATCGCGAACAGGCGCGAGGCGGCGAAATCGGCACCGGCGTTGAGCGCGGCGGCATTGATGTCCAGCAGCAGCGCGGCCTTCTCGGCCACCGGCACTTCCATCGCATTGCGCTGGATCGGCGTGCGCCAGCTGACCTCGCCCACGCCGGTGACCGGCGCCAGCTGCACGGGCGCGGTCGAGAACTTGGCGTTGGCCTTGGCAATCGCCACTGCCTGGCGGGCGGCGGCGGCCACGCCATCGGCGGTGAGGCTATTGGTGGCGGCAAAGCCCCAGGCGCCATTGGCGATCACCCGGACGCCGACGCCCGTGGATTCGGCATTGACCACGTTTTCGACCCGCGCCTCGCGCGTGGTCACGAACTGGCGGAGGTAGCGCCCCACGCGCACGTCGCAATAACTGGCGCCGGAAGATTTGGCCGCGGCCAGGGCGGCATCGGCCAGGCGGCGGTTGCGCGCGGCATCGGCCGGCGCGAGCAATTGTTCGGCCGCGACCAGCCGGGTGTGTGGCAGCAGCAGGCCACCGGCGCCGAGCGCGGACAATTGCAGGAAGGTACGACGATCCACGCGAGGTCTCTCCAGTAAGGCGCGCCTGCGGGATCCGTCGCGATGCGCAAACCCCGAGCGTGGCCGCTGGGTGGAAAGCCGGTCAAGTGACCGCGGTCATGGGTGCGAGAAGTGAATCACAACGACGCGACGGTGACCCTCAACTGGCCAGGGCTGCCAGCAGGATGTTCGCTACCTCTTGCGGCGGGCGCCGCAACAGGGTTGCGTTGACCTGGAGCATGCTGTTGCCGCCCGGCGGCGGCGCAGCCACTCGCACGCCGCTGGCGCTCGCCCTGGCCGCCCAGGCCTGCGCATCGGCGCGGTCCGGCAAGGTCAGCGCCACGCTGCTGGTGCCCTCGGGCAAGCGCTGCACGCGCAGGCGGCCATCGGCCTGCAATGCGGCGAAGACCTGTTCGGCTGCCTGCCAGGCGCGGGCGTATTGCTGCTCGTAATCCTGCAGGTATCGCTGCGCCGGACCGACCAGCGGCCAGGCGTGCGGCAGGCCACTACCGAACATGCGGCGCTGCGCGCGCAGGGGCTCGATAAGCGCGGCTTCGCCCGCCAGGATCGCGCCGGAGGCGGCGTTGAAATGCTTCCACAGCGAGACGTAGACCGTGTCGAACAGCGCGGTGTACTCGCGTACGCTGTGGCCCGTGTGCTGTGGCAGGTTGAACAGCCGGGCGCCGTCCAGGTGCAGCCCGATGCCCTCGCCGCGTGCGTAATCGCACAGGGCGCGCACGTCGGTCCAAGGCACATGGCGGTGGCCGAGCCGGCGCACCGGGCTTTCCAGCGAGATCGCGCCGATCTTCATTGGCACCCGGCCTTGCGCGGCACGTTCGACCTCGGCGCGCACCGCGTCGAGTGGCAGCCTGGCGTTATCCGCCGGCACTGGCACGAGGTTGAGCGCGCTGAGCACCGTCGCGCAGTCGCCGCTGTCGTTGTAGAGATGGCTCTCGGCCTGCACCAACACGCGGCCCTTTCCGCCCGCCAGTGCGCGCACCGCCAGGTGGTTGGCGAGGGTGCCGGTGGGCAGGAACAGCGCGGCCGGCTTGCCCAGCCGCCGTGCGAAGGCCTGCTCGATCTGTTCGATGCTTCCGCCCAGGCTGTAAGTGTCTGGCTCGAAGTCTGTCGCCGCCGCCACTTGTGCCAGCTGCGTGGTGTATTCGGCTGGCGACAGGCCCAGGCCGTCCGAGAGGAAGTTCACCACGGACGATGCCGGCGCAGCATGTGCGGCGACTGCCACCGACGCGCTGCCCAACAGCGGCAGTGCGGCCGCCAGGCGACCTGTGGCGAGGAAACTGCGACGGTCCATGCGCATCCTTGTGTCGGTGCGCCGCCGGACGGCGGCACCCGGCCGAAGCATAGCCGTGAGCGGCGCTCAGCCGAAGAACTGGCTCGGCGCCACGCCGAAATGCCGGCGGAACATCCGCGAGAAGGCGCTGGCGTTGTCGTAGCCGAGCGCGGCGGCCACATCGATCACCTTCTCGCCGTCGGCCAGGCGTTCCAACGCCCGCAGCAAGCGGGCCTGCGCGCGCCATTGCGCGAAGCTCATGCCCAGTTCGCGCCGGCACAGGCGCTGGATGGTGCGCGCATCCACGCCCAGGGCCTGGCCCCACGCCGGCAGCGGGGCGTTGTCGTCGGGGTGGCGCTCGAAGTGCCGGGCGATGCGGCGCAGCCGTGGGTCGGTCGGTTCGGGCAGGTGCAGCGGCAACACCGGCAGCGCGCGCAGCTCGTCCAGCAACAGGCGCATCAGGTGCCCGTCGCGCGAATCGGTGGCGTAGGGCTGGGCGACCTGCACGGCGCTGGCGATCAATTCGCGCAGCAGCGGATGCACGCCCACCGTTGCCGCCGCGCGGTCGGGCAAGTGCGCCACTGCTTCGGGCCGGATGTAGAGGCTGCGCATGTGCACCTCGCCGATGCACAGCACGGTGTGGCGCCAACCGGCCGGCATCCACAACGCGCGCGTGCTCGGTACCACCCAGCGGCCCTGTTCGGCGGTGACCACCATCAGCCCGCGCACGGCGTGGATGAGCTGGTGCTTGGCGTGCTGGTGCGGCGGAATCAGGCGCCCAGCCGGGTAGTCGATGGCCCGGCAGAAGACGTCGGACGGGCTCTCGTCGATCTCGACCAGGTGCGGCGGCCGCGACAGGCCGGGATTGTCCGTTTCTGCAGGGTGCATGACCGGAATGCGCGGGAAGGACAGGCAGCGCCAGCCTACCATGGCGATGTCCCGTGCCCCCGTAACGTCCCCCATGTCCAGCAATACCTCTGCCCTGCCTGCCGACCAGGCACCTGCGGCCCGCCCAGCCTCGCGTCCGGTCGTCACCGGCGTGCTGGCCGCGATCACCTCCTCGCACCTGATCAACGACATGATGCAGTCGCTGATCCTGGCCATCTACCCGATCCTCAAGGGCCAGTTCTCGCTGAGCTTCGCCCAGGTCGGGCTGATCACCCTGACCTACCAGCTGACCGCCTCGCTGTTCCAGCCGCTGATCGGCCTGCGCACCGATCGCCGCCCGGCGCCGTATTCGCTGCCGATGGGCATGGGCTCGACCCTGCTTGGACTGCTGCTGCTGGCTTATGCGCCGAGCTACGCGCTGGTGCTGGTCGCCGCGGCGTTGGTGGGCGTGGGCTCGGCGGTGTTCCATCCCGAGTCCTCGCGGATCGCGCGGCTGGCCTCCGGCGGCCGCCATGGCCTGGCGCAGTCGGTGTTCCAGGTCGGCGGCAATACCGGTACCGCGATCGGCCCGCTGATCGCGGCCGCGGTGATCGTGCCCTACGGCCAGCATGCAGTGGCCTGGTTTGCCGGCGCTGCGCTGATCGGTATCGGCCTGCTTTCCTACGTCGGGCGCTGGTATGCGCTGCACCTGGGCGCCATGCCTGCGGCGCGCAAGACGAGCGTGGCCGCGCCGGTGCTGCCGCCGCGCACGGTGGCCTGGGTGATCGGCCTACTGCTGGTGCTGATCTTCTCCAAGTACTTCTACATCGCCGGCTTGAGCAGCTATTACACGTTCTATCTGATCCACAAGTTCGGCGTCTCGGTACAGAGCGCGCAGTTGCACCTGTTCGGCTTCCTGTTGGCCTCGGCGGCCGGCACCCTGATCGGTGGGCCGGTGGGCGACCGCATTGGCCGCAAGCCGGTGATCTGGGCCTCGATCCTCGGCGTGGCGCCGTTCGCGCTGGCCTTGCCGCACGTAGGCCTTGGGGCGACCACGGTGCTGACGCTGATCATTGGCTTCGTGCTGTCCTCGGCGTTCTCGGCAATCCTGGTGTATGCGCAGGAGCTGATGCCGCAGCGTATCGGCACGGTGTCGGGCCTGTTCTTCGGTTTTGCCTTCGGCATGGGCGGGCTTGGCGCGGCGGTGCTCGGGTTGCTGGCCGACCGCACCAGCATCGAGCACGTGTACTGGCTGATCTCGTTCCTGCCGCTGCTGGGGATCGTCGCTGCGCTGTTGCCGCGCAACCTCGAGGCGGCCTCGTCGCGGCACCGCTGAGGGCCGGCGCTTTCACCGAGCCGCCTGCTTGACGCATAGTCGCCGCTTTCGGACATGAGAGCGGACCGATGCGCGCCTGGATGCTGGCCCTACCCCTGCTGTCCGTGCTCGGTGCCGCCACGGCGGCGCCGCTGCCCGAGGTCACCGTGCTCGATGCGGCGCACGTCTACACCTCCGACCCCGCGCAGCCGCAGGTCCGGGCGATTGCCTGGGACAGCGGCGGGCAGCTGCTCGCGGCCGGCGAGCTGGCTTCGCTGATCGAACGCTACCCGCGCGCAAAACGAATTTCGCTGCCACAGGCCACGGTGCTGCCGGGCCTGATCGATGCCCATGGCCATGTCATGGGCCTGGGTTGGGCGTTGCTGCAGGCCAACCTGGTGGGCTCGGGCAGCAAGCAGGAGGTGATCGCCCGGCTGCAGGCATTCGAAAAGACCCTGGCCCCCGGCGCCTGGTTGACCGGCAGCGGCTGGGACCAGAACGATTGGCCGGACAAGGCTTTTCCGACCGCCGCCGATCTCGACGCCGTGTTTCCCGATCGGCCGATCTGGCTGGAACGCATCGACGGCCATGCCGGTTGGGCGAACTCGGCGGCCCTGAAGCTTGCCGCGGCGAAAGAGCCGCGCCTGCTCGTGGCCGACTGGCAACCGCCAGGTGGCCGGGTCGAACGCATGGCTGGCAAGCCGGCCGGCGTGCTGGTCGATGGCGCGATGCCGCTGATCCATGCGGTGATGCCCGCCCCCGACCACGCCACGCGCCAGCGCGCGCTGTCACTGGCGCTGGAGGCGGCGGTACGCAACGGCCTGACCGGGGTGCACGACATGGGGACCTCGCGCGAAGACCTGGCGTTGATGCGCCAGTTCGCCGACCAGGGCCGCCTGCCGCTGCGCATCGATACCTATGCCGACGGTGACAGCAATGCCTTGGCCGACCTGTGCGCGCACGGCGCCTACGCTCATCCGGGCGGTCGCCTGAAGATGGGCGGGGTGAAGCTCTACATGGACGGCGCCCTCGGCAGCCGTGGCGCGGCGCTGCTGGCCGACTACAGCGACGACCACGGCAACCGCGGCCTCCTGGTCACAGACCCCGCCGCTTATGCGCGCGCGGTCGCCAAGGCCAAGGCATGCCACCTTCAGGTGGCAACCCACGCCATCGGCGACCGCGGCAACCGGATGGTATTGGACACCTACCAACAGACGCTCGCGGCGGACGCAAAAAGCGACCACCGCTGGCGCATCGAGCACGCGCAGGTGTTGAGCCCTGAAGATATTCCGCGCTTCGCGCCGCTCGGCGTGATTGCCTCGATGCAGCCTACCCACGCCACCTCGGACATGCCGTGGGCGCAGGACCGCCTCGGTCCGCAGCGCATCCTCGGTGCGTATGCCTGGCAGCAACTGCTGGACAGTGCCGCGCGCCTGGCGCTGGGCTCGGACTTCCCGGTCGAATCGCCCGACCCGCGCCTGGGCCTGTATGCCGCGGTCACCCGCCAGGATCGCGCCGGCCAGCCGCCCGGTGGCTGGCTGCCGGAGCAGAAGCTGAGCCTGGCCGAGGCGCTGCGCGGATTCACCGCCGATGCGGCCTACGCCGGTTTCGACGAGCAGCGGGTGGGCCAACTCAAACCGAACCTGCGTGCCGATTTCGTGGTGCTGGCGCAGGATCCGTTCGCGGTGGCCGAGTCAGCGCTGGACGACCTGGAGATCGAATCGACCTGGGTCGACGGCAAGGCGGTCTACCAGCGCAAGCCCGAAGCGGCGCACGCGCGCTGAGGCCTGTCAGGTCGCGGCATGCGCGCGCAGGTCGATCGCCTCCCACGGCGGCGGCGTGCCGAGATGTTCGACCAGGTAGTCGACAAAGGCGCGCACCCGCGGCGGCTGCTGGCTGCGCGCCGGCATCACCGCGCTGATCTGCGAGGTCGGCAGCGGCCAGTCCGGCAGTAGCACCTTGAGCCGGCCCGCACGCAGGTCGTCGGCGACGTGCCACAGCGAATGCACCGCGATGCCCTGCCCGGCCACCGCCGCGCCGCGCAGCAATTCGCCCTGGTTGCTTTCAAAGCGACTGCGCATGCGCACCCGCAGCGCGGTGCCTTCCGGCGTGGTCAGCGTCCAGGTGTCCTGGCGGCCGTCGCGGCCCACCAGCAGGACGCCGGCATGCTGCGCCAGGTCGTCGGGGTGCCGGGGCGTGCCGTGTTGGCGCAGGTAGTCAGGGGCCGCGACCAGCACGCGCTGATTGGCCGCGATGCGGCGGGCGACCAACCCCGAATCGGCCAGCGGCCCGATACGGATCGCCAGGTCGAAGCCTTGCTTGACCAGGTCGACCAGGTCGTCGCTCAGGTGCGCGCTGACCGCCACCCGCGGGTGGCGGGCCTGGAAGCCGGCCAGCAGCGGCGAGACATGCTGCAGCCCGAACGAGGCCGGCAAGGTCATGCGCAGGTTGCCGCCGATGGCCTGGGCGCTCTCGCGCAGGCCATCGGCCAGCGCTTCGAGATCCTGCACCAGCACGCGGCCGCGCTCGGCCAGGGCCTGGCCCTCGGCGGTCGGGTGCAGGCGCCGCGTGGTTCGATGCAGCAGGCGCACGCCCAGCGCGCGCTCCAGCCGTTGCAGGCGCTGGCTGGCCACCGCCACCGACAGGTCCAGGCTGCGCGCGGCGGCCGAGATCGATCCCTGGTCGAGCACGCGCAGGAACAAGGCGATGTCGCCCAGACGATCCATGTTTTATCAACCAAATCTTGAAGATGATTCAGGATAGCAGTGGTTTTCGCGCAAATGCCGGTGGCGCAGCCTAGGCGCCTTCCTTCCACGGAGCCGGCCATGTCCGCTTCTGCATCCTCGCCGCTGCCGGCGGCGCGCACGCCCATAGCGCTTTATGCGCTCACGGTGGGCGCGTTCGGCATCGGCACCACCGAGTTCGTCATCATGGGCCTGCTGCAGCAGGTCGCCACCGACCTGGGCGTGTCGATCACGGCCGCCGGCCTGCTGATCAGCGGCTATGCGCTGGGCGTATTCGTCGGCGCGCCAGTGTTGACCCTGCTGAGCGCGCGCTGGCCGCGCAAGGCCGTGCTGGTCACGCTGATGCTCATCTTCACCGTCGGCAACGTGGCCTGTGCGCTCGCCCCGGACTACGCCACGCTGATGGCCGCCCGCGTGCTCACCTCGCTGGCGCACGGCACCTTCTTCGGTGTCGGCGCGGTAGTGGCGACCTCGCTGGTGGCCAGCGAGCGCCGGGCATCGGCGATCTCGCTGATGTTCGCCGGGCTGACGGTCGCCACCCTGCTCGGGGTGCCGGCAGGCGCGTGGCTGGGCCTGCACTTCGGCTGGCGGGCAACGTTCTGGGCCGTGGCCGGCATCGGCGTGCTGGCCAGCGTGGCGGTCGCGCTGTGGGTGCCGGTCGGCGTGCGCGGCGCCACGCCGGCGCCGTGGCGGCAGGAAGTGGCGGTGCTGGCACGGCCGCAAGTGTTGCTGGCGCTGCTGATGACGGTAGTCGGGTTCGCCGGCGTGTTCACTGTCTTTACCTATATCCAGCCGCTGCTGGTGCAGGTGACTGGTTTCAGCGCGGCGGCGGTGTCGCCGGTGCTGCTGGTGTTCGGCGCGGGGATGATCGCCGGCAACCTGCTTGGCGGCCGCCTGGCCGACCGCTGGCCGCAGGCGACCTTGCTCGCCACGCTCGCCGGCCTGGCCACCGTCCTGCTGCTGATGCCGGCCGCGCTGCATTCCATGGCCGCGATGGTGGTGTTTGCCGGTTTGCTCGGCGTGGCCGCCTTCGCCACCGTCGCGCCGCTGCAACTGCGGGTGCTGGAGCAGGCCGGCGGCGCCGGCCAGAACCTGGCCTCGAGCTTGAACATCGCCGCCTTCAATCTCGGCAACGCGCTCGGCGCGGCCCTGGGTGGTTGGGTGGTGGCCAGCCGTATTGGCTTGCCGGGCACGCCATGGGCCGCCGCTGCGGTGAGCCTGCTCGGGCTGGGCGTGGCGGCATGGAGCGTGCGCTTGCAGCGCCGCGATTCGATCAACGGCGCTTGCGCCCATATCCACTGAGGAAAGCGAAAATGGACTATCGACTGTTGGGACGTTCCGGCTTCAAGGTGCCGGCATTGGGATTCGGCGCCGGTACCTTCGGCGGCAAGGGGCCACTGTTTTCGGCCTGGGGTAATGCCGGGGTCGAGCAGGCGCGGCGGATGATCGACCTGTGCCTGGCCGCCGGGGTCAATTTGTTCGACACCGCCGACGTCTACTCCGACGGTGCGTCGGAAGAGATCCTCGGCGCGGCGCTGCAGGGCCGGCGCGACCAGGTGATCCTGTCCACCAAGACCGGCTTGCGCCTGGGCGAGGGCCCCAACGACGCCGGTGCCTCGCGCTGGCGGTTGCTGCGGGCGGTGGACGATTCGCTGCGGCGCCTGCGCACCGACTACATCGACCTGCTGCAACTGCACGCCTTCGACGCGCTCACGCCGCTGGAAGAACAGCTCGACACCCTGGATGGCCTGGTCCGCGCGGGCAAGGTGCGCTACCTGGGCGCCTCCAACTTCGCCGGCTGGCAGCTGATGAAGGCACTGGCGATCAGCGATGCACGTGGCCTGTCGCGCTTCGTCGCGCACCAGGCCTACTACTCGCTGGCCGGCCGCGACTACGAGTGGGAGCTGATGCCGCTGGGCCTGGACCAGGGCGTGGGCGCAGTGGTGTGGAGCCCGCTCGGCTGGGGCCGGCTGACCGGCAAGCTGCGCCGTGGCCAGCCGCTGCCCGAGCAAAGCCGCCTGCACGACACCGCCGCCGTCGGTCCGGCGATCGACAACGAACGCTTGTACGACATCGTCGATGTCCTCGACGAGCTTGCGGCCGAAACCGGGCACAGCGTGCCGCAGGTCGCGATCAACTGGTTGCTGTCGCGCCCAACCGTGAGCACGGTGCTGATTGGCGCGCGCGATGAAGTGCAGCTGCAACAGAACCTCGGCGCCGTCGGCTGGTCGCTGGATGCCGCGCAGATCGCACGGCTGGACGCAGCCAGCCTGGTCGAGGCGCCGTACCCGTATTACCCGTACTGGCGCGGGCAGTTCTCGGAGCGGGCGCCGGTGGCGGTTTGAGCCGATGCGGCGGCGGTGCCTGACCTCACCGCCGCCCGGACCTCACTTCGCCTCATCAAACGCCAAGTGGTACTTCACCGCCTCGCCCACCTCGTGCTTTGAACCGAGGAACACCGGCACGCGCTGGTGCAGGCCGTCAGGGCGGATATCCAGGATCGGCGTGCGGCCGGTGCTGGCCAGGCCGCCGGCTTGCTCGACCAGCATGCCCATCGGGTTGGCCTCGTACATCAGGCGCAGCTTGCCGGCCTTGGACGGGTCCTTGCGGTCCCAGGGGTAGATGAAGATGCCGCCGCGGGTCAGGATGCGATGCACGTCGGCCACCATGCTGGCGATCCAGCGCATGTTGAAGTCCTTGCCGCGCGGGCCTTCGCTGCCGGCGAGCAGGTCGCC
>DATLJF010000292.1:0-11243 GCA_035539015.1 Stenotrophomonas sp. | reverse complement strand
GGCGGCTCATAGGTCTCATTGCCACCATTGCGCACGCCGCGCGTGGCCAGCGTGCCGCCGCCGAAGAAGTCCTTCAGCTCGTCCCACTCGAACGTCTTGGCGTGCGCTTTGTCCGGCTCGCTGCGGTCAGCTTCCAGCAGCACGACCGGCATGCCGGACACCTGGCCCATGGCGCGGGCGCGGCCGGCCTTGGAGGACTTGGCGGGGTCGAAACCTTCATAGTCCGAGCGGCCCAGCAACTTCCACAGGAAGGTGAGCAATGTAGTCTTGCCGGCGCCGGCCTCGCCGGTCGCCTCTAGGAACGGAAAGCTCTTGTGCGCGGTGCGGATCTGCTCGGCGAACAGCGACCCGAACCAGAACGTCATGGCGACCATGCCGTGCGTGCCGAAGCACTGCCACAGCCACGGGAGCCAGTCGGTGCGGAAGGCCTCGGCATCGCGCTGAATATCCAGGCGGATGGACTTCTGCGTGGTCTTCAGGCGCAGCTTGTCGAACTCGAAGTAGTCCTCCTCGTTGGCCGTGACCAGCTCGCCATCGCGCACGGCGATATCGCCAAGCAGGTAGGCGCGGTGTTCCTTGCTGTAGCCAACGAAATCGATGGCATCGACGGTCTTGATCGCTTCGGTCTGCTCCTCGATCAAGCGATCGAGCTGGTGTCCGGTGCCGGTGAACATGGCGCCCGCCGCCAGCGAAATCAGGCGCTTCTTGAACTCCGAAGCGCTGGAGACGTGGCCGCCTGTAAAGGTGCCCTTTACGCTGGGACCGTCGTGCGGGAAATCCACGCGGAAGTAGTACCAACTCTCGTCGGTGGTTTCCTGGCGTTGGAAATACAGCGCCTCGGGGTAGCAGTTGGCGATCTTCTGCACCGAACAGGCGGCGCGCTTGACCTTCCTCAGCTCCTCGGCTTCCAGCTCGTCGTCGGCATCGACCTCCATGTCACCGAGCTTCTCCTTGCGCAGCTTCTCGAAGCGCTGCACGTCGAAGTCGAACCAGTACAGGCGCGAGCGATACTCCAGCCAGAAGTCGTTGCGGCCGTCGTGCTCGAACATGAGCAGGCCTTTGTCTACGGCTGACCGGGCGGTAAGCAGGTCGCCCTGGTACCTGGCTTCGGCCAGGTCGGTGTCCCACTGTTTCGGGTCATCGGACGCCATGGCACGCAGGTGCAGGTCATTCCAATCGGTCTTCTTCCCGTCGCGCTGCACGATCTGCGCCGCGCGTGATTTGAAGCCGATCGCTGCGGCGCGCTTCATGTGCCGGTGGGTGAATTCCCGCGCCTTGGGCTCGTTGTCCAGGGCCCAGACCAACGTCGGCAGGTCGGCCGCGCGAGCGCTTGCCAGCTCGCGCAGGGACTGCTCGGGGAACTGGTTGGACGACATGGCCGACACGGCACAGGTGCCGTGCAGCAGCAGAGCGATGGAATCGAAGATGCCCTCCACAATCCACACTTCGCGCGCCGTCTGCATGGCCTCCATGGCGGCTGGCGCGGCCCACCACACGCCGGCGAAACTCTGGCCCGGCGCGAAGCGGGCCTTCTGCTTGCCGAACCGGTGGGGGCGATCGATCAGGCGTTCCCACCAGCCGCCTTTGGCCAGCGCAAACCGCACCGTGGCGGTGCCGGCGTTGATCTTGCGATCGAAGTAGTTCTCCTGGGTGTACAGACCCTTCAGCGGCCCCAGGTCGAAGCCGCGCGAGAACTGAAGGTAAGCATCGGCGGCGGCGTTGGGCGCGGCCGACGTCGGCTGGTAGCGCTTGGACCAGTCATCGAACAGATCGTCGTACAGATCCTTGACGTGCAGCTCGCGGCCGCACTTGGCCTGGCGGCCGCACTTCACCACCCAGGGTTTGGCGTAGTTGGTGTACAGCTCCTTCTTGCTGCAGGACGGGCACTTGCCGCCGCGCATGTATTCGGTACCGCCGCGGTGCTTGAGCCCGAAGTCGCGTTCGAGCCGTGTCAGCACCTGTTGCCGCAGATCCTCTTGCATGGTGCGTCCTTACTCGCCGAGCTGGCGCCGGGGCGCAGAAATGGTCCGGGTGCCCTCGAGCACGAAGTAGGCGCCGCCGGCGCGGCGGTGCGCCTCTATGGCGTCCGCCAAGGCTTCCGCCTCCTGGCGCTTCGCCCGCGGCGACACGCGCTGGGCAGGCTGCACGGCGGCGCCCACATAGCGGGGTTCCTGGGCGGTGAACCAGCCGTTGCCGTGGCTCATCCTGCGACCTCCATGCCGACGGTCCCCAAATGCACCAGCACCAGTGCCGCGTCGGTCAGCGTAACGACGCGCTCATCGAACGTGTTCGCAGTGGCCAAGCCCTCACGCATGAGGACGGCAACGACAAGGGCGCTGAACCGCTTGGGCGCTGCAGTCGCATCAGTGCGGCCGACGTAGCCTTCTTCGGTCTTGATGAGTCCGTTGTGGTGTAGGGCAGTCGTCAGGCAAAGCTTCGCCGTGGGCGGCAGTGCCGCCCAGTTCAAGGTCTTCTGCATTTGTGGATGACTCAGTTGGTGGGTAGCGCCGGCTCCCCGCCGGCAGATAGAAGGTCAAGTTGCCGATCGTCCTGGGACGCGCGGTACACCTGAAGGAACTTGTTGCGCTGCGCGGCTGCGGTAAGCGGCAGCTCGCTGTGGGCCGTGGGCAGCCCGCTAGGGCTCGCCAAAGCCGTCAGCTCACTGTGGCCTGTGTACGTTGCGCCGCAGATTGGATTAGGGCAGACCCATGCGTCTTGCCGCAGAAACTGGTGCGCCAGGTAGCTGGTGCGCTTTACGAGCCGCTCGTGGCAAGACTCACACCGAAATACAGCCTTCAGCGCCATGTGTCGCTCCGCCTCACAGGTTGCGGGGGGCTTTGGAAGCGGGGACCGCGATCGCTGCCTTGAGCCCCAGCGCAACGGCCGCGCGATGCGCTTCGCCCCTTCGGCCTTTATGGCTGCCGTCGAGGACGTGGTAGACCGTGGTCGGATTGAGCCCATGCTGGCGGGCGAAATCGGCGATGGATACGCCCTGGTCCTCCAATTCCTGGCGAACCTGTTCTGGGGTTTTCAGCTGAGGTTTAGCCATAAGCGGCGAAAAAGAGTAAAAATTGTGGAGACACGTACACGATAGTACGAAAAAACGTACCCGTCAACATGGAGATACCAAAAATGTCGCTTATGGATGATCCGCAACAGGGAGTTGGTGCGCGACTTAGGGCCGAGCGCGAACGCGTAGGCCTGACTCAGGACGAGATGGGCAGCCGGGCAGGAAAGAACAAGCAAACGCAGCTGCGGTACGAGAATGGCCTGAACTCTCCAACGGCGGCGTATCTCCACGACGTTGCGGCGCTGGGCGTGGACATTGGCTACGTGGTAACCGGCTTCCCTACAGAGCTGCATGATGATGAGGCGCTCGTCCTGGCGCGATTCCGCGCGGCGTCTGCGGAGCTGCGACGCGCAGCTCTGTCGGTGCTGGGAGTACACCCTGGACCGCAGGCGGGCGGCGGCAACTCAATCACCGTGGGGGGATCTAACAGCGGCCAGATCAACGGTGGCCAGGTCAACCAATCGTCGGTGACCTTTCATGCTGGCGCGGCAACAGCTGCGGCGGGCAAGAAAAAAAAATGAGCCCTCGGGGAGCTTGCCGCTAAGCAATTTGTTCGGTCGCCACCCGCTCTTCAACAACAGCAATGTAGTCGCCGAGACAATCAACATCGGCGGCAATAGAGTTCCGGTCAACCTTCTGGACGACGAAGAACTGGCCGCCCAGGCGGGGAAGTCGAACAAGGCATCCAACGAGCGGGCGGCGCGCCTTGCGTTCGGTGTGATGGTGTTCGTGCTCGAGGCCCAGCTCACAGCGAAAGCGAGCTACGGCATTGCCGGTCAAGATGCCTCAACGTCGGACGTGCTGGCCTTGTTCGTGGTGATCTTCGGCATGCTGGCAGCAGTCACGTTCGCACAGATGAGCAGCTGGCTGCGTCGCAATTTTGCCGTCATGCGACGCCATCACCATGACAACGCGATTGCGATAGCCGAGCTGGATCTGCGGCGCCCGCCATTGAGTGAAGTCCGCGTCCCCGGCCTATGGACCGAATTCAAGCGACGATACAAGGAGTTCTTCTATGAGTAGGGCAGGGCGTCCATGCCCTGCCGGTGATCATGGAGAGGGGGTAGAACGCACGAGGTTCGCAAGCGCCGCATTCAAGTCCCGCGCGGCGTAACCGGACACAGCCGCTACGTGGTCGAGTGAAATCGCCGTGCCCATGCCTTCGCTCAGCATCGAGAGCATGTCCAAGACTTCCCATGCTTGATGCAGCCGGCTGTAGTCATCCTCCATCAGCGTATAGCGAATGCCGGAGCCTGCCTTAGTGGAGTTATGCGGTAGGCCGGCAGCAGCGGGGCTCAAGCTGCACCACCTTCCGCCTCGGCATTGACGGCGGCGATCGCGGCCGCCACGTCGGCGAGGGTAAGAGAGGAAGCGGGCTTGCCCATGACGCTGAGCTTCACAGACAGCGCCATCCAGGCGTCGCGGTCCCACTCCAAGGTATCGGCTACCTGGCCGAAGTAATAGGCGATGTCGCGCGCCTGCGCGGCGGCGGGTGATTCGTGTGTCATATCGTGGCGTCCATTCAGAGGATTGAACGCCCACCTCGCTGTCAAACGAGGTGGACGACCGGACGAGGTTGACAGACCGATGGACGCACCGGCAGGCCTTGCGACCTCCCCGCCCGGCCGCCCATAGACGAGACGACGCGCAGGCATGAAAAAAGCCGCCGAGCATGCTCCAAGCGGCTTTCGCCGCGTCCAATACGGGCTGTCAAACCCGGTCGCCGATTGAGCGGCGACGCGCGAAACATACCTCCGGCCTCCGGGGGTTGTCTAGCTATATTTCCCCGAACTGGCGAAGGAATGTTCAGCGTTCAGATTGCGGAAGCAGCCCCGGCGCGCCACCACATGGGCCGCACGGGGCCGGCAGGGTTCGCGACTGCACGCGGGCCGCCATCGGCAATGATGCCCGAGGCGCCAGGGGGATATACAGGCAATCAATCTATGGCTGTTTCCAGCTCCAACGCCGTAATGAAGCCGTTCGATCCCATGACGGTGTGGCTCGCCTTGGCCACCAGCCATCGTTGGCTGTCGATCTCGGGCTTCAAGCCTCGCACCTGCACGATGGTCTCCGGCGTCAGGTCGGCGCGGCCCAGCGCCAGCGTGAAGTCGAACTTGGCCTCGCCACGCCGTACGCGCTTGAATTCGGCGGCGGCGTGTTCGCGCGCGGACTTCTCGCTGTCGTAGGTCTCGCGTAGCGACTTGGCATTGTCATCCTTGCCAACCAGCACGGACTTGCGCCGCGCGCCCTTCTTGTCGTTCCAGTAGGCGCGCACGCCGCTATAGGCCTCGCGATCGGCCACGCTGTAGCGATGCTGGTCACCGTCGCGGCGGGTGAGGAGGAAGGTGGACAGCTCCTTGCCGCTTGCCGTCTTACCGGTGCCGATGGGCCCGAAGATCAGCGTGCCATTCTTGACCGTGGCAGTGGCGTCGAATCGCTTTCCCAGGCGCGTGAGCAGATTTGCGTCGCTCTCGTTTGCCTGGTCCAGATGCGGCAGCGCTACGCCGGCAAGCTTGTCGGCCACACGCGCGGTCAGCCCGTGTTCGCCGGCGATCGCGCGCACCACTTCACCCAGCGTCGTGGCATGCCAACTGCGCTCGCGGCGATTGCGCAGACTTTGCGTGAGGTTGGCGCTTCGGGCCCGGATACAGATCACATCCGGCGAGCCGCTGTACTCGACCTCGTCCACCTCAAAGGTGCCCTTGTCGACCAGGCCGCTGTCCTTCCAGCCGATGGCCACGGCCAAGGTGACGCCCCGGCGCGGCAGCGCCATCTTGCCGTCGTGGTCGTGCAGGCGAAGGTCCAGCTGGTCAGCCTCACCGCTGCGATCTTCGGTCAAAGTCAGATCGATCAGCCGTGGCGCGATCCGGTCAGTCAGATCCTGGCCATCGAGCACCACGCGCCATGCGGGGACGGCCGTCATGCCGTAGCCCCTGGCTGCGGCGTGCTGTCCTCGCGGCGCAGGGAGATCGAGAACTCGATGCGGCGCGGCGTGCCATCGGCGAAGAAGATGGAGTTGGTCTCGCGCAGATTGGTCAACACGTAGTTGCCGTAGACCACGCCGGCGCCATCGACCAATGGCAGCGCCTGGCCATCAAGCGCCAGCTCGCGCAGGGTATCGAGCGAGTCGCGCGTGCCGGTCAGCTCCGGCGCCAGCAGGCCGGACAGCTCGATGGTGTCCTCGCCTTCGCCCAGGTACTGCAGCGCTGCGCGCGCGCCCACACGCTCGCTGGCGGCGAAGCGCCAGGTCTGCTGCCGCTGCAGCTCCTGGTAGGCCAGGGTCGGAAGGGAGAACACGAAGGTGCTGTAGCTCATCATCATTGCGAGGTGCCTCAGTGGTCGTTGTCGCGCAGGCCCGAGCGCTGCCGGGCAGCCTTCTCGCGCGAGAGGGCATCCAGTTCGCGCCGCATCATCGCGATGAGCGCCTTCTCATCCATGCCGGGCGCGGCGTGCAGGTGGATCTCGATGTGGTCACCGGCCGCGGGTGCGGCCGCAGCGCGAGCGGGCGCGGTCAGCGGTGGACGCGTGTCTACGGCCATTGCAGGCCCCGTAGACGCCATCAGCGCCGCACCTGCGCCTGCGGCCGCCATGCGCGCGCCGATGGCCGCCACGGCGGCCACAGGCCCGCCCTGTGCGCGCTGCACACCCTGGGTGAGGCCTTCGATCGTGTAGCCGCCGAGTTGGGCGAACACGCGCGAGGGGCTATGAATGCCGAGCAGTGACTTGAACTGGCCGATCACGGTGCTGCCGACGCCGGCGATGGCCGCGCCGGCGGCGCCGATGCGCGACCGGATGCCGTTGACCAAACCATCGATCATCGCCACGCCGGCCTGCAGCAGGCGCGCTGGCCAGCCACCGAGAATGCCGTTGATGCCGTTCCACAGCTGGCCCAGGCCCTCGCGGATCCGGTCACCATTGAGGGTGAAGACGCCCACGATCAGCGACCAGATGCCTTGCACGTACTGCCAAACACCGCCGAGCACGGCCTTGATCGTCGGCAGGACGGCCACGAAGGCGTTGACGAGCCAGCCGATGGCCTTCACCGCCAGCTGCAGTTGCACCACCAGCACCGAGCCGAGGATCTGACCGAAGCCGCGGCCGGCGTCGGTGGCGCCCTGCAGCTGCTCGCTGGTGGCTTGGAAAGGGGCGAACAGCTGCTTGACCCACTCCCAAGCCTTGCCCATCGCCCCGGAGATCGTGTCCCACAGCGGCGCCAGCGGCGCCAGCGCCGTGCGCAGCTCAGCCAGGACCGGGCCGAAGGCGTCCTGCAGGCCCTGCCAAATGCCAGCCATGAACGCCTTGATCGGCCCCCAGTACTTCCACACCAGGGCGGCGACAACGGCCACCGCCGCGCCGATGGCCAGCACTGGCAAGCTGATGCCGCCCAGCAGCGGCAGCAACGCCCGGCCCACGTTGAGCAGCATCGGGAACGCGCGGCCGGCCAGGCTCATTACCTGGCCGAACAGGCCACCGAGCCCTTGGCCGCCGCTCAGTAGCGCCACGGCGTTGTGGATCTGCGAGATCGCCATCGCCGCAGTGCCGCCGGCGATGAGCAAGCCGCCCAGTACCGTGACCAGCGCTGTGCCGCCGACCACCAGCTTGGCGAGCGTGGCCACCAACTCCGGGTTGGCACGGATCCACTCGGTCATCTGCACCACGACGCCGGCCACGCGCCGCGCCAGGGCGTTGAAGTCCGGCAGGAGCGTGGCGCCGATCGACTGCGACAGCACCACAGCCGTGTTCTTGGCCAGCTGCAGCGCGTTGGTAGAGGTGGCCACGCGCGAGGCGTATTCGGCCGCCATCGAGCCGCCGTAGATCTGGGCGTCACTGACCTTGCGGAAGTTGGTCTCCAGCAGCTCCAGGTTGGTCAGCAGCGGTGCGATCGCACCGATCGATTCGCGCCCGAACAGCTGGGTCATCGTCGCCGCCTGCGAGGCCTTGGGCAGCTTGCGCAGGCTTTGCAGCACCTTGAGGATCGCGCCGTTGGCATCGCTCTGCATCAGCTTGGCCATCTTGCCGGCATCCAGGCCTAGATCCTCGAACGCTTGGCGTTGCCGCTTGGTGGCCGCATCGCCCGATGCCAGCGTCAACAGCAGGTTCTTGATGCCGGTCGCCGAGACTTCCGACTCGATGCCCATGCCGGCGACGGTGGCACCGAGCGCGGCCAGCGGCCCGGACTGCAGGCCGGCGACCTCGCCCAGCGCGCCAATTCGGTTGACCACGTCGGTGATCTTGTTGACGTTGGCCGGGCCGGTGTTGCCCAGGTAGTTGATCTTGTCGGCCAGGCCGGTGACGCCGTCCTGAGTCATGCGGAAGGCGGTGCGCCAGGTGGCCATGGTCTGGCCCGATTCCTCGGCGGTGCTGTCGAAGGCCACCGCCATCTTCGCAGCGTCCTCAGCGAAGCGGACCAGCTCCTGGCGAGGGATATTGGCCTGGCCGGCGGCGGCGACGATCTGCGCGATCTCCGTGGGCAGCAGCGGCAAGCGCATCGACAGGTTCTCGATGTCCGTGCCCATCTGCTTGAACTGCTGCGGGGTGTCGAAATTGACCACCTTGCGCACATCGGCCATGGCCGACTCAAACTCCATGGCCTGGCCAACGGGCAACGCCTCGGCGCGCAGAGCGCGCTGGCCAACGAACAGGGCACCGGCACCGTGTGCTGCAGCGGACATACCGGCGCTGTGCATCTTGCCGGCGCGGCGCTGGGCCGCATCGAGCTTGGCCAGCCGCGCCTGGCTTGCCTGCATCGCCGAGGTGGTGGCGGTGATCTCGGTGCGCAGGCGGCGCTCATGGGACACCAGGTCTCGCGTGCTGACGCCGGCCGCTTCCAGGCGCGTGCGGACGCGCTGCAGCGCCGCTTCCTGCTGGCCGTGTGCCACCTTCAGCTCGCGCGCCACGCGCACCGCGCGGTCAAAGTCGGCCGTCAGCTTCTGGCTAGGAGCGTCGGTCGCCTTGAGCTGCTGGGCCAGCGTTCGCACGGCCTGGCGCTGGCTATCCATCGCGGCCTTGGCCTGGCGCGCCAGGCCTACCTGCTCGCGATAGGCGCCCACGTCGCGCTGCTGGGCGTTGAGCTGGCGCAGGGCATCACGTTGCTGGCGCAGGGCGCCGGCCACGCCCTTGCTGCCGCTCATGATCTTTTTGAAGGGACCGGTGACTCGATCGACGGCCGACAGGATGACCTGCAGGCGCAGATTGTCGGAGGCCGCCATCAGGCGGCCTCATGGGTCAGTCGCGGGTGCCGAACATCCTGCGTGCGCCGCGCGAGAACAGCCCGCCCAGGGCGATGGCTGCCAGCACGATGCTGACGAGGATGGCGAGGGCAACCAATGTGGCGATGATGGCCATGGGCGGACTGTAGCATCACTCGGCTCCGCTACGGAGGCGGGCACGTTCGCGCCACGCCGCCAGTTCTTGGATTGACCAGTCGTCCATGGCGGACGGTGGCCAGTGGAAGATGACCGCGATATCGGCCATCGCATCTTCTACGCAGTCGGGGAGGCGATCGCCCGCTCCGACTTCGGCAACAAAAAATTGACCAGCTCGCCTCCCAGCGCGAGCAGATCGGCCGGTTCGAGCTTGGCAATGTCCGGCCCGGTCAACATGGGCTGCGTCACGCGCGGAAGCACCAGCTGCAGTGCGGCCACGTCCATCTGCAGCAGGTCCGTCAGCTTGGTGCCGCGCAGCTCGCCGGCGCCGGGCTTGCGCACCTGCACGCTGTCGATGGTCTGCTCGCCGCGAACGATGGGCTCTTCGAGCGCGACGGGGTTGGAAAAGATCGGGGTCTTGGCGGACATAGGGTGCTCTCTCGCGGAAATGTGGGGCCCGGGATCGACCCGGGCCGGTGGGTTGCGTGCCGGCGGCGGCCTATGCACCGATGGCGGCGCGGTGTTCGGCCAGGCGATCGACGCCGTTGACGATTTCCTTCATGCCGATGAAGTCGATCTCAATCACCGTTACGCCGTTGATGGTCAGCTTGTAGTAGCTCAGCGCCGACTTAACGGTGAACTCGGTGTCGTCACCGCTCTTGGCCGTGCCCATGTCGATCTCTTTGTGGCGACCGCGCACGATCACCTCCACCGCATCGACCTGCGCGGTGTCTTCGGTCTGGTAGCTACCGGCAAAGCGCAACATCACGCCGTTGTGGGTGGTGACGCCGTACTGGTTGAGCACATCGCGCATCGGGCCGCCGAATTTGGTTTCCAGCTCCAGGGCTTCCTGGCCGAAGTCCAGACTGATAGGGCCGTTCATGCCGGCGGCGCGGTATTCCTCCATCTTGCGCGAGAGCACCGGCAGCTTGATCTCGACCGCTTGACCGAGCCAGCTGACGCCGTCGCCGAACATATTGAAGTGCTTGAGCTTCTTGGGCAGAGCCATTTCGTTCTCCGTGGATTAGGGCAAGGGCGGGGGCGCGCCTGGTTGGGCGCGCCGCGGCCGTTAGGCGGTGATGCGGTCGGCGAAGTCGTCCAGGTAGCTGCTGGTGATCTTCTGGTTGAGCTGCAGGTTCTCCAGCGGCGGCACCGGGGTGTAGTCGTAGTTGATCTGCAGTTCGCCCAACGACAGCGTCTGGGAGCTGTTCTGCGTGGCGTCGTAGTACGCCTCGGCGTCGATGATGTAGCCGCCGGCCTTGAGGTCGCGGAACTTGCCGTTGATGGTCTCCAGCAGGTCTTTGACCAGCGACGGATGCATCGGCTTGTCCACGTAGAAGGACACGCCCTCGGCAATCGTGTCGGCCAGGATCTGCGCGGTACGCGTGGCGGTCTCGAACTCGAAGTTGGTGTCCTCCGAGCAGGTGCGCGAGCCCCAGAAGCGATAGCCGTTGAAGTTGATCAACGTGGTGACGTCGCCCTCGTTGAGCACGCCGGCATCGGTGTTGGGGTTCTGCAGATCCCAGTGCACGTCGTGCGAGATGCCCGTTACGCCGCCCACGGCAACGTTGGACAGGCTCTTGTGCCAGCCCTGCTGCTGGTCGATCTGCGCCCGCAGGCCCATCGCACAGGCGGTGGCGTAGATCTCGGCCGTGGCGCTGGCGGTGGTGTCCCAGCTGGTGAAGTCCGGCCAGATCAGCATGATCTCGCGGTCGGAGAACTGGCCCCGGTAGGTGATCACTTCGGTGGTGCTATCGCCCACGGCGCGAGCGTAGACCATTGCGCGCAGCTTCTTGGCCACGGCCGCC
>DATLJF010000291.1:0-5535 GCA_035539015.1 Stenotrophomonas sp. | reverse complement strand
CGGTGGTAGGCCAGGTCGAGACGGCAGTCCGGGCCGGGCGCACGGCCGGGCGCGCAGATCACCATCCGCAGCATGGCGTGGCCCCAGCGGCTCATCGGCGCGTCGTTGCCTTCGGCAAACAGGTAGTCGATGGCGTAGACGCGCGCTGGGTCGAGATCGAGCCAGCTGACCTGGCCGTCGGCGCCTTCGCCCTGCAAAAGCGGCACGCTGGCGCTGCATTCGCTGCGGGTACCCGGCGCACGGCCCAGCCGCGCCTGGAACCACGCCGCAAGGGCGGGGCGCCGGCAGGCGTAGTCGGGGTCGAGGACGTAGTGTTCGAGGTTGACCGCGACGAATTCGCGCGGATCCTGCAGTTCGTAGCGATCGGGACTGCGGTCGGTCAGGGCATTGTCGCCGCGGCCCGGCCACAGGCGATGCCGCGGCCAACCGGCCAGGTCGCGCAGGCGCCGGTCGCGCGAGAGTCCGCCGTGGGGACCGCGATCCAGCAGATGGGCGAGTTCGTGCAGCAAGGTCGCCAGCGCCAGCCGTGCGGCCGGGTCGTGCTCGGGATCAGCCTTCGGGTCTTCCCAGGCGGCAAGCAGGGCGCGGTCCATGCGCAGTTGCGTGCCGAACGCGCGACCGGCGACGTGTGCCGGCAGGTCGTCGCGCCAGTCGATCGTCGGCATCGCCGGCAGTGCGGCGCGCCAAGTGCCAGGCAAACGCGCGTATGCGGTGTCGAGCAGGCGCTGCTGGGCAGCGGCTGCCGCCGGCTCAAGCGCGGTGGGCGTGGACGCCGCCGCTGGCCACGACAGGCCCAGCGCGGCGGCGCAGATCCAGGCCAGCCACGGGCAGGCACGTCCGCGCGGGCGCGGCGCGCTGCCCGCGCCGGTCACAGCGCCAGGATGTGCCGGGCCAGGGCGAGGTCGTCGGCCTGCGCCAGGGCGCCTTCGCGTGCACGCAGCTGGCGCAACGCCACCTGCAGGCGCGCGCTACGCAGCTGGCCGTCGCTGGCGACGAAGGCAGCGGCATCGTCGCGGGCGGCCAGCAGGACCTTGTCGTCGCCCGAGCTGCTGCCCGACGAAGCGGACGAACCGCCCGAGGAAGCGCCGGCCGAGGTGCCGGCGAAACTGCCGGCCAGCGCGGTGGCCGGCAGGAGGAGCATTGCGCAGAGCAGAAGCGGTCGGATCATGGTTCGTAGAAAAGAATACGGTTGCGGTGCAACGGGAAGGCAAGGTTACCCGGGCCGCGCTCAGGCGTCGAACAACTTTCCGGGGTTCAGCAGTCCCTTCGGGTCGAATACACGCTTGACGCCGCGCATCAGCGCGATCTCTTCGGCGCTGCGGGTGCCCTCCAGGTAAGGCTTCTTGACCAGGCCAATGCCGTGTTCGGCGGAAATGCTGCCGCCAAATTCCGCCAGCACCTGCGCCAGCACCCGGGTGACCTGCTCGCAGGCGGCAATGAACTCGGCATCGCCATAGCCGTCGGGCTTGAGCACGTTGATATGCAGGTTGCCGTCGCCGATGTGACCGAACCACACCACCTCGAAATCCGGGTAGGCCTCGCCCAGCAGCGCCTGGGTTCGCGCCAGGAACGCCGGCATCGCCGAAATCCGCACCGAGACATCGTTCTTGTATGGCTTGTAGCGGGCCACGGCCTCGGTGATGCCTTCGCGCAGCCGCCACAGCTGCTGGGCCTGGGCCTCGCTCTGGCTGATCACCCCGTCCAGCACCCAGCCCTGTTCCATGCAGTCTTCGAACGCTGCCAGGGCGGCGGCCTCCTCGGCCTCGTCGCCAGCGGCGTATTCGGTGACCACGTAGAACGGATGGACCTGCTCGAACGGCGCCTGTGCACCATGCGCGAGCACGTGCGCCAACGCGCGGTCGGTGAAGAATTCGAAGGCTTCCAGGCGCAGGCGCTGGCGGAACGCGGCAAACACCTGCATCAGCACTTCGAACGAAGGCAGCGCCAGCAGCATCACGTTGGCCGGCGGCGGCGGGTCGGTCAGGCGCAGGGTCGCTTCGACCACGATGCCCAGCGTGCCTTCCGAGGCAATCAGCAACTGACGCAGATCGTAGCCACTGGAGTTCTTGATCAGTCCGCGGTTGAGTTCCAGCAGCTCGCCGCTACCGCTGACGACCTTGAGCCCGGCGATCCATTCGCGCGTATTGCCATAGCGGATCACCCGGATGCCGCCGGCATTGGTGGCGATATTGCCGCCGATGGTGCAAGAGCCCCGTGCGGCGAAATCGACCGGGTAGACCAGCCCATGCTCGCGCGCGGCGTTGTGCGCGGCCTCCAGCGCCATCCCGGCCTGCACGGTCAAGGTGCGGTCGACCGCATCGAAGGCCAGCGTCTGGTTCATCCGCTCCAGGCTGACGACCAGCTCGCCATGGGCCGCCACCGCGCCGCCGGACAAGCCGGTACGGCCGCCCGACGGCACCAGGGCAACGCCTTCCTGGTTGGCCCAACGCACGATCGCCTGCACTTCCTCCACCGAGGCCGGCAGCGCGATGGCCAGCGGCGCCGGCGTCCAGCGCCGGGTCCAGTCGCGGCCGTAGTGCTCCAGGTCGGCCGGCTCGGTTTTCAGGCGCAGGCCATGGACGGCGCGTTGCAGCGAGGCGATGCGGGGGTCGGTCATGGGGCGTGTGCGCGGAGAAAGCATGACAGCGTGCCAGCGCCGCGCGGACTCGTCCAGCGGCCTACCAGCATCTTCATCGATTCAGCTGAAACCATTGCACGGCAACGACTTGCGCGTTGCCGCGGCGCACCAATCGCAGGCGCGCTCTGGCATAGTGACCGCCCATCTCCATGCCCAGCCTCGCTTGCCATGTCGCCGAAGAAGACCTCGTTTCCGAAGCAGGATATCCGCGTACTGTTGCTCGAAGGCCTCAGCCAGACCGCGGTAGATACCTTCCGCGCGGCGGGTTATTCGCAGATCGAGCTGCACGCCAAGTCGCTGCCGGAAGACGAGCTGAAGGCGCGCATCGCCGAGGCCCACATCGTCGGCATCCGCTCGCGCACCCACCTGAGCGCCGAGGTGCTGGCCGAGGCCAAGCGCCTGATCGCGATCGGCTGCTTCTGCATCGGCACCAACCAGGTCGACCTGGAAGCGGCCGAGCTGGCCGGCATCCCGGTGTTCAATGCGCCCTACTCCAACACGCGCAGCGTCGCCGAGCTGGTGATTGCCGAGGCCATCCTGCTGTTGCGTGGCATTCCGCAGAAGAATGCCGAGTGCCATCGCGGCGGCTGGTCGAAGTCGGCCGCCGGCAGCCACGAGACGCGCGGCAAGACGCTGGGCATCGTCGGTTACGGCCACATCGGCACCCAGGTCGGCGTGCTCGCCGAGGCCTTCGGCATGCAGGTGCTGTTCCATGACATCGAGGCCAAGCTGTCGCTGGGCAACGCGCGCGCGGCCACCGACCTGGACGACCTGCTCAAGCAATCGGACGTGGTCACCCTGCACGTGCCGGAGACCCCGGCCACCAAGAACATGTTCGGCGCCGCGCAGATCGCGCAGATGAAGCCGGGCGCGCATTTGATCAACGCCTCGCGCGGCACCGTGATCGATATCGATGCGTTGGACGCGGCATTGCGCGAGGGCCGCCTTGGCGGCGCGGCGGTGGATGTGTTCCCGCTCGAACCCAAGGGCAACGGCGAGGCGTTCGTCTCGCCGCTGACCGCGCACGACAACGTCATCCTGACCCCGCATGTAGGCGGCAGCACGTTGGAGGCACAGGACAACATCGGCATCGAGGTCGCCGCCAAGCTGGTGCGCTACAGCGACAACGGCAGCACCCTGTCGGCGGTGAACTTCCCCGAGGCCACCCTGCCCGAGCACGCCGAGAGCCTGCGCCTGCTGCATATCCACCGCAACGTGCCTGGCGTGCTGTCGCAGATCAACGAGCTGTTCTCGCGCCACAACGTCAACATCGATGGCCAGTTCCTGCGCACCGACGCCAAGGTTGGCTACGTGGTGATCGACATCAGCGCCGACGAAGCGCAGGCGGCGGTGATCAAGGATGAGCTGGCGCGCGTTCCGGGGACGTTGCGGACGCGGATTCTGTATTGACCTGGCACTTTGTAGGAGCGGCTCTAGGTGGCCTTGGGCCATCAGCCGCGACCGGAATCTGACAGCCAGCGACTCCGTTCGTCGGGGCTGAAGCCCCTCCTACAACGCCCGCGCCAGCCACTTGCCGGCCATGCGTCGCATCGACTCGTCCGATTGCGGGTCGCTCGCCAGCGCGGCGATCTCGCGCCAGGCCAGGGCCAGCGATTCCTCACTGACCACGAAGTCCTCGCTGGCACCGGCCCGCACTACGTAGCGGGCGTCGTAGTGCCAATGACCCGGCAGCGCGCCGCGCTCGGGGATCCAATGCCGGTCCAGGTCGAACGGCGCATCACCCTCGACCACCAGCCCGGCCAGTCCGGACTCTTCTTCTGCTTCCTTCAGCGCGACCTGGGCCAGGTCGCCCTCGCCGTCGGCATGGCCGCCGAGTTGCAACCAGCGCTCCAGCTTGCGGTGGTGAGTCAGCAGCACGCGCTGGCCATCGGCACTGACCAACCAGGCCGAACCGGTGAAGTGCCCGGCCAGGCGTTCGCGCACGAACGGGTCAACGGGATCGTCCAGCAGGCTGAGGAATTCAGCCGCCACGCCGGCCTCGTCCGGCCAGCGCTGGGCATATTTCGTCAGTTGCAGGCGCAGATTCGGGGAAATGGGCGTCGTCATGTAGGAATTGCAGCCAAAAGGGTTCGGCATTATCGCCAGCTGATGTTGCAGCGCGCTTGTGGTCTGGCTTCAGCTTTGGCTAAGGTACGGGCCACTCCGGTCTTCACCGGACCTCCACGCCCAACGGGCACGGCCGCCGGCCGGGCCCCGTACTCCTTTTCGGAAGCGAGCGCATGCTGAAGTCATTGTTGAGGGTCAAACCGGTCGAACCCGCCGGCCATGTCGATGCCGGGGAGCCCTTCGAGGGCAGCCTGGAGGGCGAGGCCACCCTCAAGCGCACCCTTACCGCCAAGCACCTGGTCATGCTCGGCATCGGCGCGGTGATTGGCGCCGGTATTTTCGTGATGACCGGCCAGGCGGCGGCAGGCCATGCCGGCCCGGCGGTGATCCTGTCGTTTGTCTTTGCCGGCATCGCCTGTGCCCTCGCCGGCCTGTGCTATGCCGAGTTCGCGGCAATGATGCCGGTGTCCGGCAGCGCCTATTCGTATTCCTACGCCACCCTGGGCGAAGGCATGGCCTGGTTCATTGGCTGGTGCCTGGTGCTGGAGTACCTGTTCGCCGGTTCCAGCGTGGCGGTGGGCTGGTCGGCGTACCTGATCAGCTTCATCACCAGCACCCTCGGCCTGCCCTTCCCGGCCGAGCTCGCCAATGCGCCACTGGCCTGGACCGGCCATGCGTTCGAGGCCTCGGGCGCGATCGTCAACCTGCCGGCGGTACTGGTCGTCGCGGCGGTCAGCGGGCTGTGCTACGTCGGCATCACCCAGTCGGCGTTCGTCAATTCGATCGTGGTGGCGATCAAGATCATCGTCATCTGCCTGTTCGTCGGCTTC
>DATLJF010000290.1:0-9934 GCA_035539015.1 Stenotrophomonas sp. | reverse complement strand
GTGGCCGGCAGCCACTTGTGGGGCTTCAACGAGATCGGCGAGCTGGTCTTCGATGTACACGACGGCCTGGTGATCGACCCCACCGAAGAACGCCTGCGCGAAGAATTCGGCAACACGCGCAAACTGCACCTGCCGATGCAGAGCATCATCCGCATTGAGGAAGTGGAGAAAAAAGGCCAGTCGGCGATCCGCGATGCGGCTTCGGGCGAAGCGGTGGTCACGCCGTTCCCGCTGCCCGGCAAGCCGCGCTGACTGCGCATGCGCATCGTCGTCCCCGAGGACTACCAGCGTGCAGTCGAAGGGCTGGACTGCCTGGCCCGCCTGCACCAACACGAGGTACTGCTGCTCGACCAGCCGCTGGCCGATAACGATGCCGCCGCTGCAGCTTTCGCCGACGCCGAGGTACTGGTGCTGATCCGCGAGCGCACCCGGATCGACGCCGACCTGCTGGCGCGCCTGCCGAAGTTGCGGCTGATCAGCCAGACCGGCCGGCGCTCAGCCAATGTCGACCTCGACGCGTGCACCCGGCATGGCGTGGCACTGGCCGAAGGGAGCGGCTCACCGATTGCACCGGCCGAACTGGCCTGGGCCCTGGTGATGGCGGCGAGCCGTCGCCTGCAGGCCTACGGCGATGCCTTGCGCGCCGGACGTTGGCAGGCCGTGGGCGATGCTGGCCTCGGCCGCGCGCTGCATGGCCGCACCCTGGGTATCTGGAGCTACGGCAAGATCGGGCGGCTGGTGGCCGGTTACGGTCGTGCCTTCGGCATGCAGGTGCGGGTGTGGGGCAGCGAAGCTTCGCGGGCGCAAGCGCGCGCCGAGGGCTTTGAATCATTCGCCACTCGCCAGGCATTGTTCGAAGACAGCGACGTGCTGACGCTGCACCGCCGGCTCAGCGACGCCAGCCACCATGAAGTCACCGCGGCCGATCTGGCGCGGATGCGGCCGGATGCCTTGCTGGTCAATACCAGCCGCGCCGAACTGTTGGCGCCGGGTGCGTTGATCTCGGCGCTCGACAGCGGCCGCCCGGGCATGGCCGCCATTGACGTATTTGAATCCGAGCCGCTGTTGGACCCGGCCGACCCGCTGCTGCGCCATGCCCGCGTATTGGCCACGCCGCACCTGGGCTATGTCGAACGCGACAGCTACGAGCACTACTTCGGCGCGGCCTTCGACAACGTGCTGGCCTTCGCTGCGGGCGAGCCGACAAATATCGCGAATCCTGAAGTTTTGTCGGGCAAAGCATTCGCGGCTGAAGCCGCTCCTACAGTGCAGCCGTCGGAAAGGTTGTAGGAGGGGCTTCAGCCCCGACGAGCGCAGCCGCGATTCCACCGCATTATTTTGCTGGCTTGTCTTCGCTCACCGGCGGCTTCGGCACGTCGGCCGGCAGCTCAGGTTTCGCATCGGCTGGCTTTACCGGCGCCTCGGGCTTGGCCGGCGCGGTGGCCGGCGGCGTCGCCACCGGCTTGGCCGGCTTCACCGGCGTCTTCGCAGCGGCTTTGGCCTGGGCCTTCGCCTGCGCCTTGGCAATGCTGCCGGGCTGCTTGAGTTCTGCCAGGGCCGAGGCGATCGGGCCATCGCCCGGCAACACGTCGCCGGCGCTGTAGCCCTCGGCGCCTTCGTCGTCGCCGTGCAGGTGGCCCGGTAGCGTCGCCTCGCTGTAGTCGGCCAGGCTGGCCGGCACATCCGGCTCGCGCTCGGGCTGCAACGCCACATCCGGCACGATGCCGCTGGCCTGGATCGAACGTCCGCTCGGGGTGTAATAGCGGGCGGTCGTGAGTTTGACCGAATCGCCATTGTCCAGCGGCAACACGGTCTGCACCGAGCCCTTGCCGAAAGTGCGGCTGCCGATCACGCGCGCGCGCTGGTTGTCGCGCAGCGCACCGGCCAGTACTTCGGAGGCACTGGCCGAACCGGCGTCCACCAGCACCACCACCGGCGCACCGTCGAGCAGGTCGCCCGGCGTGGCTTCGAACTTGGCATCGCTGATCGAGATGCGGCCGCGGGTACTGACGATCACGCCCTTGTCGATCAGATCGTCGGCCACTTGCACCGCCGAGGTCAGCAACCCGCCCGGGTTGCTGCGCAGGTCCAGCACCAGGCCACGCAGCTTGCCGCCGGACTTGGCCTTCAAGGCTTCCACCTGCTTGTGGAAGTCGGTGCCGGTATCGGCCTGGAACGTGCTCAGTCGAACATAGCCGTAGCCCGGCTCGAGCATGCGCGAGCGCACGCTGGCGACGCGAATGGTCTCGCGGGTGACGGTGATATCGAACGGCTTGTCGCGGCCCTCGCGGATCACCGTCAAGGTGACCTTGGTGCCAGGCTTGCCGCGCAGCGGTTCCATCGCCTCGATCGTGGCGATCGGCTTGCCATCGATGGCAATGATGGTGTCACCAGCACGAATACCGGCGCGCGCGGCCGGGGTCTCGTCGATCGGCGAAATCACCTTGAGCGTATTGTCCTTTTGCTGCAGCAGCTCCACGCCAATGCCGTCGTAGGCGCCGGTCGCCTGCTCGTCGAAAGCCTCGGCATCTTCCTTGTCGAAGTAGGTGCTGTGCGGGTCCAGGTCCAGCAGCAGGCCGCGGATGGCGGACTGCATCAGCTGCTTGTCGTCGACCGGATCGACATAGGCCTGCTTGACCGCGTTGTAGACCGCCACGTAGCGCCGGATCTCGGCCAGCGGCAACTTGGAACTGGCCGACTCGCTGTCTTCGAGGCTTTCATTGTCGGCCGTCTCCGGCGCCTCTGCGTTGGCGGGGGGCGCGGCCTGCGACCACGCGGTCGAGGGGGCGAGTGCCAGAAGCAAGGCGGCGGACAGGACTACGCGCATGGGGGCTCCAAAACAGGAAATGCCGCCGGCAGCGGCGGCTGTCAGCGATTATGCGCGAAGCGCCATGTATTTCCCGTGCGCATGCCCCGGCATGCCCGGTGCAGCGGCTACGACCGATTCAGCGCCGCTGCAGCCACGAACCCGGATCGACCGGCTGGCCGTTGCGGCGCAATTCAAAATACAGCGCCGGCGTGCCCTGCCCGCCCGAGTTGCCGACGCGGGCGACCGCTTCGCCGCGCTTGACCGTCGCACCGGCGTCGCGCAGCAGCGTGTCGTTGTGTGCGTACAGGCTCATGTAGCCATTGCCGTGGTCGATGATCAGGATCATCCCGTAGCCGGTCATCCAGTCGGAGAACACCACGGTGCCATCTGCCACCGCGGTGACGGTGGTGCCGTTGGGCGCGCCGATCAACACGCCGCTGCTGGTGCGCCCGTCGGGCAGGCGGCCGCCATAGCGCGCCAGCAAATTGCCCGAGACCGGCCAACCGAGCCCACCCACCTTGGGCGCGGGTGCATTGGCCACGACCTTGGGCGGTGTCTTGCTGCCGCGGTTGCCGGCCTTGGCCTCGGCAGCGGCCGCTGCGGCCGCCGCTCGCGCCGCGGCCTGGCGTTCCTTCTCGGCACGCGCGGCGGCCGCGCGCAGGTTCTTGAGCAGTTGTTCCAGCGCCTTGGTGTCCTCGCCCAGCGCTTGTTCGCGCTGGGCCCGTTCCTGGTAGCGGCCGTCGAGGTCGGCCATGGTGGCCGCACGCTTGCGGCGCTCGTCGCTCAATGCCTTGGATTGCTGCTGCTGCTGCTGGCGCGCCTGGTCCAGGGCCAGGCGCCGCTGTTCGATCTGCTGTTCAACCTGCGCCAGGCTGTCCAGGTCCTGGGTCAGCGCGTGGATCTGCCGCGCGCGTTCGCGCTGCACATAGCGGTGATAGGCCAGCAGCCGGTTGGCATCGGCCACCGTGTCCTGCGACAGCATCAGCTTCAATGGCGCGTTGTCGCCGATCCGGTAGGCCGCCCGCAACAGGCCAGCCAGCGCCTCGCGCTGCTTGCGCAAGCGGGTACCCAGATCGTCGCGGCGTGCCTGCAGTTCGGCCATCGCGCGTTGCTGGGCCTGCAGTTCCGACTCGGTCTGGCTCAGCACGCGCGCGGTGCGGGCGACCTTCTCGTCGGCCTCACGCAGCTGGCGCGAGGCTTCGCCGCGCTGGTTCTCCAGCTTGCGGCGCTCCTGGCCGATGCCGCGCAATTCCTGCCGCAGCTGTTGCAGCTTGCGCTCGGCTTCACGCTGGCTTTGCGCGGCGGCCGGCAGCACGCCGGCGGCCACGGCCAATCCCAACGCCAGTGCCAGCCACCCTTGCAGGCGGTGGGAAGTCGAGCGGCGGGGGCGCGGCGGCAGGTTGGCCAAGCAGGAAGGTCCAGTGACTTCAGACAGATGCGGATTGTAGCCAAGCGTGGTCCCATCGATACGACACTGGGGCACTGCCCATCAGGAGGTTCGCATGAAGCACCACCATTCGTTGTCGGCACTGCTCGCCCTGGCCCTGGTCAGCGGCGCGGCCTGGGCCGACGAGGACATCAGCAAGGTCAACGGCCGCATCACCGCCGAGGCTGGCAAGCAGTATGGCGGGCTGTCCACGGTCAACGGCGGCATCTCCATCGAGGACAACGCCACCACCGGCGATGCTGAAACCGTCAATGGCGGCATTACCGTGGGCGCCAACGCCCGTACCGGCGGCCTGTCCACGGTCAATGGCCAGATCAGCGTCGGCCCGAAGGTGACGGTCAGCGGTGGTATCGAGACCGTCAACGGCAGCGTGTTCGTCGATCGCGGCAGCCAGGTCCGGGATGGTGTTGAAACCGTCAACGGCAGCATCGGCCTGGTCGGCGCCAGCCTCGGCAAGGGCATCGAGACGGTGAACGGCGATGTCACCGTGGGCGTGGGCTCGCACGTGATCGGCGGGGTCGAGGTCAAGAAGCCGAACTTCAGCCTCTCGTTCAAGCCTTCGCGCAAGCCGCGGATCATCATCGGCCCGAATGCGGTGGTGGAAGGCGCGCTGGAGTTCGAGCGCGAGGTCACCTTGTATGTGCACCGCAGCGCCAAGATCGGCACCGTGACCGGCGCCACCGCACAGATCTACGACACCGACGTCGCACCGGAGCACTAAGCACGGTCGGCGGGGAGCCGGGCCGACGCGGGCCCGGCTTCCGCACTAGAATCGGGCTCCGGCTTCAACCGAGGATGCCCGATGTCACGCAAGACCCTGTTGTTGTGCCTGGCCGCGGTGTCCGCGCTGGCGGCCTGCAAGCGCACGCCCGAGCCGGTCGCCACCCCGGCGCCCGCCCCGACCGAAACCCCGGTCGCCGCCACGCCGGCTGCCAAGCCCAGCGACCATGCCTTCGCCCCCGGCATCAACGCGGGCGATTTCGGCGAGCTGGTCAAGCAGCTCTCGTCCGACGCCTTCGAAGGCCGCGGCCCCGGCACCCCCGGCGAGCAGAAGACCGTGGAGTACATCCGCGACCAGATGCAACGCATCGGCCTGCAACCGGGCAACGGTGACAGCTGGTTCCAGGACGTGCCGATGGTGGAAACCACCGCCGACGAGCACACCGTGCCGCGGCTGGAATCGGGCGGCACCACCCGCGACCTCGCCTTCGGGACCGACATCGTGGTCGGCACCCGCAGCGGCCAGCCGGAAGTGAAGATCGACAACAGTGAGCTGGTGTTCGTCGGCTATGGCGTCGATGCGCCGGAGCAGAAGTGGAACGACTACGCCGACCAGGACTGGAAGGGCAAGACGGTGGTCATGTTCGTCAATGACCCGGGCTTCCACAGCGGCGACAGCAAGCTGTTCGAAGGCAAGCGCATGACCTACTACGGGCGCTGGACCTACAAGTTCGAGGAAGCCGCACGCAAGGGCGCGGCCGCAGCGCTGATCGTCCATGACGATGCCGGTGCCAGCTATGGCTGGGACGTGGTGCGCAACTCCTGGGCCGGCCCGCAGTACGACCTGCCGGCCAAGGACGATCCGGATCCGCGCCTGCCAGTGCAGGGCTGGATCTCCGCCGCCACCGCCAAGCAGTTGTTCGCCGATGCCGGGCTCGACCTGGCCCAGGCCTACAAGGACGCCAGCAAGCGTGGTTTCAAGCCGGTGCCGCTGAAGGCGAAGTGGTCGGTGGACCTCAAGAGCCAGATCGCCGAGAAGCAGTCGCGCAATGTGGTCGGCGTGTTGCCGGGCAGCACCCATCCTGAAGAAGCGGTGCTGTACATGGCGCACTGGGACCACCTCGGCAAGCACGATGGCGAGCCAGGCGACAACATCTACAACGGGGCCGTCGACAACGCCACCGGCGTGGCCGGCATCCTCGAAATCGCCGACGCCTTCGCCCACCAGGCACCGCCGCCGCAGCGCTCGGTGGTGTTCGTGGCGGTGACGCTGGAAGAGTCGGGCCTGCTCGGCTCCAAGTACTACGTGGCCCATCCGACCTTCCCGCTGGACAAGATCGCCGGGGTGGTCAACATCGATGCGATGTCGGTGGCCGGCCGGGCCAAGGACATGACCGTGGTCGGCTATGGCAGCTCGCAGCTGGAAGACATCCTCAAGCCGATCGTGGCGATGCAGGGCCGCGTGCTGCATTCGGAAGCCTCGCCGCAGAATGGTTCGTACTTCCGCTCCGACCACTTCAACTTTGCCAAGGCCGGCGTGCCGGCGTTGTATACCGACGGCGGCGAAGACCTGCGCGAAGGCGGCATGGAAGCCGGCCGCAAGGCGGCCGAAGACTACGGCAAGAACCGCTACCACGGGCCGAAGGACGAGTACGACGCGGCCACCTGGAAGCTCGATGGCACGGTGGAAGACCTCGAGGCCGTCTACGGCGTTGGCCAGCAACTGGCCGCTGGCGAGCAATGGCCGAACTGGTATGAAGGCAATGCATTCAAGGCCGCGCGCGACCGCATGATGAAGGCTGCGGGGAAAGCGCCTGCCGCCGAGCCCAAGGCAGACGGGGCAAAGCACTAAGAGCCTTTACTCGCAGGACGACAGAAGGCCTCCCACTCGGGAGGCCTTCTGCGTTGTACGGGTACCAGTTCAGTCGCGCTCGGCCGCCACCACCTTGCCGTCCTTCGGATCCACCTGCACCTTCATGTCCTTGCCGGCGGCATTCTGCGCATGGCCTTTCCACAGGCCGTCGTCGAAATCCAAGTCGCGCGCATCCGAATAGCCGGCCGCCGACAATGCCGCACGCACGTCGTCCTCGCTCATCGGCGACGCCATCTCGTCCGGATATACGCGGCCAGTGGCCGGATCCACTTTCAGGTCTACATGCTTGCCGTCGCCGCTCTTGGCATCGGCCTTCCATACGCCGTCTTCGAACTCGACGTCGTGTTCGTGTACGTCGCGATAACCCTGGGCGCTCAACATCGCGGTGATCTCGGTGGAGGTCAGCGCCTTCGGCGAGCCTTGCTCGGCCGGGGGCTTGGCCGCGGCACCTGCAGCGAATCCCAGGCTGGCCAGGCCCAGGGCCAAGAGCAGCGGCGTACGGGTGAGGGGCGTTGCGCGCATGGCGTTCTCCTGTGATGAAGTGACGCCATCGTGGTCCGCGCTGGATCGCCATCGGGTGAAAACGATGGCGCCGGCGCAGCGCAATGTTCAGGCCCGCCTGTGGCCCGATTCAGGCAGGTGCCGGCGCCTTCACAACATCCAGATTTCCACGCGCTCGTTGCGCTCGCGTGCCCGCGCATCGCCCTCGCCAACCAATGGGCGCAGAGCGCCGAGCCCACGTGCGCGCTGGACGACGATGCCGCGTTGGGCCAGGTATCCAGCAATGATGTCGGCGCGGTCGTTGCTGGCGATGGTCGGGAACAATTTATTACCCGGATCGCCGTTGGCGAAGCCGACCACCGCCAGCGTGCGGCCCTTGTTCTGCGGCAACTGCATGTACGCCACCAGCCGGTCCAGGTCCTGCGCCGAGCCGCCTTCGAACATCGTGCTCAGCGAACTCAGGTTGAAGCGAACGCTCAATGGCAGCCGCATGCCGCCGGCGACCGCCTCGCGGTACGTCACCGGGCTGGTGGCCGGCGCCGCTTCGTTGGTGGGCTTCGGCAGCGACATCGCCACCAGCCCTTGCCCGGCGACCACGCGCTGCGCCGGCGGCGAGATCAGGTACAGCGCCAGGCTGCGGCCGAGCGCGGACATCATCTGCCCGCCATAGACGCTGTAGCGCTGCACCAGCGGATAGTCCTCGCTGCGCAAGTTCACCGGCGTCGGTGCCACCGCGATTCCGCCATCGGCCACGGCCAGTGCACGAGCGTTCGCCGGCAGCGGCGTGACCAGTTCGATCACCGCCACCGCCTGCGGATCGGCGGCCGCCGCGCGCGCTGCCTCGGCCAAGGTCGGCAAGCGCCGCGTGCAACCCTTGATCGCCGCGCCCTGCATCACGCGGCTGGCCAGGAAGTCTTCCAGGCCGGCGCCAGCCGGGCCACACAGCAGATGCACCTCGCCGGCGCGGCCGCCCGACTGCGCCCAGTTGCGGGCCTCGCCAGCCAGCAAGGCGCGCAGTTGCGTCACGCTCAGCGTCTTCACCGGCTGGCTGGCGGCCACCGCCAGTTGTGCGCCGTTGAGCGCCAGGACGAACTGTTGGTCCGGCGACGTCAGCTCGCCGAGCTGCCAACCGGCCGAATGCTCGGCTGCGGTCGGCGCGCGCGCCAGCATGGCCAGCTCGGCGTCGCCACGGATCAAGGCCTGCATGCCGGCCGCCGAACCGCGCCGGCTGATCTCCACGATCAACGGCTGCTCGTCGCGCACGCCGTGGATTTCGGTGAGGCTGCCGCTGACCTCGACCTTGCGCACCTGCTCGTAGCCCAAGGTGCCCAGCCAGGCCTCGACCAGCGCCGGCATCAAACGTGCACCGACGGTATTGGAGCCGTGCACCCGCAGGCGCTCGGCTTCCTGCGCATGCAGCGATGAGGTGAAGCACAGGCCAGTGGCCAGCGCCAGGCAGAACAGCGAACGCAACATGGATCCCCCCGAGGGATGACAAAGCGCGGGGAGTGTTGCGGTTGTCGATGACAGGCCAGTGACTGGCCGCCGCTGTCAGTGCCGGCGCAACCCCTGCGCGCGGCGTGCCGCCGCCTCGGCCCAGCGCCGTGCCACCACCGGCGTGGTGACGCACACCGCGTGGTCGGTGACGGTGGTGACTGCCCGTTCCAGCAGCTGGATGTCGGCCTCGTGCTGGCGTGCCACGTGCGGGTCTTCGAAAAAGATCGCGCGCTGGCAGCGTTGCTGCAGCACCAGGTCGGCAATCTGCGCATCGCCGCCCATGGGCCCGCTCTGGTAGCGGTGCACCCAGGCCTGGTCCAGCGGCCAGCCGCGGCTCCAGGCCAGTTCGTTGAGGCGCTGGCCGGTGGTGCCGGTACCCACGCGGTGGGCAAAGCGCGAGAGCAGGTCGAAATGCTCGGCGGCGAAGGCCAGCATCTGCGGCTTCATGGCGTCGTGGGCAATCAGCGCCAGGGTGTGCTGGTCGAAGGCGTGCAGGTCGTCGGCACCGGCATCGGCCGGCAGGCCGGCCTGGATCCGTTCGATCTCGACCCAGTCGCGCGCCGAGGCCACGGTCGAGATGAAAGGCTTGCCGTGGATGACGCACTGGCGCTTCAGGGCGATGGCTTCGGGGAAGATCGAGGAAGGATCGACCGGATCGATCAGGTAGATCGCGCCATCGAGCGTTCGCACGCCGCCTTCCAGGCCCACCACCTCGGCCACCAGCTTCATCAAGCCGCCTTCGCGGCCATTGGGATAACGCCTCAGGCCGGCAAAATCGCGCAGCAGGCCGGCGCGCTCGATGGCGTCATAGGTGCGGCCCACCGCGTGCAGGCCGAGCTGCAATTGGCGAATACCGTCCTCGCAGGCGCGCAGCCATCGAAACAGCGCCGCCTCGTCGCCCTCGTGATGCAGCCGATTGGCCGCCAAACCCAGCCGCATGTGTGATTCCCGCGAAGTGCCCCTGGCCGCCAGTCTATGTCGACTGCGCGCCGCTGGCACAGCCCCGGTGGGCGATCACTTGGTGACCTCGGCCGCATGCTTGGCCAGCACCGGCAGCTGCGGCTTGGTGCTGCCATCCTTGCCCGGC
>DATLJF010000289.1:0-3949 GCA_035539015.1 Stenotrophomonas sp. | reverse complement strand
CCACCGGCGCCCGCCAGGGCCACGTTGCCCTTGTTGGCATCGCTGTACTGCACTGCCAGTGCCGAGCCGGCACCGCCGGCCGCGGCCGCCGCCTTCAGGGCGTCGCCCACGTTGTTGAAGGTGCCACCGTTGACCTCATAGGTCGGTGCCTTCACCGTGCCGTCGGTATTGACGCCTGCGCCGCCGCCGATGGCCTGGGTCACGCCGCTCAGCTGATCGACGTTGACGCCGTCAGTACCGGCCACGCCCTTGGCCACATTGACGATGCGCTGGCCGGCCACATTCGCTTCACCAGCGGGGCCGTTGAACAACACGGCCTTCTGCGCGTTGCCATCGGCATCAACGATGCCCACGTCCTTCAACTGCTTGACGTTGACCGCGTCCAGGTCGGCCTTGCCGGCCTTCACGTTGGTCAGCGTGGTGCCGCCGGTGCCGCCCAGCGAGACCTTGGTCTTGTCGGCGCCGTCGTAAGCCACGAAGGCGTTGGTCACCTTGCCGCTATCGTCGACGGCCATGCCGGCGTCTTTCAGCTGCTTCAGGTTGACTGCATCGGATTCGGCGGCACCCGCCTTTACATTGACGATGCGTTGTCCTGCCACATTGGCTTCGCCCGCCGGACCATTGAACAGCACGGCCTTCTGTGCATTGCCCTTGTCGTCGACGATGCCGCTGTCCTTCAACTGCTTGACGTTGACCGCGTCCAGGTCGGCCTTGCCGGCCTTGACGTTGGTCAGGGTGGTACCGCCGGTGCCGCCCAGCGAGACCTTGGTCTTGTCGGCGCCGTCGTAGGCGACGAAGGCGTTGGTCACCTTGCCGCTATCGTCGACCGCCATGCCGGCGTCTTTCAGCTGCTTGAGGTTGACCGCATCGTTGTCGTCCTTGCCCGCCGCCATGTTGACAATGCGCCGCGTGTTGGCCTGCGGTGTGATCGTGATCGTGTTGCGGTTCTTGTCCAGCGCCTGGAAGGACTGGCTACCGTCGCTGCCGACCGACACCACGTTGGCTTCCTTGGCCACCGAACCAGAGCCCAAGGCGACCGCGTCGTTGGATCCGTCCGTGACATACGACTGCTGGCCCAGAGCGACACTGGAATCGCTTCGCGCGCGCGCATCGGAGCCGATAGCCACGGAACCCAGTCCATAGGCGGACGCCGCGTCGCTTGGCGCACTGGGACTGGTGCCGTTTACGTGATCGTTGCGGCCCGCCGCCCTGATGTGGTGGTTCATCGAATTGTAGACGTACGTTTCGTTCGTCGCGTCAATGCCGGATCCGTCATTGGCACTGATGTTCTGTACGCCGGCACGCTCTTCTGGAAGAAGCTGCGAGCCAGCACGGGTCCGGTAGGCAGTTTGCTGGGTAACATTATTGCCAGCCACTGGCGGCGCGTCGGGCACAATCGTGGCTGAGCTCACCAGATCTCTGACCTGCTTCAGGTTGGCCGCATCGGTGCCTGCTACGCCCGCGGCAACGTTACTGATCAGCGTGTTCTCCGCGAGCCGCACGCGCGATTGTCCGCTCTGTTCGCTCTCCTCCACGTAGGTGACAGTGCGGTTCAATGCGCGGCCGTCGCGGGAAAAAGACAGGCCCGCGCCCTGCAGCTGTGACAAGCTGACAGCGTCGGAGCCATTGACACCGTCGGCAACATTGACGATGCGCCGTCCATTGGCGTTGACCTCGCCATTCGGGCCGTTGAACATGACAGCGCGACCGACCTTGCCATCGTTGTCGATGATGCCGGCGCTCTTGAGCTGCTGCACGTTGACGGCATCAAGATCGTTCACGCCGCCCTTGACGTTGGCCAGCGTCGTACCGCCCTGTCCCTTGAAGGTCACCTTGGTCTTGCTGGCGTCGTCGTACTTGACGTTGAGCGGGTCATCCATGCCAGGGTTCACTGCGGCCAGCGCGTCGCCCACGTTGCTATAAGTCTTGCCACCGACCTGGTAGGCCGGCTTGACGACATTGCCCTTGGCGTCAACCGAAGCGCCGCCGCCGAGCGCGCCTGCCACGCCTTTCAGCTGCGACACATTCACTGCGTCGGTGTCCTTGGTGCCTTGGCCGACGTAGGTGATCTGGCGGAGCAGTCCTGTGTTGCCCACCGCCACGGATTTTTCCCGGTCGGTAGCGCTACTACTGCCCAGTGCGACACCTTTGTTGTGTTTTACCTCAGCGTGCGAGCCCAGAGCGATTGCGTCCGCTCCCCACACTTTGGCGTGGTCGCCAAGCGCCTGGGATAGTGGGCCCGACGCGACCGAGTTCGCTCCGATGGCGACTTGTAGGTGATAGCCCGACAAACCGTCTTTCCACGTCTGGGCGTTCTTACCTATCGCGATCGATCCATAGCCTCTGGAGACGCTTTCCGGCCCTATCGAAACGGATTCCGATGCCTCCGCGTTGGCATCTGCGTTGCCGGAGTTGGCGCGAAAATACTTGAGTGTCATCTTGGCGGCGGGACCCAAACCCGCTGCCGGTGCCGGGGCGGGTGCCGGCCTGGGCGCCGGCGGACGGCGGCAGGGCCCCGGCGTCAAGTTGCACTTGACCCAGAATGCCTCGGCGGGCTGTGGTACCAGCGCACCGCCGGCCACCAGCAACGTAGCGGCGAACATCATCGACGCAGCGGCGGGGGTTCGTTGACCGGCGCTCGCCTTCTTCTTGCGCCCTGTGGCGAGTTCAGAGGTCACGACCCAACGGTTGATCGTGGCGTTCCATACGATTCTGTAAATGCGATTCATCGCGATGATTCCCTAGCAGATGTGTGACTCACGGCGTGGCGGCATGCCAGTCGCGTGGGTGCACATTCAACGCGGGTCATCGAAGGCCAGCTATTGGACGCGTCGCAGGTATCGTCGTTTTTGAATCACACTTGTATAAGTCGAACCTTCTGCGCGAAAAGTCCTACGCGAGAGTAGAAATGTCTCAAGCAGTTCGATGCGCAAACGTATTCTTCTGGCCGCCATTTTGTGATGCGGACGAATCAGCAGCGATCGCTACAACCATCCCCGACGCCGGAACCACACCAACGGAACCACGATGCTCAGCGCGATCGCGCCCAGCGCGATGAGGTAGCCATGCTGCCAGTGCAGCTCAGGCATGGACGCAAAGTTCATACCCCACACGCCCACCAGAACCGTAGGGGGAATGCCCACTACCGAGGCAATGGCCATGACCTTCATGACTTCGTTCTGGTCCATGTTGATGAGGCCAAGCACGCTGTCGAGCAGGAATTCGATGCGGTCGCCCAGTTGCTGCTCGAATTCGCTCAGCGAGGCCAGATCCTTGTGGATGAGCTTGATGCGCTTGCGCAGATCGTCGCTTGCGAAGGCCTCGGGCGTGGCCTCGTCGAGGAAAGTGACCATCCGCAGCAGCCCATGCAGGGTGTTGTGCAGGGCGCCTATCCGCCGGCCCATCTGGCCGACGTCATAGAGCATGCGCTCGAGCTGGCGGGTGGCGCGGCGACCCTTGCCACGGTTGAAAGCGTCGCGCGAGGCGTCGCTCATCGTCGTCTCCAGCGATTCGAGCAGGTCGGCCAGGCGGTCTACGATGCGCTCGATGATGCGCAGGAACAGGTCGGCCGAGCCGCTGGCCGGTTGGCCGCCACTTTCGGCCTGCAGTCCGTCCAGCGCCGGCACGGCGTACTCGCGTTGCACGACCAATGCGTGTGGCGAGATGACGAAGCCGAGCGGTGCGACCACATGCTCCTGTTCGTACTGGAAGCGCGGCAGGTTCAGTACCAGCGCCTCGCCCTCGTAGCGAATGCGGCTGCTGAACTCGATCTCACCGATGCCGGCGCGGTCGGGAATGGCGAAGCCCAGGCGCCGGGTGGCCTCGGCCAGGTCGGCGTCGGTCGGCTGGCACAGGTCGACGAACCACAGAGGCGCGGAGTCGGGACCGTTATAAGGAATGCACTGCAGCATGGGGGGTGGGCCGGGGAACGGGTGCCCGCATGCTGGCG
>DATLJF010000288.1:0-49294 GCA_035539015.1 Stenotrophomonas sp. | reverse complement strand
GAGGAAGATGGCTTCCTGTGGTCGATCCGCTATGCGCTGGATGACGGCGCCAGCTACGAGCATGTCGAAATCGACGCCGACGGCAATGAAACGCTGCGCGAGACCCGCCACTACCTGGTGGTGGCCACCACCCGCCCGGAGACGCTGCTCGGCGACACCGCGGTGATGGTCCACCCGGAAGACGCGCGCTATGCACACCTCATCGGCAAGACCGTCACTCTGCCGCTGACCGGCCGCCGCGTGCCGGTGATCGGCGATGCCTACGTCGACCGCGCCTTCGGCACCGGCGTGGTCAAGGTCACCCCGGCGCACGATTTCAATGACTACCAGGTCGGCCTGCGCCATGACTTGCCGCTGATCAACCTGTTCACCCCGGTGGCGGCACTCAACGACAACGCACCGGAGCGCTATCGCGGGCTGGATCGCTACGACGCCCGCAAGCAGGTGCTGGCCGAACTGGAAGAACAGGGCCTGCTAGTGGAGGCCAAGCCGCACAAGCTGCAGGTGCCGCGCGGCGACCGCACCGGCCAGGTGATCGAGCCCTATCTCACCGACCAGTGGTTCGTGAAGATGGACGGCCTGGCCCAGCGTGGCCTGGACCTGGTGGAGCGCGGCGAAGTGAAGTTCGTGCCGCCGAACTGGATCAACACCTATCGCCACTGGATGGAAAACATCCAGGACTGGTGCATCAGCCGCCAACTCTGGTGGGGCCACCGCATTCCCGCCTGGTTCGATGCCGAGGGCCGCTGCTACGTCGGCCGCGACGAAGCCGAAGCACGCGCCAACGCCGGCATCGGTGACGCGGTCGCACTCACCCAGGACAGCGACGTGCTGGAGACCTGGTTCTCCTCGCAGCTGTGGCCGTTCTCCACCCTGGGCTGGCCGAACGAGGCGGCCATGGCCGAGCGCGGTTTCGAGCGCTACCTGCCGTCCTCGGTGCTCGTGACCGGCTTCGACATCATCTTCTTCTGGGTGGCGCGCATGATCATGGCCACCGACAGCTTCACCGGCAAGGTGCCGTTCCGCGATGTCTACATCACCGGCTTGATCCGCGACAAGGACGGGCAGAAGATGTCCAAGTCCAAGGGCAACGTGCTCGACCCGCTCGACATCATCGACGGCATCAGCCTGGAAGACCTGGTCGCCAAGCGCACCGGCGGGTTGATGCAGCCGCGCATGGCCGAGAAGATCGAGAAGGCCACGCGCAAGGAATTCCCGGACGGCATCATTGCCCACGGCGCCGACGCGCTGCGCTTCACCATCGCCGCGCTCGCCACCCATGGCCGCGACATCAAGTTCGATCTGGGCCGCGCCGAGGGCTACAAGAACTTCTGCAACAAGCTGTGGAACGCCAGCCGCTTCGTGCTGATGAACAGCGAAGGTGCCCAGTTCCGCGGCGCGCCGCAGCCGCAAACCGATGCCGAACGCTGGATCTTGTCGCGCCTGGCCAAGGTGACTGCTGAAGCGCACACCCACTTTGCCGACTACCGCTTCGACCTGCTTGCGCAGTCGCTGTACGAGTTCGCCTGGAACGAGTTCTGCGACTGGTTCGTCGAGCTCGCCAAACCGGCGTTGAACAGTGACGACGCGGCCGCCGCCGACAGCACCCGCCACACCCTGCTGTACGTGCTCGAACAGCTGCTGCGCCTGCTGCACCCGCTGATCCCCTTCGTCACCGAAGAACTGTGGCAACAGGTCGCCCCGCGCCTGGGCATCGAGGCCGCGACGCTCTCCCTGCAGGCCTACCCTGCGGCCAGCGACTTCGCCGGCCAGGATTTCGCCGCCGCCGAGGTGGATGTCGAATGGCTCAAGGCGATGGTCTCGGCCTTGCGCCGTGTGCGCAGCGAGCTCAATGTCTCGCCGTCCAAGCAGGTGCGCCTGCTGCTGCAGGATGGTCAGGCCAATGACCAGGCCCGCGTGGCGCGCTTCGCGCCTTCGCTGAAGTTCCTGCTGCGCCTGGAGGCGATCGACTGGCTGGAGGCTGGCCAGGATTCGCCGGCCGCCGCGGCGGCCATCGTGGGCGAACTCAAGCTGCTGGTGCCGCTGGCCGGCCTGGTGGACCTGGAAGCCGAACGCGTGCGCCTGGACAAGGAGATCGCCCGCGTCGCCGCCGAACAGGAAAAGAGCCAGGCCAAATTGGACAGGTTCAGCGACAAGGTGCCGGCGGCGGTGGTCGAGCAGGAACGCGCGCGGCTGCTGGACTGGAGCGCACAGCTGGACGGCTTGCGCAGCCAGCGCGCCAAGCTCTGATCGCAGCGGCGCCACTGCCGACGTTATCTATCGACGGCAGCGGCGCGATGTCGGCAACGATCTTCCTGCTGGTGCTGGCCGCCGCCCTGCTGCACGCCAGCTGGAATGCGGTGGTCAAGCGCGGTCCGGACAAACTGTTCGGTACCGTGCTGGTCACCGCCAGTGCCGCGCTGCTGTCGGCCATCGCCCTGCCCTGGCTCGACGCGCCCGCACCGTCAAGCTGGCCATGGCTGGGCGTGTCGGTGCTGTTGCAGGCCGGCTATTACGTCCTGGTCGCGCGCAGCTACCACGCCGTCGACATGAGCCTGGCCTATCCGGTGATGCGCGGCTGCGCGCCGCCCCTGGTTGCGCTGGCCGCCACCGCGCTGGGCGAACCCCTGCCCGCGATCGCCTGGCTTGGCGTGGTGCTGGTGAGCGCCGGCATTCTCGGCATGGCCGTGGGTGCGCACTTGCGCCAGCTGGGCTGGCCACTGCTGACGGCCCTCACCATCGCCACCTACACATTGGTCGATGCCCAGGGCGCACGCCTGTCGGGTAGCCCGATCAGCTACACGCTCTGGCTGTTTTTGCTCTCCGGCCTGCCGCTGGCCGGCTGGGCGATGCTCCGGCGGCGCGATGCCCTCCTGATATACGCGCGTCGCCACTGGCTGCTGGGCCTGTGCGGCGGCGTTGGCACCACCGCCTCCTATGCCATCGCCTTGTGGGCAATGACGCGCGCGCCCATCGCGATGGTGTCGGCGCTGCGCGAAACCTCGATCCTGTTTGCCCTGCTGATTTCGGCGCTGCTGTTGCGTGAGCGGGTGCCCCATGCGCGCTGGCTGGCGGCCGGCCTGATCGTGGCCGGCGTGGCCACGCTGCGAATGGCGTGAGGCCGGGCTTCAGCCCATGCCTTCGAACGCCAGTTCCATGGCCATTACCAGCGCATCCTCGCGGCCATTCTGGGCCGGGTAGTAGCGCGGGCGGCGGCCAATCTCGTTGAAGCCTTCTGAATGGTAGAGCGCCACCGCCGCCGCATTCGACGGCCGTACCTCGAGAAACACCCGGCGCGCGCCGCGCTCCAGCGCCAGGCGTACCAACGCGCGCAACAGCAGGCGGCCATGGCCACGCGATTGCAGTGTCGGGTCGACACAAATATTGAGGATGTGGGCTTCGTCCGCAGCCAGGCTCAGCAGGCCGTAGCCGACCAGTGCCCCGCCCTGCTCCATCACCCGGCCGGGATAGCCGGCTTGCAGGCAGTCGCGGAAGATGCCGCGCGTCCACGGGAACGGGTAGGCGCGGCGCTCGACTTCCATCACCGCGTCAATATCTTCTTCGCGCATCGGCCGCAGCGTGGCCGGCGCCGGTGCGGTCAATGCACTCATGACCGCGGCTTGCCTTGCCGGCGCAGCGCGCGCAATTGCGGCCACAGCGCGCGCTTGGCGCGCGGGTTGGCACGCAGCTCGGCGACTGGCCAGGTGGCCATCACCGACTGCGTGGCGGGGTCATTCGGATTGAGACCGGAGGCGCGCAGCAAGGCGATCTGCAGCCGGTCCGGCACGCCGGCACGCCCGCGGCGTGGCGCCAGCGCGGCCGATGCCGGGCTCGGCGCCGATACCGAGGTGTCGGGCGAGGACGGCGCACCGCCCCGCCGGCCTGGCGCGGCCGCAGTCGCGGCCATGGGCGCAGCCACGTCCACATCGCTCGACAAGGACGCTGCCACCGGCGCTGCGGCAGGCGCATCGCGGTCCAGGTAGACCACATGCCCGAGCGCCTGCAGCCACGACAGCTGCTCGCTCGACCACGGCAGGGCGGGCGCCTCGCTCATGCCGCTTCGGGCGCCTTGCGCCAGCGTCGCCACAACCAAGCGCCCGGGCCGGACAGCGCATACAACACGCCAACCACGAACAACACACGCGGCAGGTCGATCACCAGGATGGCCAGCACGATCGGCACCACGGACAGCGCCAGGAACGGTACGCGATCCGCGCGCGGGCCCTTCTCGCCGCCCTTGAAGCTCCAGAAACGGATGCGGCTGACCATCAGCAGGGCTGCCAATACCGTCACGCCCAGCGCCACGTAGCGCAGCTCATCCCCGCTCCAGCCCAGGTTGCCGTCGGCAAAGGCCCAGACGAAGGACATCATCAACCCCGCCGCGGCCGGGCTCGCCAGGCCGATGAACCAGCGCTTGTCGACCACGCCGACCTGGGTATTGAAGCGCGCCAGGCGCAGCGCGGCGCAGGCCGCGTACAGGAACGCCGCTGCCCAGCCGACCCGGCCCATGGCGTCGCCATCGAACTTCAACGCCGACAGCGACCAGTGGTACATCACCAGCGCCGGGGCCATGCCGAAGCTGACCAGGTCGGCCAGCGAGTCGTACTGCACGCCGAATTCGCTGCTGGTGCCGGTCAGGCGCGCCACGCGGCCATCCAGGCCATCCATGATGGCCGCCACGAACACCGCGATGCTGGCATCCACGAACTCGCCATTGGCCGCGGCGATGATCGCGTAGAAGCCGGAGAACAACCCGGCAGTGGTGAACAGGTTCGGCAGCAGGTAGATCGTGCGCGAACGCGGCGGGGGTCGAGAGTCTTCCATCCCGGCAGTTTAGAGGCAGTCGGCATCCAGGGCGACCGGCCGGGGGCTTTTCGACCGCTGCCGAAGCCGCCTCACTTGTCAGCCCGGCCCGCGGGTGCTGCAATCGGCACGGGGACTCACCTTGGGGAAGACAACATGCGACTGACGACCGGCCTGTGGGGCCTGTTGCTGCTGACCGGCACTGCGGGCGCCGCCGATCTGTACAAGTGGAAGGACGCCAATGGCGTCACCCATTACTCCGAAAGCCCGCCCAGTGGCCAGAAGTTCGAGGCCCGCCGGATCGACGCGCGTGGCACCGTCGGCGCCAGCGAGGACGAGACGCCAGCGGCCCAGGAGCCGCCGCGCTGCACCAAGGCCCGGGAAAACCTGAAGGTACTCAGCGACACCCGCCCGGTCATGGAAGACACCGATGGCGACGGCAAACCGGACGCCAAGCTCGACGAAAGCCAGCGCGATGCCCAGCGCAATCTCGCCGAGGCAGCAGTGAAGGCGTACTGCCCGCAGACCGGCGGCTGAGGCCGCTCCAGGGGCCGGCCGGTGGCCTGGCGCCACCGCGCCGTCCCTTTCGGCACCAAGGAAGGGCAAAATAACCGCCTTTCCGCCCCTGCGAATCGCCGATGCGCCTGTCCCAGTTCCACCTCCACACCACCAAGGAAACGCCGGCCGACGCCGAGCTGGTCAGCCACCAGCTGATGATGCGCGCCGGCATGATCCGCAAGCTGGCCGCTGGCCTGTACACCTGGTCGCCGCTGGGCCTGCGCGTACTGCGCAAGGTCGAGCAGGTAGTACGCGAGGAAATGAACCGCGCCGGCGCGGTCGAGCTGCTGTTGCCGACGATCCAGCCGCGCGAACTGTGGGAAGAGAGCGGGCGCTGGGAGAAGTTCGGCGACCAGCTGCTGAAGATCCAGGACCGCAAGCAGGCCGACTACTGCTACTCGCCGACCGCCGAGGAAGCCATCACCGACTTCGCGCGGCAGGAATTGAGCAGCTACAAGCAGCTGCCGGTCAACTTCTACCAGATCCAGACCAAGTTCCGCGACGAGATCCGCCCGCGCTTCGGCGTGATGCGCGCGCGCGAGTTCCTGATGAAGGACGCCTACTCCTTCCACCTCACCGACGCCGACCTGGTGCGTGAGTACGAGAACATGAAGGCGGCCTACAGCCGCGTGTTCACCCGCCTGGGCCTGGAATTCCGGGCGGTGCAGGCAGACTCCGGCGCCATCGGCGGCGACGCTTCGCAGGAGTTCCACGTCATCGCCGACTCCGGCGAAGACGCCCTGGCCTTCTCCACCGGCTCGGACTACGCCGCCAACGTGGAGGCGGCAATCGCCGCCGACCCGGCGCCGCGCCCGGCCGCGGCCGAAACCCTGCGCAAGATCGACACGCCCACGCAGAAGACCTGCGAGGACGTCGCCGCGCTGATGGGCATCGCCTTGCAGCGCACGGTCAAATCGGTGGCCGTGGTCGGCGAGGACGGCGGCTTCGTGCTGGCACTGGTGCGTGGCGACCATGCAGTCAACGAGATCAAGCTGGGCAAGGTCGCAGGCCTGGCCGGCTACCGCCTGGCCAACGAAGTCGAGATCGCCGAGCACCTGGGCAGCGAACCGGGGTTCCTCGGCCCGCTGGCCCCGCGCAAGCCGATCCGCGTGGTCGCGGACCGCGAAGTGGCGGCCATGGCCGACTTCGTCGTCGGCGCCAACGAAGCCGGCTACCACCTTGCCGGCGTCAACTGGGGCCGCGACCTGCCCGAAGCGCAGACCGTGGCCGACATTCGCAATGTGATCGCCGGCGATCGCGCGGTGGATGGTGGCGAGATCCGCATTGGCCGCGGCATCGAGGTCGGGCACGTATTCCAGCTTGGGCGCAAATACGCCGAGGCGCTGGGCGCCACCGTGCTGGACGAGACCGGCAAGGCCGCGATCCCGAGCATGGGCTGCTACGGCATTGGCGTGTCACGGATCGTGGCGGCGGCCATCGAGCAGAACCATGATGCGGCCGGCATCATCTGGCCGGTGCCGATGGCGCCGTGGCAGGCGGTGGTCTGCGTGATCAACCCGAAGAATGACGCCAGCGTGGCGGCGGCCGCCGAATCGCTGCTGGCTGAGCTGCTCGAGGCGGGGATCGATGCGGCGCTGGACGATCGTGGTTTGCGGCCGGGGGCGATGTTTGCGGATATGGAGTTGATCGGTATTCCGCATCGCATCGTGGTGTCGGAGCGCGGGTTGGCGGCCGGGACGTTTGAGTATCGTGCGCGTACGGCCGAGGCGGCTGAGAATCTGGATAAGGTGGCGTTGGTTTCTCGGTTGCGGGGTTAACTGGACTCTTTGTTTTTACGTGCGGCGTTCGGGGCCGTGCCCTTGCCCGGGGGACGCCAAGTACTGCATCCCTGCGTGTCTCGTTGGGCGACGTCCATGTCGCCCAACGCCCCCCGGGCAAGGGCACGGCCCCAAACGCCCGAGGGTGGGCCGCGTTTGTGTGGGGAGAGATGCCCCATCCGCCGCTGTCGCGGCACCTTCTCCCAGAGGGAGAAGGACGGCATGCAATTCGCGCGCTGCAATTAATCGCCAACGGCGCCTGCCGTCCTTCTCCCGTGTGCGGGAGAAGGTGGCCCGACAGGGCCGGATGAGGGTGCCTTTCTCTCCCTAAAAACCAGGCTGATCTATCGGGTGGTCGCGGGCAGGCCCGTTTCGGGACAATCGGCGACATGGATGTCGCCGATTAGCCCCCATGGATGGGTTCACGGCGTGTCCCGAAACGGGTCTGCCCCCGGCCGCCGCACGTAAAAAATCAAACCACAACAAACCCAAGAAATAATCCGAACCACCGCGAACATTTGTAAACCGCAATAACCTGACATTATGATCGAGCGCAGGGCCAAGGACGGGCCACCACCCCTTTCCTCAGCCTTGGAGCAACAATGTCGATCGATCTCACCGGCCTGTCGGCCAAACAGCTGGACGCCCTGATCAAGAATGCGAAGAAGCGCCAGAGCGTGGTCGCCAAGCGCACCCCCGTCGCCAAGGTGCGCGCGCAACTGACTCGCCTGGCCAAGGCCGAGGGCTACACCCTCGAAGAATTGTTCGGTGCCCCCGCACCCGCCGGGCGCGGCAAGGCCGTGAAGAAGGTCTCCTCGCGTGCAGGGCGCAAGCTCGGCAAGGTCGCGCCGAAGTATCGCAATCCGGCCAATAGCAAGGAAACCTGGACCGGCCGCGGCAAGCAGCCGCGCTGGATGGCCGAGCTGACCAGCAAGGGCAAGAAGGTCGAAGACTTCCTCATCAAGAAGAAGTAAATCGGCAACCTGGGGTCACGGTCAGGACGCCGGCTTTTGCCGGCGTCCTGCGTTTTATCCCCCGCTGATTCGCAGGCGGCGGAAAATCAGAGATTCTTGCGTGCCGGCACCAGCAGATTGCCGAACAACAAACCGGCGACCAGGGCCATCACGATGTTGGTGACCGCCAGTAACGCCGCCTGGCCGACGTCGACGTTCTGCTGCTGCACCAGGTTGATGAAGCCGCGCAGGCTGGTGCTGCCGGGCACCAGCATGATGATGCCGGGGAGCCGGATCAGCGCGCCGGGCTTCTGGATCGTGCGTCCGAACAGATTGCCGGCCGCGGTCAAGGTCATCGCCGAGGCGAATACGCCGGCCGGGCTACCCCATTCCTGCCCGGCGTAGCGCGCAATCACATAGCCGGCCATGGCCGCGGCCATCACCCAGCCGTAGTCGCGCACGTGCGCCTTGAACAGCACCGCGAACGCGTAGGCAGCGGCCACCAGCGAGGCCCATTCGACCCAATGCGCCTGCGGCCTGACCGCACGCACCTGCGGTTCCAGGCCGAGGTACTGGGTCAGGGTCACCGCGATGACCGCGCCGACGGTGAGCTTGAGCACGGTGGTCACCGCGCCGGCCAGCCGTGCCGTACCTGAGACCCAGTGCTGGCTGGCCAGTTCGTTGACTGCGTTGGTCAGCGCCATACCCGGCAGCAGGACCACCAGCGAGGCGATGATCACTGTATTGAGGTTGAGTGAGCCGACCAGCGAAGCCACCACGGTGGCGACGAAACCGGCCAGCAGCGCGGCCAGCGCATCGCCGGCCTCCTTGGTGGCCGGGCGGCGGTCGGTGTATTGGGTCAGCAGGCCGATCAGCAGGCCGATGATGCCGGCGGTGGCGATGTCCAGCCATGGCAGTTTCCACAACCCTGCCACGCTGGCTGCCGCCAGGCCGAAGGCGAAGACCTGCATCGCCTTGCCGCGGCCATCCACTTCGCGGTCCAGCCGCCGCAACGCGGTATGGCCCTGGGCAATGCTCATGCGGCCGCTGGCCACGCTGTCGGCGATGTAGTCGGCCACGCTGAGCTTGTAGAGGTCGTTCTCGCCCGGCGCCAGGCGGATCACGCGGGTGATGTCGCTGGAGCCGATCGCCTTGCTCGGGTCGCTGAAACTGAGGATCACGCCGGTCGGGTTGGACCAGGGCTCGCAATCCAGGTCCAGTTGCTGCGACAAGGCGATCAGCGCGGCTTCCAGGCGCTGTGCGGTGGTGCCATAGCTGTGCAGCCGGCTGGCGATTTCCGAGACGAAGGCCACCCGCTGCGCATAGCTGGCGCTGGTGGTGCTGGAGGCGGGTGCGGCAACGGACATTCGGCGGTGATCGCAGGGCGGTGGCCTGGCAAGTGTATGTCCGCGCCGTTGCCGGCTGTAACCCAGCGCAGCAAGCGCGATGGATTGGCGCCGTGTCACGATACGCCTACGACACCTGCCCATGTATGCTGCCGCACGGATGCGCGACCAGAAATCTCCTCAGCCACCGACCCTCGCCCGGGACACCCAGGATCCGGCGCGAATTCGCTTGGCCGGCAGTTGGGTGCTCGACACCGCGATGGCCGCGGCCGAGCTGCTGCAGGGGCTGCCGCAGGAGCCTTGCCGCATCGATGCCAGCGGCATCGCGCAACTGGATTCGGCCGGCGTGCTGCAATTGTTGCGCTACGCCCGCCGTGCCGGTCTGGCCGACGACGCGATTTCCTTCCGCGAAGACCACCGCGCGCTGGTCTGCACCATCGAGGAACTCGAGGACGACCGGCCCAAGCCACGTCGCGACTACGGCTTCGTGGCCGCCCTGGCGCGCCTGGGCCGAGCCGTTCACAACACCGGCGGCGACATCGTCCAGCTGGCCAGCTTCCTCGGCGAGAACCTGGTCAAGCTGGCGCGGCTATTCCGCGACCCGCGTCGTTTCCGCCTGACCGCTACGGTCAGCCACATGGAGCAGGTCGGCCTGGATGCGGTGCCGCTGGTGGTGCTGCTGTCCTACCTGGTGGGTGCGGTGATCGCCTTCCTCGGCTCGACCATCCTGCGCGACTTCGGTGCGGAGATTTACGTCGTCGAGCTGGTGAGCATCGCGTTCCTGCGCGAATTCGCCGTGCTCCTCACCGCCATTGTCCTGGCCGGCCGCACCGCCAGCGCCTTCACCGCGCAGATTGGCGCGATGAAGTCGCGCGAGGAAATCGATGCGATCCAGACCCTGGGCCTGGACCCGATCGACCTGCTGGTGATCCCGCGCTTGCTGGCCTTGTTGCTGATGCTGCCGTTGCTGACCTTCATCGCGATGATCGCCGGCCTGGCTGGCGGCGTCACCGTGGGCGCCTTCGACCTGGGGATTCCCCCGCAGATGTACCTGGCGCGGATGCACGAGACGATCCAGGTGCGGCACTTCCTGGTCGGGATGTCGAAAGCGCCGGTATTTGCCATGGTCATCGCCCTCATCGGCTGCCTGGAAGGGCTCAAGGTGACCGGCACCGCGCAGTCGGTCGGCGAGCGCACCACCTCCAGCGTGGTGCAGACCATATCGCTGGTGATCATCCTCGACGCGATGGCCGCGCTGTGGTTCATGAAGGTGGGCTGGTGATGGCCGCGGCGGACGACATCGCCATTTCGGTACGTGGGCTGGTCAATCGCTTCGGCAGCCAGACCGTGCACGAGGACCTCGACCTGGACGTGCGCCGGGGCGAAATCCTGGGGGTGGTCGGCGGTTCGGGCACCGGCAAGTCGGTGCTGATGCGCAGCATCCTCGGCCTGCGCCGGCCCGATGCCGGGCAGATCGAGGTGCTCGGCGCCGACCCGGCCTCGGACGATCCGGCCGAGCGCGACCACATCACCCGCAATACCGGCGTGCTATTCCAGGACGGCGCCCTGTTCTCCTCGCTGACCGTGGGCGAGAACGTGCAGGTGCCCTTGAAGGAACGCCACCGCGACTTCCCCGAACGCTGGTTCTATGAGCTGGCGTTGCTGAAGATCAAGCTTGCCGGCCTGCACGCCGATGCGCTGGACAAGCTGCCGTCGCAATTGTCCGGCGGCATGCGCAAGCGCGCCGGGCTGGCGCGGGCGCTGGCGCTGGACCCGCCGCTGCTGTTCCTCGACGAACCCACCGCCGGCCTGGACCCGATCGGCGCGGCCGCGTTCGACCGGCTGATCAAGACTTTGCAACAGGCCCTCGGCCTGACCGTGTTCCTGATCACCCATGACCTGGACACGCTGTACGCCATCTGCGACCGCGTCGCGGTGGTGGCCGACCGCAAGATCATCGCCAACGCACCATTGGCCGAGATCGAGCAGATCGACCACCCGTGGGTGCAGGAGTACTTCCATGGCCCTCGCGCGCGTGCCGCGCGCGAGGCGAAGACCGACTCGAGCGAGACCGCCTGATGGAAACCAAAGCCAACTACGTGCTGATCGGCGCGTTCACCATCGTCGCCGGGCTTGCCCTGCTGCTGTTCGGTCTATGGGCCGCCAAATACTCCTCCGACCGCACCTGGCAGTACTACCGCGTGGTGTTCCGCGAGGCAGTGACCGGCCTGTCGGTCGGCAGCCCGGTGCAGTACAACGGCATCGCGGTGGGTTCGATCACCGAGCTGACGCTGGCGCCGGACGACCCGCGCCAGGTGGTGGCGCGCGTGCGCCTGAACTCGACCACGCCGATCAAGGTAGACACCCGCGCCAAGCTGGCGATCACCAGCCTGACCGGTCCTTCGATCATCCAGCTCAGCGGCGGCACGCCGGAGTCGCCCGCGCTCACCTCGGTGGACAAGAGCGATGCACCGGTGATCCAGACCACGCCTTCGGCGTTGCAGAACATCACCGATACCGCCAACCGCATCGTCGAGCGGCTCGACCAGGTGCTCAGCGACCGCAACGTCGCCAGCATCTCGACCACGTTGCAGAACCTGGAAAAGATCAGCAACTCGCTCGGCAACCGCGACGAGGGCGTGCAGGCACTGCTGATCAGCGCGCGCGATGCCGCGCGCAAGCTCGATGCCACCCTCACCACCACGAACGGGGCAGTGCAGCACCTGGACCAGAACCTGGTGCAGCAGTTGCCGCCGATCCTGGACAAGCTCGATTCAACCCTGAGCAAGCTCGACTCGGCCGCCAACAATGCAAACGGCATCCTTGGCGACAATCGCGCGGCCATCAACAGCTTCGCCAACGAAGGCCTGGGCCAGCTTGGCCCGACCTTGGCCGAGCTGCGTGGCCTGATCCGCGACCTGCGCCGGGTCAGCGACCGCCTGGACAACAACCCCGCACGCTACCTGCTAGGCCGCGACGCCCCGAAGGAGTACCAGCCCAAATGAAGCGCCTTCTCCACGCCTGCCTGTGCCTGTCCCTGGTCGCGCTGGGCGGCTGTTCGATCCTTTCCACCGGCTCGCGCGAACCGGTGACGATTTATTCGCCCGATGTCCGCGTGATGCCGGACCCGGCGTGGCCGCAAGTGGCCTGGCAGCTGACCATCGTCAAGCCGAGTGCCTCGCGCCTGGTCGACAGCCCGCGCATCAACGTACGCCCGGTACCTGGCGAGTTGCAGGTCTACCAGGGCGCCAGCTGGGCACAACCGGCCACCGACATGGTGGAAGGCGCCGTACTGCGCGCATTCGAGGACAGCCAGCGCATCGGTGGCGTTGGCCGCAGCAGCGACGGCATCCGCGCCGACTACCGCCTGGTATTGGACCTGCGCCGCTTCGAATCGGATTACGCCGGCCAGCCATTGCCTTCGGCCACGGTCGAACTCAATGCCAAGCTGCTGCACAGCAGCGACCAGCGCGTGGTCGGCTCGCGTACGTTCCTGGTAGCCACCCCCGCCGGTGCCACTGACGTGGGCTCGGTGGCCGCGGCATTCGAGGTGTCTCTGCGCCAGGTGACGCATGACCTGGTGGGCTGGACCCTGCAAACCGGGCAGCAGGATGCGGCGTCGGCGGGGAACCTGCGCAGATAGTCTCTTGCAGCCCGCCTTCGCTCGTCGGGGCTGAAGCCCCTCCTGCAGTGCCCTTGTAGGAGGGGCTTCAGCCCCGACGGCTTTCAGCGCGCGGCGCAATCTGCCTGAAGGTCAGGTTGACTCGTTCGCCGACCGGCTTGGCAGTCCGCGGCAACGCGTGTTGGTACAGCCGCTGGGTGTCCCCGGCCATCAACAGCAAGTCGCCGTGGCCGAGCACGATTTCGCGCTTGAGGCTGTGCTGCTGGCGGTGCCGCAACACGAAACGCCGCGGCGCGCCCAGGCTGAGCGAGGCAATCACCGGCTGCGTGCCCAACTCGGGCTCATCGTCACTGTGCCAGCCCATGGCGTCACGCCCATCGCGATAGCGGTTGAGCAGCACGCTGTTGAACGGCCGCCCAGTCTCTGCCACCAGCCGCTCCCGCAACGGCAGCAGCCGCGCCGGCCAGGGATGTGGTTCGAACACGGTGCCCGAGTAGCGATAGTGGGCGTCGGCATCGCCGATCCAGCGGCTCAGCCGCGGCGAATCCACCTCGCGCCCGAATAGCTTGATCCGGTGCACCTCCCACGCCACTTCCTCCAGCAGCCCCAGCCGCAGGGCCTCGGCCTGCGGTGCCGGGAGCCAGCCGGGTAGCCACGTCACTTCGGCGCCTGGCAGGTCGATTTGCATCGGCCAACGCTAGCACGATGCCCCGCCGCCCAATACGCTGGCGTCTGGAATTTGCCCGGCTCCCTGCAAACCCTGAAAATGGGCGGCAGCCATCGAGTCATCGAGCCATTGGGAGCGCAGCAGCATGTCGGAAACCGGAGTCGGCGCAGTCGCGTCCGAAGCAGTCGAGCGCGACGTCATGGAGTACGACGTCGTCACCGTCGGCGCCGGCCCGTCGGGGCTGGCGTTTGCCATCCGCCTGAAGCAGCTCAATCCCGACCTGACGGTGTGCGTGATCGAGAAGGCCAGCACCATCGGCGCGCACATCCTGTCCGGCGCGGTCATCGAACCCGAACCGCTGGACCGCCTGCTGCCGGGCTGGCGCGACAACCCGCCGCCGATCTGCGTGGCCGCCGGCGAAGATGAGTTCTGGTATCTCACCAAGGACGGCGGGCACAAGTTTCCGATCGTGCCGCCGGGCATGCGCAACCACGGTAACTTCATCGTCAGCCTCGGCGCCATGTGCGCCTGGCTGGCGCCGCAGGCCGAAGCGCTGGGCGTGGAGATCTACCCCGGCTTCGCCGCCGCCGAAACGCTGCATGACGACGACGGCAAGGTCATCGGCGTGCGCATCGGCGACATGGGCGTGGCCAAGGATGGTTCGCACAAGCCGGGCTATACGCCCGGGATCGATATCCGCGCCAAGGTCACGGTGCTGGCCGAAGGCGCGCGCGGCCACCTCACCAAGCGCCTGGTCAAGCGTTTCGGCCTCGACGCCGAGAGCGACCCGCAAAGCTATTCGATCGGCATCAAGGAGCTGTGGCAGGTGCCGGAAGGCCGCGTGACGCCCGGCAAGATCGTGCACACCCTGGGCTGGCCGGCCGACCCGCAGACCTACGGCGGCAGCTTCCTGTATCACCTGGAGAACAACCAGGTCGCGCTGGGCTATGTCAGCGGCCTGGATTACCACGACCCCGAATACAAGCCGTGGGAAGCCTTCCAGCAGTGGAAGAACCACCCCACGGTCAAGCCGCTGCTGGAAGGCGGCAACATCCTGTCGGCCGGCGCGCGCGCGATCGTCACCGGCGGCTGGCAGTCGCTGCCGAAGGTCGAAATGCCCGGCGCGCTGCTGATCGGCGACACCGCCGGCCTGCTCAACGTGCCCAAGATCAAGGGCACGCACCAGGCGATCCGCAGCGGCATGCTCGCCGCCGAACACCTGGTGGCCTCGCACCTGGCGCCCGAGGGCTTCGATGCCAAGCTGCGCGATTCCGAAGCAATGGCCGAGCTGAAGCAGGTCCGCAACATCAAGCCGGGCTTCAAGCGCGGCCTGTGGTTCGGCCTGGCCAACGCCGCGTGGGAAACCGCCGTCGGCGGACATTCGCCGTGGACGCTGAAAAACAAGCCGGACTGGTGTTCGCTGGACAAGGTCGGCGAACACGAGGAACCCAAGCGCGACTACGTGCAGCGCGAACTGGCGCCGCGCGACCGCCTGCAAGGCGTGTACTTCGCTGCCACCGAGCACGATGAAGACCAGCCGGTCCACCTGCACGTGCTGGACCCCAATATCTGCGTCACCCGTTGCGCGCAGGAGTACGACAACCCGTGTACGCGCTTCTGCCCGGCCGGCGTGTACGAAATCGTCGCCGATCCCGCCACCGCGACCGGCAAGCGCCTGCAGATCAACGCCGCCAATTGCGTGCACTGCAAGACCTGCGACATCAAGGACCCGTACGAGATCATCAACTGGGTGACCCCGGAGGGTGGTTCGGGGCCGAACTACCAGAACCTCTGATGCCGGCAGCGCCCTCCTTCGGCCGGTCCGCGCGCTCGACCCTGTATCGCGCGTTGCGGGCAGCGTTCCGCCTGCTGCCGCTGGACGATGGCACGCGCGACCGCTTACGCGCGCGCCTGCTGCCGCGCGTGGCCGACTGGGTGCCGCCGCCGCCTCGTGGCCAACTCGCGCAGGGTAGCCACGCGCGCCGACCCTATCTGCGCTCGGACCAGCCGGCCATTGGCCACGTGCCCTATCGCAAACAGCCGCTGCCCGAAGTAATGCCGGCCACGCTGGTCGCGTTCTACCTGCCGCAGTTCCATCCCATCGCCGAGAACGACCGCTGGTGGGGCAAGGGCTTCACCGAATGGCGCAACGTCACCCGCGCATTGCCGCAATTCGAAGGCCACGTGCAACCGCGCCTGCCGGCCGACCTTGGCTTCTACGACCTGCGCGATATCGGCGTGATGCGCGAACAGGCACGCCTGGCCGCTGAATACGGCATCGGCGCCTTCTGCTTCTACTTCTATTGGTTCGCCGGCCGCACCTTGCTGGAACAACCGCTGCAGCAATGGCTGGCCGACGAGACGATCGAGCTGCCGTTCTGCCTGTGCTGGGCCAACGAAAACTGGGCCCGGCGCTGGGATGGCCGCGACCAAGACGTGCTGATGGCGCAGCAGCACAGCGCCGAGGACGACCTGGCGTTCATCGCCCACATTGCGCCGTACCTGCGCGACCGCCGCGCACTGCGGGTGGACGGGCGGCCGATGCTGCTGGTCTACCGCCCAAGCCTGATGCCCGATCCCGCCGCGACCGCACAGCGTTGGCGCCAGTGGTGCCGCGATAACGAGATCGGCGAGATCCACCTGGCCTATGTGCAGGGATTCGAACGGCCGGACCCGCGCGATATTGGCTTTGACGCGGCGGTGGAGTTCCCGCCCAACATGAGCAGCCCGCCCTCGGTGGCATCGGCGCAGACGTTGATCAACCCGGACTTTGCCGGCGAGGTGCTGGACTGGCGCGTGCTTGCGCAGGAAGCTGCGTCGCGGCCCCTGCCGGGGTATCGCCTGTACCCGGGCGTGAATCCGGGCTGGGACAACGAGCCGCGCCGCTCCGGCAAGGGTCGCGTGCTGTTGCACGCGTCGCCTCGCGCTTTCGGCGACTGGCTGCGGCAGACCATTCATCAAAGATTGGCGGCCGAACCGCCGGCGCACAAACTGGTCTTCATCAATGCCTGGAACGAATGGGCCGAAGGCGCGGTGCTGGAGCCGGATATGCGGTTGGGGCATGCGTGGCTGGCGCAGGCACGGCGCGCCTTGTCGCCTGCTTCTGCAGCATCAGCCGAGAGGTCCCTGGCCGTCGTTGTACATGCCTGGTATCTGGAAGCATTGCCAGTGATCCTGCGTGCCTGGCATGCGAGTGGCTTGGGCGGCCGGTTGATCATCACCACCTCGCCGACGCTGGCCAAGCAGGTGCAGGAGCTTTTGGAAGTGGAAGGCGTGCGTGCCGAGCTGAGCCTGCACGACAACCATGGCCGCGACGTGCTGCCATTCCTGCATCTTGCCGACGCCTTGTGCAATGAAGGGGTGGAACTCGTCCTCAAGCTGCATACCAAGCAGTCCACCCACCGCGAAGATGGCGCGCAATGGCTTGCAGAGCTGCTGAGCGCACTGCTTCCACCCAGGGATGCACAGGCCATTGCCGATGCGTTCGATCGTGACCCAACCCTAGGCTTGGTGGCGCCCGCCGGCCACTTGCTGCCGGTAGCGAACTACCTGGGCGGCAACGGCGAAGCACTGGATTATCTCGGCACGCGGCTGGGCGTCGCCACGCGCAATCCCGGCCTGTCATTCGCCTCCGGCACAATGTTCTGGGCGCGCCTGCAGGCACTGCGGCCGATACTGGACGCACACCTGTATCCGGCCGAATTCGAGAACGAGCGAGGCCAGATCGACGGCACGCTGGCCCATGCGATGGAACGCGCATTTGCTGCGGCGGCCGTTGCGGCTGGCTATCGCGTGGCCGAGAGCAACAACCTCGACGGCACTGCGACACCTGCGACAGCGCAGGTGCCTTACCGCTATGCGCGCCTGAGCGGCTAACCTCAACGCGAGAACGGCACCCCAGTCTTCTGCTGCAACTCGGCGTCTTCCACGCCTTCGGCGCTCTCGATCAGCTTGAGCCCCTGCGGCGTCACATCGAATACCGCCAGGTCGGTAATGATGCGGTCGACCACGCCCACGCCGGTCAACGGCAGGTCGCATTGCGGCAGGATCTTGTGGCTCCCGTCCTTGGCCACGTGCTCCATCAGCACGACCACGCGCTTGACGCCGGCCACCAGGTCCATCGCCCCGCCCATGCCCTTGACCATCTTGCCGGGCACCATCCAGTTGGCGATGTCGCCCTGGTCGGTCACCTGCATCGCGCCGAGGATCGCCAGGTCGATATGGCCGCCGCGGATCATCGCGAAGGAATCGTGGCTGCCGAAATAGCTGGCGCCCGGTCGCGCGGTGACGGTCTGCTTGCCGGCGTTGATCAGGTCGGCATCGACTTCCTGCTCGGTCGGGAAGGGGCCGATGCCGAGCAACCCATTCTCCGACTGCAACCACACGTCCACGCCTTCGGGAATGTGGTTGGCCACCAGCGTCGGCAGGCCGATGCCGAGGTTGACGTAGGCACCGTCGCTCAGCTCGCGCGCCGCGCGCGCGGCCATCTCATCGCGGGACCAGGCCATCAGGGGTTCTCCTTGCGCACGGTGCGCTGCTCGATGCGCTTTTCGGGCGTGGCATTGACCACGATGCGGTCGACATAAATGCCGGGCAGGTGGACCTGGTCCGGATCGATCTGCCCCAGCTCGACCAATTCCTCCACTTCGGCGATACACACCTGCCCGGCCATGGCGCAGGCAGGATTGAAATTGCGCGCCGTCTTGCGGAACACCAGGTTGCCGGAGGTGTCGGCCTTCCACGCCTTGACCAACGCCACGTCGGCGCGAAGTGCGGTCTCCATCACAAAGTGCTTGCCATCGAACTCGCGCGTTTCCTTGCCTTCGGCCACCACCGTGCCGTACCCGGTGGCGGTGTAGAAGGCCGGAATCCCGGCGCCGCCGGCCCGCAGGCGCTCGGCCAGCGTGCCCTGCGGATTGAATTCCAGCTGCAATTCGCCGGAGAGGAACTGCCGCTCGAATTCTTTGTTCTCGCCGACGTAGGACGAAATCATCTTGCGTATCTGCCGTGTTTCCAGCAGCAGGCCGAGGCCGAACCCGTCGACGCCCGCGTTATTGGAGATCACCGTCAGGTCTTTCACGCCACTATCACGCAGCGCGGCAATCAGCGCCTCGGGAATGCCGCACAGACCAAACCCGCCTACCGCCAGCGTTTGACCGTCGGCCACCACGCCACTCAGGGCCTGGGCCGCGTCGGCAAACCGCTTGCCGTGCGCGCCGGCCGCCTGGGACTTGCTCATTACCGCCCCTCGCCTCGTTGCTGTAGGCGGCCATTCTAGCGGCTGACTGCGCCCTGTCCCGCCGCGGTGCGGCGTGCAAAGGTCGAGCCAAACCCCCAAAGGCCCGGCTAAACTTCAACGTCCCCCGCAGCGAGGTCCCCTCCCCCATGACGCTACCCGCCTTCAAGGCCTACGACATCCGTGGCCGAGTACCGGACGAACTCAACGAAGACATGGCCCGCCGCATCGGCACGGCCATGGCGGCCCAACTGAGCAACACCGGGCCGGTCGTGGTCGGCCACGATATCCGCCTGACCAGCCCCGGGCTGGCCCAGGCAGTCGCCGCCGGCTTGCGCGGCGCCGGACGGGAAGTGATCGATATCGGCATGTGCGGCACTGAAGAGGTGTACTTCCAGACCGACCACCTCGGTGCGGCCGGCGGCGTAATGGTGACCGCCAGTCACAATCCGATGGATTACAACGGCATGAAGCTGGTGCGCGAAAACGCCAAGCCGATCAGCTCGGATACCGGCTTGTTCGCCATCGCCGACACCGTCGAAGCCGACACCGCAGCGCCAGCGGCCGCTACTGCCACGCAGCGCAGCGAACTGGACAAGTCCGCCTACATCGAACACCTGCTGAGCTACGTCGACCGCGCCGCGCTCAAGCCGCTGAAGCTGGTGGTCAACGCGGGCAACGGCGGCGCTGGCGCGATCGTCGATCTGCTCGCCCCGCATCTGCCCTTCGAATTCGTGCGCGTCTTCCATGAGCCGGATGGCAATTTCCCCAACGGCATTCCCAATCCCTTGCTGCCGGACAATCGCGCGGCCACTGCAGAAGCGGTGCGCCAGCATGGCGCGGACTTCGGCATTGCATGGGACGGCGATTTCGACCGTTGCTTCTTCTTCGACGAGAACGGCCGCTTCATCGAGGGCTATTACCTTGTCGGCCTGCTCGCCCAGGCCATCCTGCGCAAGCAGCCCGGCGGCAAGATCGTGCACGACCCGCGCCTGACCTGGAACACGGTAGAGATGGTCGAAGCCGCCGGCGGCGTACCGGTGTTGTGCAAGAGTGGCCACGCCTTCATCAAGGAAAAGATGCGCGCAGAGAACGCGGTGTATGGCGGCGAGATGAGTGCGCACCATTATTTCCGCGAATTCGCCTACGCCGACTCCGGCATGATCCCCTGGCTGCTACTGGCCGAGCTGGTGTCGCAGTCGGGGCAGTCGCTGGCGCAGTTGGTGGAGGACCGCATGGCGGCGTTCCCGTGCAGCGGCGAGATCAACTTCAAGGTCAGCGATGCCAAGGCCGCGGTCGCCCGCGTGCTGGCACACTTCGCGCCGCTTGAGCCGACGCTGGAGCATACCGACGGCGTCAGCGCCGATTTCGGCAGCTGGCGCTTCAACTTGCGCAGCTCCAATACCGAGCCGCTGCTGCGCCTGAATGTCGAAGCGCGCGGGGATGCGGCGCTGATGCAGGCGCGCACTGATGAACTTTCTTCCCTTATCAATGGCTGAACTCAGCAAGGACCTTTCGCCGATGAACGATATCCTCCCCGTCATTCTGTCCGGTGGTTCCGGTACGCGCCTGTGGCCGCTGTCGCGCGAGTCTTACCCCAAGCAGTTCCTGCCACTCACCAGCGACCTGACGATGCTGCAGGCCACCTGGACGCGCGTGGCCGCCATCGCCGGCCGTGCGCCGCTGGTCGTTGCGAACGAGGAACACCGCTTCGTCGCCGCCGAGCAATTGCAGCAGGTCGGCGCCAACCCGCAGGCGATCCTGCTCGAACCGATGGGCCGCAATACCGCCCCGGCTATTGCCGTCGCCGCGCTGGAAGCGCTGCGCGAGGGCCAGGATGCGCTGTTGCTGGTGCTGCCCTCCGACCACGTCATCGTTGACGAAGCCGGCTTCCAGCGGGTGGTCAAGGAAGCAGCGCCGCAGGCCGAGGCCGGCAAGCTGGTCACCTTCGGCATCGTGCCGACCGGCCCGGAAACTGGCTACGGCTATATCAAGGGCGTCGATGGCACCGGTGTGCGCGCGGTCGAGCGCTTCGTCGAGAAGCCCGACCTGGCCACGGCTCAAAGTTACGTCGCCTCCGGCGCCTACTTCTGGAACAGCGGCATGTTCCTGTTCAAGGCTTCGCGCTATCTGGAAGAATTGCAGAAGCTCAACCCCGGCATGCTCGGCGCCACGCGCAAGGCCTGGGAAACGGCCAAGCGAGATACCGACTTCGTGCGCCTGGACAAGGCCGCCTTCGCTGCGGTGCCGGCGGACTCGATCGACTACGCGGTAATGGAAAAGACCGCCGACGCAGCCGTGGTGCCGCTGGAGGCCGGCTGGAGCGATGTCGGCTCGTGGACTGCGTTGCGCGACGTCTCGCCGCAGGACCCCGACGGTAATGCCCACCACGGCGACGTGATCGCCATCGACTGCCGCAACACCTACGCCTATGGCGACCGCCTGATCGCGCTGGTGGGCCTGGACGATGTGGTCGTCGTCGAAACTGTCGACGCAGTGCTGGTCGGCAAGAGCGAGCGCATGCAGGAAGTGAAGGAGATCGTGGCGCAGATCAAGCGCGACAAGCGCTCCGAGGCCACCTGGCATCGCAAGGTGTACCGCCCCTGGGGTGCCTACGATTCGATCGATAACGGCCAGCGTTTCCAGGTCAAGCGCATCACCGTCAAGCCGGGCGCCACGCTCAGCCTGCAGATGCACCACCACCGCGCCGAGCACTGGATCGTGGTGAGCGGTACCGCCGAAGTGACGCGTGGCGATGAAGTGATCCTGCTGACCGAGAACCAGAGCACCTACATCCCGCTGGGTGTCACCCACCGCCTGCGCAATCCCGGCAAGCTGCCGCTGGAGCTGATCGAGGTGCAGTCGGGCAGTTATCTGGGCGAAGACGATATCGTGCGGTTTGAGGATACGTACGGGCGGGCTTGAGCCGATAGGACAGGAAAACGGCGACGGTTACCCGTCGCCGTTTTTCTTTTGCCCCAGGTGTTCGCTAGCGTGCGCCGGCCAGCTCCGCGAGGACGCGCTTGAGACCTTCCTGCCATGACGGGAGCACGACGCCGAAATCCCGCACCAAAGTGTCAGTACTCAGGCACGAATAGGCCGGCCGGCGCGCCGGGGTCGGATACTCCGCCGTCGTAATGGCCGTGATCCGAGGTGCCTTGGCGACAAGACCACTCGCCAGTGCCTGCTGGAAGATTTCTTCGGCAAAACCGTGCCAAGTGGTATGGCCTTCTGCTGTCAGGTGCCAAGTGCCGCTTCGCTTGCCATCATCGGTACGCAGTACTTCAGCGGTGACATCGGCGATCAGGGCAGCCGGCGTTGGCGTGCCGACCTGGTCGCCGACCACCTTTAATTCGTCGCGCTCGGCGCCGAGCCGCAACATCGTGCGCAGAAAATTGTGGCCGTGCGCGGCATACACCCAGGCGGTGCGGAAGATAAAGTGACGCCCACCCGCATCGCGGACGGCCTCCTCTCCAGCCAGCTTGCTTTGGCCATAGACGCCCAGGGGCGCCGTCGCTGCATCGACCTGGTAGGGCTGCGTTCCCCGACCATCGAAAACGTAATCGGTGGAGTAATGCACCATGGGCACGCCGTGGGCGGCGCACCACCGCGCGACGGCACCGGGGCCCTCTGCGTTGGCGCGGAATGCCTCCGCACGTTCCTGTTCGGCGCGGTCAACGGCAGTGTAGGCCGCCGCGTTCACCACCGCATCTGGCTGCACTTGGTCAAGCAATGCCGACAGCTCCTGGGGCCGGTCGAAGTTGGCCACCTCGCAGGCCCCGCCATCGGGTAGCCGGCCTGTCCGGGTGGTGGCGAACACCTCGCCCAGCGGCGCCAGCGCACCCAGCAGCTCCTGGCCGACCTGGCCATTCGCGCCGAAAACCAGCAGCTTCATTGCACGTACACCGGCAGGCGATCTACCGCGATTTCTTCGAGGAAAGGTGCCGCTTGGTCCTTGGCCGACAGGATTGGGGCGCTCACCGGCCAATCGACGGCTATCCCAGCGTCATCCCAACGCACCGCTGCATCAGCTTCCTTCACGTATACGTCAGTACACAAATAGCTGAAGACGGCGCGCTCGGAGAGCACCGCGAAACCGTGGGCGAAGCCCTCGGGGATCCAAAATTGTCGACGGTTTTCACCACTCAACATCACAGCCGTCCAACGTCCAAAAGTCGGCGAGCCTTGGCGAACATCCACCGCCACATCGTAGACCTCGCCCTCCAATACGCTGACCAACTTTCCCTGCGGGCGCGGCCACTGGTAGTGCAGGCCACGCAACACGCCCTTGCTCGAGGACGATATGTTGCTCTGCACGAAGCGCATATCCAATCCATGGTGTGCGTAGCGCTCGGCGTTCCAGCCTTCGAAGAAGAAGCCACGCTCGTCGCCATGAACGACAGGTTCAATAATCTTGCAACCCGGCAATGCAGTGTCGATCACTTTCAAAACATCTTTCCTCGCCGAGCCATATCGTGCAGGTACTTGCCGTAGGCATTCTTGTTCAATGGGGCTGCCAGGCGTTCCAATTGCTCGGCATCTATCCAGCCGCTGCCAAATGCTATTTCCTCCGGGCAGCACACCTGCAGTCCCTGGCGCGCCTGGATGGTCTCGATGAAATTCGCCGCCTCATGCAGCGACTGGTGGGTGCCGGTATCCAGCCAGGCATAGCCGCGCCCCAGGGCCTCCAGATGCAGCGAACCGTCGTCGAGATAGCAGCGGTTGAGATCGGTGATCTCCAGCTCGCCGCGCGGCGAAGGCTTCAGCGCCGCGGCGTAGTCGCTGGCACGACCATCGTAGAAGTACAGGCCGGTGACCGCGTAGTGCGAGCGTGGCTGTGCTGGCTTCTCTTCCAGGCCGATGACCTTGCCGTCGGCGTCGAATTCGGCCACACCGTAGCGCTCCGGATCATTGACCCAGTAGCCGAACACCGTGGCACCGTCCTCGCGTGCGTCGGCACGGCGCAGCGTCTCGGTCAAACCGTGCCCGTGGAAGATGTTGTCGCCCAGCACCAGGCAACTCGGCTGGCCGGCGACGAAGTCGCGGCCAATCAGGTAGGCCTGCGCCAACCCATCCGGACTCGGCTGCACCGCGTACTGGATGTTCATGCCCCATTGCGAACCATCGCCGAGCAGGTTCTGGAACAGCGCCTGCTCGTGCGGCGTGTTGATGATCAGCACGTCGCGGATGCCCGCCAGCATCAGCACGCTGAGCGGGTAGTAGATCATCGGCTTGTCGTACACCGGCAGCAGCTGCTTGCTGACGCCCTTGGTGATCGGATACAGCCGGGTGCCGGAACCGCCGGCGAGAATGATGCCTTTGCGCTTGCTCATCTAGATCGCTCCGTGATCAGGCCGTGGTGCCGATGCGCTCGAGACGGTAACTGCCGTCGAGCACGCCCTGGACCCACTCCTGGTTGTCCAGGTACCAGTCCACCGTGAATGCGATGCCCTGCTCGAACGTGTGCTTGGGCTCCCAGCCGAGCTCATTCTTCAACTTGGACGCATCGATGGCGTAACGGCGGTCGTGGCCGGGGCGGTCGGTGACGTAGGTGATCTGGGTGGCGCGCGATTGGCCATCGGCGCGCGGGCGGCGCTCGTCCAGCAGCGCGCAGATAGCACGAACCACCTCGATGTTCTGGCGCTCGGCGTTGCCGCCGACGTTGTAGGTCTCACCCACCCTACCCTTCGCGAGTACCGTGCGGATCGCCTCGCAGTGGTCGCTGACGAACAGCCAGTCGCGCACCTGCTTGCCGTCGCCATAGACAGGCAGCGGTTCGCCAGCCAGCGCCTTGGCGATCACCAGCGGAATGAGCTTCTCCGGGAAGTGATACGGCCCGTAGTTGTTCGAGCAGTTGGTGGTGAGCACGGGCAGCCCGTAGGTGTGATGGAAGGCGCGAACCAAATGGTCCGAAGCGGCCTTCGAGGCCGAGTACGGCGAATTCGGCGCATATGCCGTGGTTTCGCTGAACTTGCCGGTCTCACCGAGCGTGCCGTACACCTCGTCGGTGGACACGTGCAGGAAACGGAAGGTCTCGCGGCGGCCGTCCGGCAGGGCCTTCCAATAGTCGCGCGTGGCTTCCAGCAGGCCGAGCGTGCCGACCACGTTGGTCTGGATGAAGGCGCCGGGGCCGTCGATCGAACGGTCGACATGGCTTTCGGCGGCGAAGTTCAGCACGGCGTCGGGCTGGTGTTCTGCGAGCAGGCGCGAGACCAGGGCGCGGTCGCCGATATCGCCTTGCACGAAGACGTGATTGGGGTCGGCCTCCAGCGACGCCAAGGTGTTCAGGTTTCCCGCATAGGTCAATAGGTCGAGGTTGATTACCTTCACACCACTGGAGACTGCCTGGCGGACGAAATTACCGCCGATGAAGCCGGCGCCGCCGGTTACTAGCCACGTTGCCACCCGCTTCGACCCCATTGCCACAAAGAAGCAAAGGATATCCGGTTTGAGCGGGGCCGAATCCTGGCTGCTGCCACTGCCGCACCGCAACAATTCCATACGCCATCGCACGGACCCCCATTGCCGGCTAAAATCGACCCACTGCCCCGCGCCAGCCGTCGCGGCCGGGCCTTCCCGTTACAGCTGAAGGATCTCGTACAAGATGAAAATCCTCGTCGCCTACAAGCGCGTGGTGGACTACAACGTCCGCATCCAGGTCAAGCCGGACGGCTCCGGCGTAGTGACCGATGGCGTCAAGCTCTCGCCCAACCCTTTCGATGAGATCGCCCTGGAAGAGGCCCTGCGCCTGCGCGACGCCGGCATCGCCACCGAGGTGGTGGTCGTCACCCTGGCACCGGCCGATGCCGCCGCGCACCTGCGCAATGGCCTGGCCATGGGCGCCAACCGTGCGATCCACGTGGTCACCGACGCGGCCATCCAGCCGCTCACCGCTGCTCGCGCCCTGCTCAAGCTGGTCGAGAAGGAACAGCCGCAGCTGGTGATCCTCGGCAAGCAGGCCATCGATGACGATGCCAACCAGACCGGCCAGATGCTGGCCACGCTGTGGGGCCGCCCGCAGGCGACCTTCGCCTCCAAGCTAGTCGTGGCCGACGGCAAGGCCGCCGTGACCCGCGAAGTCGACGCCGGCCTGGAGACCCTGGAAGTGGACCTGCCCGCGGTGGTCACCACCGACCTGCGCCTGAACGAGCCGCGCTTCATCAAGCTGCCGGACATCATGAAGGCCAAGAGCAAGCCGCTGGAGACCCTGCCGTTCGCCGATCTCGGCGTGGAGGCGAACGACAGCCTCAAGACCACCCATTACGCCCCGCCGGCCAAGCGCAGCCGCGGCGTGATGGTGAAGGATGCCGCCGAACTGGTGGCCGCACTCAAGCAGAAGGGGTTGCTGTAATGGCCAAGGTACTTGTCATCGCCGAACACCTGGGCGGGCAGCTCAACGCCGCCACCGCCAAGACCGTCAGCGCCGCGCAGGCGCTACAGGCACAGTCCATCGACATCGTGGTGCTGGCCGCCGACCCGGCCGCAGTGGCCGCCCAGGCCGCGCAGATTGCCGGCGTAGCGCGCGTGCTGACCGTCGCCAACCCCGCCAACGAGCACGCCATCGCGCAGGTGCTGGGCCCGCAGATCGCCCAGCTGGCCAGCGGCTACACCCATGTCTTCGGGCCCTCGACCACCTTCGGCAAGGACCTGATGCCGGTCGTGGCCGCGCTGCTCGGCGTCAACCAAGTCTCCGACCTGATGGCCGTGGAAGGCTCGCACACATTCCAGCGGCCGATTTATGCCGGCAACGCGATCATCACCGTCGAGGCCCCGGCCGACCAGGTCGTGGTCGCCACGGTGCGTAGCGCCTCCTGGCCGGAGGCTGCCAAGGGCGGCAACGCGCAGGTCGAAGCTGTGCAGGCCGAGGCCGCGCTGCCGAGCCATACCCGCTTTGTCGGCCTGGCCGCCGGCAAGTCCGACCGTCCCGACCTGCAAAGCGCCAAACGGGTGGTCTCCGGCGGCCGTGGTGTCGGTTCGGCTGAGAACTTCCAGGTGATCTACAAGCTCGCCGACAAGCTCGGCGCGGCCGTGGGCGCCTCGCGCGCGGCGGTGGACGCCGGCTATGTCCCTAACGAGCTGCAGGTCGGCCAGACTGGCAAGATCATCGCGCCGGAGCTGTACGTGGCCGTCGGCATCAGCGGGGCGATCCAGCACCTGACCGGCATCAAGGACGCGGGGACCATCGTGGCGATCAACAAGGATGGGGAAGCGCCGATCTTTGAGATTGCTGATATTGGGTTGGTGGGGGATTTGTTTGTGTTGTTGCCGGAGCTTGAGACGGCGCTGGACGCCCCAGTGCGAGGCGATTGAACTCCGGTGAATAGCTGCGACAATAGCGAATCGTTGCACTCAGCGGATGAAGTCTATAACCACACCTTGGATGGTAGATTTCCCCGAAGGCGCTGTTCCTCGGGTGTCCTTGTCTTCGATGCCAATGGGCACGTGCTGCTTGTAAAACCGTCGTACCGCGAAGAGTGGCTGATCCCAGGTGGGATCGTGGAGTCAGGGGAGTCTCCCGCTGAGGCTGCGGTACGGGAGCTTCTTGAAGAAACTAAGCTTGCGGTTCGGCTGTCGTCCCTTATCTGCGTGGATGTACTTCCCGCAAGCCGGGGATTCAGCGAATCCCTGCACTATCTATTCAGTGCCGAGTGCGATACCGAGATGCTTTCGCGCGCCTCGCCTGACGGGACCGAAATAGTGCAGATGGGTTTCTACGAGCCCCGGGCAGCAATTGCGTTACTCCCGGACAGCCTGGCCAGACGCCTGACTACAGTATTCAGAGGTCATACGGGATACCTGGAAAACGGGCTGCCCATCCTCCCTTTCAAAGACAACCTTGAAGATCGAGCCCCACAATCCGCCCATCAGGAGTGATGCGCCATGAAGGTTGATTTTGATCAGTACACGAAGAACTACAACGAACTACTTCACGATGGAACCAAGTTCTTCTCGCCAAGTGAAGAGTACTTCGCGCGCTACAAAGTCGACGTGGTTCGCCAGACAATTGCGAAGCCGGTTAATCGCATTCTCGAATATGGATGCGGTATTGGCCGCAACATACCGGCCCTGAGGCATGCCTTTCCCGGCACGGAAGTGGTAGGTACTGATATATCTGCCGCTAGCCTCGAAATCGCGCGCACTGAAAACCCGGAGTCGCGCTTTGAGGTGGAAGCGCCCAATCTCCACCTTGGCACGTTCGACCTAATTTTCGTCGCCGGGGTGTTCCACCACATCCCGCCCGCAGAACGAACTGCCGCGATCAAAACGCTAAGCGGCAGACTGGCGGATGGAGGAAGCCTGTTTGTCTTTGAACACAATCCGTACAATCCGGTCACCCGGCGCATTGTGTCAAATTGTCCGTACGACGCGGATGCCGTTCTCCTCAAGCCGGTGGAGTTGCGAAACCTTTTTTCTTCGGCGGAACTCAAAGTGAGGGCCAGCCGCTATTGCTTGTTCATTCCGCCCCGTTTTTCGTCAATTGCCGGCATAGAAAAACACATCGGCTGGCTCCCACTGGGCGGACAGTATTGGATTTACGGAGAAGTGAAGTAATGTGGCAGTTGTTTAGATTTGTAATTGTGGGCGTTTTTAATACGGCTGTCGGCTTCGGTATTATTTTCGCCTGCATGTATGTGCTGGGACTGGGGGCATATCTCAGCAACGCTATCGGATATGGGTGCGGCCTCGTCGTTTCGTATTTTCTCAACAAATCCTTCACCTTCAAGAGCACGGTAAAGGGCACCAGTGAGGCGGCGAGGTTCCTACTAGCCTTCGGCATTGCTTATCTCTGTAATTTTGGAGTTCTTTACTTGTGCGTCAGAATTGCGGGCCTGCATGAGGGCGTAGCACAGGTAATAGCCAGTGTGGCTTACGTATCAGTCTCCTTTTTTCTCAACAAGTATTACGTCTTCAGGACGCGAGGTGAGCTTGTCCCGTGGAGCGGGAGCAATTAGGTAATACTCAAGGCAGTGCGTGACAGACTGCCTGTTGAGCAACCCCAGGGCCCAGAACAGAAAAGTTGCGAAAGCCCCCCCGGTTACGCCGGGAGCTCGGCCGTCAGTCTGGGTTGGCACGCCACGCGCTGCTCCGCCCCTGGCGACACGCACCAGAAGCGAGCGGGGGCTGTGGAGACGGGCGTCAGGCAAGCAGGTCGAAGAACAGCCCATAGCCTGTTCCATGAGCGACCTTCTTCGTGCGTCAAGATGGCCGGAGGACTAAGCCTTCCTCACGGCGGTTGCGCCTGGCCCCTGGCGGAATGATGCCTTCGGCCAAGGGCCCCAGTTCAAAGCATTTCAAAGACGATCGTCGAGCGACTTTCCTGTCTCGCGATGACTGAAGCCAGGAATTACCTGAGTGATGGCGTCGACAATCGATTGCTTGTTTACCGTCGCGGTTTCAGACCCTACAGCCGCCTCCAGCATGGACAAGAGTTCATCGCTAAGCGCATTTGTGTGCACGTGCCGCACTGCCGAAAGCGTATCCAGGCCGCTATCCACGACGACTTCGCCAGCACCCACGAATTCTTCGTAGGGCTTCTCGCCGCTCGTGTCCAATGCAGTCAACAGTAGCGGCCACTTGCCGACAGCGGCCAGTTCGTCCACTGCATCTCTGGCGGCATCCTCGTCGGTGAATATTACCGCTTCGAAGCCAAAAGCCTTCAGGACCCGCGCAGCGACCTCTTCCAGCAGCTGCAACTCACCCACGGGATCCAGACGGGGGAAGAGAACATTCCCGGCCTCGCCCAACAGTGCGGCAAGCAGACAGATCTGCCCGGACTCCTTCTGCGAAACGAAATAGCGTCGTGTGTCGCGCGGCGCTGCAAGCGGCTGGCGCTTTGCAAGGCGGGTAACGAAACCTTGCAACAGACTCCCGTTGGAAAAAGCGACGTTGGCAAACCTTGCCGTGCTCTCGATCCCCGCAGTAGAAAGCGACGGCGAAAATACCACATCCTCCATGAGCCGCTTACTGGCCCCCATCAGACTGGTCGGGTTAGCCGCCTTATCCGTGGATACGGCGAAGTAACGGGCGCCGTGGCCGAACGCCTTCATCCACTTTCTAAAGCGGACATGGCGAACGACATTCGTGTCAATCATCTGTAGAAGCGAATACACGTCCTTTTCCGAGCGCACGTGCTTCAGGGCTGCAAAATTGAGCACCAGCTCGTAAGGCTCGGACTCCGCAAGAAACCTTCCCATGATGGGAGAGCCATAATCCAGCGGCAGCGTGCGGAAATCCTTGACCTGCAGGCCTCCCGCGCGGCCGCGCAGATCCCTGACGAGTTCAGCCAGGTAATTCTCGCTCTGGTCGACGATGTGCAGACACCCAGGTGAAAGATCCGCCAGCAGCATGGACGTCGCCGAACCGATAGTGCCGCCACCGCCGACGACCAGAACCCGCTTGCCTGCAACTGCTGCCTGCAGGCGCTCGCGCTGCGCGACCACGTCTCGTGCGAATTGCGAGCCACTTCTATTGAGCACGACCGAGTCGAGCACGTTTTGGCTGGGAGCTTCAGGGCTGTTCATCAAAGTTTTCCGGGACAACGTTGGACGAGTGCAAGGGGGTATCCGCGTCAAGGCCATAGCGTCGCGCCATGATGTAACGCGGCCGCCCCTTGACCTCATCAAAGACCTGGCCGATATATTCGCCTATGACGCCCATGAAGAAAAGTTGCATTCCGCCAAGGAAGGATACGAATGCAAGAAGGGTCGCCCAGCCTGGGACCGCGGTGGAGCCCAGCAGATAATTCAGAATCAAGAGGACACCAGCGACCACACTCAGGATCGAAAGGCTCAGGCCCGCGAAGGTGCAGAGCCGCAACGGAGTTTTCGAGAACGAGCTGATTCCCTGAATCGCGAAATTTAAGAGGATCGATGCGCGGTAATTAGAAGCGCCGCTGGCCCGCCTAAGTGGCTCGAACTCAACGAATGCGACGTTAAATCCGACCCATGCAACCAGCCCTCGCAAAAAGGCATTCCGCTCTTTCAACTCTTCCCGCAAGACTTGCAACACCCTGCGATCCAACAACCTGTAGTCCGCTGCACCACCTCGGAGTTCGATGGATCCGATGCGGGATAGCAACTTGTAGAACGCGGCGGACGTCGTGCGCTTCAGAAACCCGGTTTCAAGGCCATCCCTGCGCAGTGTCTGGACGATCTGCGCGCCCGATGCCCAGCGCTGGACGAGCTCGAGGATCAACGAGGGCGGATGCTGGCCATCACTGTCCAGCATTACAAGCGCATCCGCGCGGCAAGCATCGATGCCCGCCAGCAGTGCCGACTGATGCCCAAAGCGTCGGGACATGACAATGACGCTCACGTCCGGATCCTCACTGGCGACTTGTGCCAGTGCCTCTTCCGTCCTGTCCCCTGCGGGATCCATGACGTAGAGAAAAGTGATCGAATAGTTGGCGCGCAGGGGCGCCACGGCACTGCGTAGCTGCGCGTGAAATGAACGGATGCCTTCTTCTTCCCGGAACACCGGGCAGAGGATCTGGATAGATTTCAAACAGCTTCCTCCGTCATCATTGCGCGAATACCTTCAACCAGCGAGTAACGAGCGGCCCAGCCATGCGCCTGGTAGATTCTGGAGCAATCAGCACGCACATCGGGAATTTCATTGCGCCTCGCCTCCCCAGTCGCGCGCACCGCCTTATCCGTTCCAGCGGCAGCCTGCACCGCGTCGACAACATCCTTGACGCTGTATGAGGCGCCACTGCCAACATTATAGACTGCGAAGCCCGACTCAAGCCGCGAGGCGAGAAGTGCGTCGACCGCATCATCCACATACAAATAATCTCGGCGAGGTGAAAGATCCATCAGGCTGATCGAGTCAGTCGCCGGATCCAGCGCCTGAGCAACGATGCTTGGAATAAGGAACTTCTGGCTTTGCCCGGCGCCGTAAACGTTGAACAAACGGATGGCAGTAACAGGCAACTTGTAAGTTTCGGCGAACCACCGGCACGCCTGCTCGCCCATCCACTTTGAAAATGCGTACGGATTATTTGGATCTACGCCGTGCCCCTCGCTGATCGGCATGGAAACTGGCACCCCGTAAACATAGGCCCCCACGTAAGTGACGCTACAGCCCTCGCGTCGACATTGATCGAGAACCCGCACAGTCCCGTGAGAATTCACCAAGTGGAAAGCCACGGGGTCATCCCAGGAATCCGGCACGCCTGTCAAGGCAGCCAAATGGAATACGTGATCAACCCCTTCTAGCGGAAGCGAATCCTCGAGCAGCCGGAAACCGTCGCCTCGGGTGAGTCCAATCACGTCGCACCCTGATTGCTGCAGACGAGCAACCAACGAGCGCCCGAGAAAGCCTCCGGCGCCAGTGACAATCACGCGCTTTCCATTCCATCGTGCGTCTGCGGTCTTCACGTCAGCTGCAACTTCCTTGAGAGCTCGGGCCAATCGTCAATCGCGCGCTCATAGTCATCTGGACGACCGATGTCCAACCAATAGCCGTGATGGGGAACCGCGTTGACGCCCTTACCGTCCGCGAGGTAGCCGAGCACCAAGTCGTCGAATCCGTACGCTTGGTCGACTGGGATCGCGTCCAATACTCGTCTGGATAGCGCGTACACGCCCATGCTGACGAGGAATGGAATACTCGGCTTTTCCTCAAAGCCCACCAGAAGTCCTTCCGCGTTTGTCTTGAGTACGCCGTAGTCAATTCGCTGATTCCGAGCGGACGCAGAGATCGTGAAAAGTCTTTGCCCTGCGATGTGATCAGCGAGGAATTGGCCGTATGCGATGTCCGTGAGGATGTCCCCGTTCATTACCAGGAAGTCCTCCGGAAGATCTTCGATCAACTTGAGCGGACCCATCGTGCTAAGCGCTTTGGATTCAAGCGAATAGTCGATCTTCAAGCCCCATTTACTGCCGTCTCCAAAAAACGCGCGGAACAGGTCGGCCTGGTGATTCACGGCGAGCGTGATGTGTTCAAAACCCTCCTTGCGCAACTGGCGGATGATCACTTCGAGGATAGGGTATTCCCCGATTGGCATGAGGGGCTTCGGCAGCGCGATTGTGTAAGGTCGCAACCTGGTGCCCTTTCCGCCCGCCAACACAACTGCTCGTTTCATGGTCCCTTACCCCGCTTCAAAAACTTCATGGTGATTCCGATCCCGCTCCAAAGCAGCAGAAGGATGACGATTGTTGCTATCCCCGCCGCACCGACCGCTATAGAGAACCAGCGCGGCATGTAGTGCAGCACTACGCGATGATCACCGGCGGGTACGGGTACGCCCAGAACGGCCCCATAGGCCGCGAGGACTTGGGCCTGCTTCCCGTCCACCGTGACACGCCAACCAGCATTGAAGCTCGATGATACGACCAGAATGGCGTCACTGGCGCCACTAGTTTCAATCTCCCAATAGCCAGGTCGCTTGCCGAGAATAGTGGCTGCATTTTCACCTTTGCAGCTGAGCGATGGAACCGTTGTACCTGCTTCCAGCAGCACGGTCTGGAAGGGGTCTATGCCCCCGGGCACTTGGACGCGCAGAAGATTGCTGATCTCAGTAAGACTGGCCTGCCTTGCTTCGCAGGCCATCCATACCTGGCCCCTGTAGTTTGTACGCTGGCGTATCGCAGTTCCGTTGCCGCCGGCCAAGTTCTGGCTGAGCGGCGCGTTCGCGCCCAGCAGCGGACCAAATTGCAACGCCCTCCATGCGCCGCTAGCTCGATCCCTTGCCTCGATTGACCGGACCTTGAACGGAGCCCCCGCGTTCTCCCGCAAGGAGACTTCGACGCTTCCTCCACGAGCTGGCGTGGTCAGTTCCACGGCCTTATCGAACCAAAGACCGCGCACACCCCCAGCGTCAAACGAATCGGCGACATGCGCGCGCGCATGACGCACGGAAGACTTCACGTCGGGCCTATCGTACGCCCATTCGGACGTGTCGGTTCCTACGTCTATCTCCGCTCGCGCAACCTCTTGCCGTGAACCATCGGCTACGACAACGTCGGCGATAGCGTGCCCGTCGGTAAGGTCCTGCGAACAACTCAGGTGGCTCGTGATGCGGATCGCGTCGACTTCATCTGAAGCTGGAATTTCGGCGCCCAAGGCACGAATTCCGCTCTCCGTGCCGCAGCCGTGGCCCGTCAGGATGGGACCTGGGCTAGCGTAATCTCCAGCAATCCATTTTACGCCGAGTACATCCAAGAGAGGCGCATCGGGCAACAGCGGGGGGAATGCGCCCACCGTAGTAGCGCCGGTCACAGAGGCATAGTTCGCAGGCAACAGGGGGCCATAGCCTGTCACGAGCGGTATGTCGTACCGAAGATTCACGTTTGGCCTGAGCGGACCGGGAGGAAGGTTTTCCCCGCCAATCACGAGGACACGACCTTCCGTACCCCGCAATACGGCTGGAACGGGATCGGTCGAACCGGCAGACGCGGACAATCTCCAATCATGGAACCAGCCAAAAGTCGCCAGATCCACGAGCATTACCACCATCAAGAATATTGCGGTTGCGTGACTCCGCCGTAGCGCGAAAAGGATGAGTGACGCGAGCCCCACGATCGCCGCGACAATCGGAACCATGATTGCAGGCGAGTTGCGCAAACGGATACCCGCCTCTATGAGTGCAGGGGGCGGCGCGTTGATCGCCAGCAGAACAACAAACAGCCCGCCCGCCACGACCATTGCACCAGCCATCCACCGCTGCGAGCGCGTATCCAGCCGCGACAGAATTGTGGAGATCCCAAAGCTTGAAAGAACACCCATACAGATAACGAAGATCCATCCGAATCTCGCCTGTGCCCGGAACTTCCCCAACACCGGCAATCGGTATACCAACTCTCCGATCGGCGTGGTCGCACCCAGGGCCAGCAGCAGCGCGAAGGCTGCAAGCGCCGCCCAAAACAACGGGCGCATGTCACGTCGAACCTGACAAATTGCTAGACACCCAAGCATCCAGGGTATCAACCCAACATAGAGCGCCAGCTCGGTCAGATTAGGCGGACCGGAATAGGGCCCATAGGACGTCCCGGCCATGCTGCCGTAAAAATTAGGGAACCAGAGAAGCCTGATACTCGCGAAGTCCAGGCTATAGGAACTGAAGTCAGCCAAGCCCCAAGTGGACCGAGGATTCGATGCTGCCGCGTCGATCAACCCTACAAGTGATGGAGACGCCAGCGCTAACCCGAGCGAGAACATAGCGACAACCCGCACCAGCAAATGAACGGCGCTTCGATATCCATGGGCCACAAACGCGTAGCAAATTAGCGCCGCGGCCAGCATTCCACTGAACAACAACCCGATGATGGATATCTGGGGGTGTCCCCCCAACACGCTCATCGCCACGGCAATTGCGCCCAGGGCCACTGCGCGCCACGACCGCGGCCTTTGCAATTCAACAACGGCCCAGAGAACAAAGGGCACCCAGGCTGCTGCGTGGATGATACTGAGGTGCCCCAAATGCCCAAGCATGAATCCGCTGCCCGACACAACCAAAGCACCCGCCAGCGCTCCCAGGCGCGAGCCGGTCAACGAAAGACAAAGTCCGAACGTTCCGAGCGCCGCGACTACGTATGCAGAAATGACCAGACAATTGAAGCTGGGGGTCAGCCACCTCAATGGGTAGAAAGTCATTGCCTGGATATCGGCGGCGATGGGATATCCGGAAAGCAGGTTGTCGTTCCAGAGCTGGAAAACAGATAGTTTCAGGAAAGGCAAATAGTAGATTTCGCCATCACCAGGCCCCAGCAGTCCGTGCTGCACCAGGACAGGCGAGAAATACGCGGTGAACAGCAACCAGAAGCTGACGGCCAGCGCCAGCCAGGCGAGCCCCGGCAATTGGCCAGAACGCTGTTTAATAGCGCTTTCGGAAGTACTAATAAGGGACATTCACGGCTTCCGGCTGTTGCGATGTGGATTCCACGTCTTCAGCAGAGTGGGATTTTTGGAGTTCAAAGTTACCACCTGTATGAGGGGCATCGCTTTAGGTGACGGCACCCTATTGACTGCTCAGCCCTTGGACGCAGAACGGCGCTCTCTGGATTGGCAGCTTCCGAAGCGGACGTTCATCTCTTGAGCATTCTGTAGCCGCTAAATTACTGTCTCGCTCGTCGTTGCTTGGATGCCTTGCGCGCCGTTGACGTCAGCACCCAGCTCCTCGGCAAGAGCATGATCTTTGAGCCACTGGACACTTTCGAACATCCTGTCAATAATCCCACGGGCCACGGTCGATAATGCGCAACAGAGCATTCGCAGACTCTTTCCACGTGCATCCTAGGTCGCGAGGCGGAGCCGGCGGTAGATCGGTCAGGAGCAGCCGGGACAATGCGGCAGAGTCACCGACGGGAAAGTATGCGGCGTGGTCGGCTGCGATTTCCCGGAACACCGGGATATCGCTCAGCAGCAGTGGCACGCCGTAGCGCGCAGCCTCCACGATGGGCAAGCCGAAGCCCTCTGCATGGGACGCCTGTAACAGCGCCACCGCTGTCCCATACAGCTGCCGCAGCTCTTCATCGTCGGTGTGTTCGAACCAGAACAGCCGGCGGCCGAGCTCAGGATGCTTACGCAACCTCAGCGCGATCTCAGCTACGTTCCAGCCCTCCTTGCCGACTATCACCAGCCGTTTATCGCTGCCGGCCTGCCATGCCTTCTCGAACGCGTCTACTGCGATGTCGTGCCCCTTGCGCGGCTCGACGGTCCCGACCATCAACACCGTTTCACCCTCAAGCGCAGCGCGCAGCCGCTCGGAGCGCGGCCCACGGACCTGTTCGACCAAGTCACTGCCGAGATGGACATGACCGATGCGCTGCAAGGGACGCCGCTCGGCGCCGGTCTCTTCTATCCAAGACTTGAGGTCGTCGGCCACCGCCTTGGAAATGCAGACCAGGAAATCGCAATGCTTCACGACGTAGCGCAGCCAGCGCTCAAACACCGCAGGCATGTATTCGACGCAGTATTGCGGGTAGCGCACCGGTATGAGGTCGTAAACCATTGCGCCGACACGGCCGCCATACGCACGCACCTGTTCGATTGATTGATCGAAGCGCTCAAGTGCGTCCCAAGCCGAATCCAGCAGCATCAGCAAATCGCCACCGCCAATCTGCAACGACGTCGCGTCCCGGCCGGCAGGCACGCCAAACATGGAAACTGCGTAATCATCAGCCGAGCAGAACTGACCCTGCTTGTCGTGCGCCACCACCTCCACCTTCATCTGAGTCGGGTGCTCAGCGAGCAGGCACTCGCGCGCCATATTGCGGACCACCCGATGTATGCCGGTGCCATAGTCCGCGCTCACCACCTCGCTCAGATCGAGCAACAACCGCGGCGTTCCCCGACGTTGCGCAGCCAGCTGAAGCGCATGTTCCAGCGCGTCCATTTCACGTGGAGAAGTGCCGGCGCTCACAAGCACATCGGCCAGGCGATTGACCACCAAGCTGCCATCGCGCCATTCACCTTGCACCTGCGCATCTTCCAGCGCGACGACGTAGGCGCGCGCCGTGATATCCGGGTCGTGATGGCTTCGAATGTACTCGCGACCGTAGCTGCCCAGCAAACGACGCGCAGCAGGATCCTCGAACAACCGCAGCAAGGCCGAGGCGAGTGATTCCGGCGTCGGATTACCCTCCACCGTTCGCACCGCCTGGGACGGCAGTTCGGAGAAGCCGGCGTAATCGTTGACGACGGTCGGCAGAGCGTGCGCCAGACAGTCATAGACCGCCTTGGACGTCTCGCCGCGGCTCCCCGCGCGCAGCTGAACGGCCAGGTCCGCCGCAACAAGGTAGTCGCGGTACAGCGAGTCGTTGGCGAAACCGGTGATCTCTACCCGCACGCGCCCCTTCAGCTCCTGCACCCTGCGGCGTATTGCCTGGCCGTAGTCGCCGCTCTCGTTCTCGCCAACGAACACCACACGGATCTTCTGCTGGACGGCGGGCGGCAGCTCGGCCATCGCATCCAGAAGCAGATGATTGAGCTTGGTTTCCGCCAGGAAGCCGAAGCTCACCAGCAGGAACTCTTCCGGGTCGATCCCCAGCCGCGTCCGCACCGGCCCGCGTTCGCCCATCGACTCGACCGGCAGGCGCAATGGCATCGGCGCAATGGAAACCGAAGGACGACGGCTTCCCGGGAAATAATGCTCGATAACCTCAAGCGAATGCGCAGAATGGACGATCAACGCCGTTGCCTGCTCGATGATTCGCAGCGAGGCCGGGTAGCGCTTTCGCGCATCCAGCTCCCCTTGCTCCTCGAGCACGGCCAGCCCACCTCGGCCGTGTGAGTAGTACAAGGCATCCCGGAAAGCGCCCTGCTGCCCCGCGTGGCGCTCCAGGTACCAGAACAGTGAACTCAGGAATACGTCATGCAGCACCACCGTGCCCGGAACCTGCTCCAGCAGCCTGGTCATGTACGCATGGAACGGCGAGTTACCGAATTGGTAGACCACCCCGTCGTAGCGCGACTCCAACTCCGGCAAGGCCTGCCAGCGATGCAGCCTGAACTTCAGGCGATAGGCATCGAGCTGCGCCGGATCCGCGTCGGTAAACAGATCCAGGTCGACATAGCGCGACAGCGGCGCTAACAGACCATCGACGTAGTCGGCAATGCCGGTGCGTTGCGGCGGCAGGGGGGTGACCATCGCGATCCGCGGCCGCTTCCTCATCCCCAGCCGTGGGCCGCGCTCCAAGCGCAGCTTTCTTTCGCGTGCATCGCGCCACGCACCGATGGCGAGGGTAGCGGTGCGGTCCCAGCTAAATTCGCCCGCGCGGCGCAACCCGTACTCGCGCAGATCGGCGCGATAATCCTCATCCTTGAGAGCGCGACCCAGCAATGCGGCGGCGGCCTCCGGCTCCGCCACCTTGAACATCGCGTCCTTGCGCGCCACGACCTCACCCAGGCTGGAGTTGTCGGCCGCGATCGTCGGCGCGCCACAGGCCATGGCCTCCAATACCGGCAGACCGAAACCCTCGTAGCGCGAAGGAAAGAAGAAGACTTCGCAAGCCTGGAACAATCCGATTAAATCGGCATCGCTCACCTTGCCGGTGATCACCAAATCCTTGGCCGTCAGCCCGTGCTTTAAGCAGCACTCGCGCAACGCACTCTCGTCAGCGACCTGATTGAGAACGAGTTGGACATTGCCGCGGTCCGCCTTCGGCACCCGCGCGAACGCCTCGATGGCGCCGGAGAGATTCTTGCGGAAGTCCCCATTACCCGTGTACAGCACGAATCGGTCATCGATCCCAAGCCGGCGCAGCAGCGCGCTGCGCTTCGCCGGATCAGCTGTTGCTGGCTTGAACTCCACACCGACGCCCGCATGGATCACCGCCATCCGCTCCGCCGGGATACCGAGCAGGCGCATCGCATCCTGCCGCGTCGCCTCGGAGATGCAAAGCATCACATCGAAGCGTTGCAGCGCCTGCAGCCGCGACATGTACCAGGCGCGATACTGCGGCTCGGCCAGGTACTGTTCGGCGAACACTGTGGGGATGAAGTCGTACAAGGTTACCGAGCTGATGGCGCCGGGGACGCTGGCCAGGCCACGCACGCCACTGGCGCGCTCGGCAAATCCCTCGAACAGACTGTTGGCGTGAACCAGGTCGGCGGACATGCCGGCATAGTGGTTCGCCACCAGGGCGTCCGCGGCCGGGCGCAGGCTATCGGCAGGATGCCCATGGGGCTGCACGGGCCCGGGATAGAAGTAACGGCTGAATGCCGCTCGTGGTAGCTGCGACTCCAACGCGGCCGCGACTTCGTCGGCCTCCTCCGCATAGGTGCCGTCCAGGCCAACCAGGAATTCCATTCCCTCTGGATTGGCCAGCAGCGCCCGGGTGAAATCGAGCGTATACCGCCCGATCCCGCGGTGGCGGGAGGCAGTCTGGCAGGCCTGCAAATCCAATGCGATGCGCATCAACCTTCTTCCCTGTCCGTGCGTATCAACCCAGTCGGCGCATGTCTGCGTCGACCATCATGGTGATCAGCTGCTCAAGCGAGGTCTTCGGCTTCCAGCCCAGCTTGGCCAGCGCCTTGGCCGGATTACCCAGCAGCACGTCGACCTCGGCTGGGCGGTAGAACCGGGGATCAATCACCAGATGGTCCTCGGTCTTCAGGCCCACGTGGCCGAAGGCGATGTCGCACATGTCGCGCACGGTGGTGGTCAAGCCGGTCGCAACGACGTAATCGTCGCCTGCAGCCTGCTGGGTCATCAGCCACATCGCCTCGACGTAGTCGCCGGCGAAGCCCCAGTCGCGCTTGGCGTCGACATTGCCCAGTCGCAGCTCCTTCTGCAGGCCCAGTTTGATCCGCGCCACCGCATCGGTCACCTTTCGGGTCACGAATTCGATACCGCGCAGCGGCGATTCGTGGTTGAACAGAATGCCGCTGGACGCGTGCAGGCCGAAGCTCTCGCGGTAGTTGACGGTCGCCCAGTGCGCCATCAACTTGGCCACACCGTAAGGACTGCGCGGATAGAACGGGGTGGTCTCGTCCTGCATCTCGGCCTGGATCAGGCCAAACATCTCACTCGTCGAAGCCTGGTAGAAGTGCGCCTTGTCGTTGACGATGCGCACGGCCTCCAGCACGTTCAACGCGCCAACGCCGTCGATCTGTGCCGTCACGATCGGCTGCTGCCAGGAGGTGCCGACGAAGCTCTGCGCACCCAGGTTGTAGACCTCGTCTGCCGAGGAAACCTGCATGGCACGGATCAGCGAGGAAAGATCGGTCAGATCGCCATCGATCAAGCGGACCTCGCCTTCGATCCCCAGTTCGCGCAGGCGCCACAACGTGTCAGTGCTGCGACGGGCCAGCAGTCCGTAAACGGCATAGCCCTTGTCAAGCAGCAGCTTGGACAGGTAGGCGCCGTCCTGGCCGGTGACGCCGGTGATCAGTGCATTCTTGGAGGTCATTACTTAAGGTTCCTTGTAAAGTCGAGGATGTCGGAAAGCGTGGTGTTGATGTCGATGGCCGGCCGCCATCCAGTGTCTTGCGAGAGGCGCGCGGCATTGGCGACCATGCGTCGCTGCTCGGAAGGGCGCAGTCTGGCGGGGTCCTGGCGAATCGGTGCATCGAGCCCAGCGAGGGCAAGCATGGCGTCCAGCATGTCGCGCACCTTGCGCTCGACCCCGCTGGCAACGACATAGACGCTGCCCGTCCGGCCGCTGTGGAACATGGCGGCGTAGGCACGCACTACGTCGCGCACATCGGTGAAGTCGCGGGTGCTGTCGATGTCGCCGACGTCGATTGCCGCCTCTTTCTCACCACGCTCGATGTCGACGATCTGCCTGGCAATGGAGGGCAGCACGAACTGGTTGCCCTGACCGGGGCCGATATGATTGAACGGCCGGGCAATCACGCAGTCCAGTTTGCCGATGCGCTGGGCCTGCAAGCAAAGCTGTTCTGCCGACCACTTGCTAACCGCATAGGGACTGCGCGGATGCGGCATGGTGTCCTCGTCGACCGGTAGGCACGCGTCCGCGACCGCGCCGTAGATGTCGCCCGAGCTGACATAAAGCAACCGTCCCTGGAAGCCCGTCTCACCCAGGGCCTGGATCAGGTTGGCGGTGCCGATCACATTGGTGGCCAGGGTTCCGGCGGGGTCCTCGAATGAGCGCGGGACGAAGCTTTGCGCTGCCAGGTGCAGAACCGCCGCTGGGCGGACCCGGGCCACCAACTCGCGCACCGACGCGGGCTCGCGGATATCCCAGCCGGAAGGCGCCACGGTCGCGTCCACTGACCCAAATACGCCTTGTTCAACTGCGGCCAGCACGTGGCGGCCGACAAAACCGTTCGCACCGGTGATCAGCAAGGTGGAATTCGTCGCGCTCACGCCAGCTTCCTCGCGATCACGGCATAGTCCAGCGGCGCACGGAATTGCTCGATGATTTGGTTCAAGGACTCGGCACCTGGCTGCTCGGCGTCCAGGAGTTCCGGGAACACCACTTCACGCGCATGCGTCAGGCGCTCGATGCGCACCTCGGCGAAGCCGCGGGAGCGGGTCAGCCAGAACAGCAGCCCCGGTGGCAAGGGGTTGCGATGGGTGGGATCCATATAGAAGGAGAAGGCGCCGACCGAAAGATTCTCAGGGTTAGGCGTCTCCAGGATCAGCAATCCTCCCGGCCGCAGCACGCGGCGGCACTCGTCGATGAGGGCAATCATCGTCTCGAAGGGCAGATGTTCCACCAGATGCATGGAGGTGATGGCGGCCGCCGAGCCGCTGGGCATCTCGCGCAGGACATCGAAGGCATCGCCGTGCACCACGTCCAGGTCAAGCGCCCGGCAGGTCTGCACAAACATCGCGTTCATATCGATCCCGCGCGCCTGGTAGCCGGCGTTGCGGACGAGTTCCAGCCATTCGCCGCGGCCACAACCGATGTCGATGACCAGACTGTCCTGCGGCGAGCCCCTGCTCGCGGTTTCCAATTCCGCCAAGTACGGGCGCACGCGCTCGCGCACGAGTTCGCGCGAGCCGCGGAAGGAATCCTCGAGTGCCGAGTACAGCGCATCTAGCCCGGACGGTGTCGGCGCCGGCGCGCTCGAAGGGGCGTCCGACCCACTGGCAGCTGCTGGAGCAATCGGAGTGGCCGCCAGCGAGTTGACCAGGTCGCCCATCTGGATGCTCGCCGACTCCAAGAACTTCAGCCGCTCGTCCGTCTGCGCGCGCAAGGCAATGACCTGCTGGTCGCGCGCAGCCTGCTCGGATTCCCGCGCCCAAGCCGCCGCCTTGGCTTCCACTTGTGCCTGCGCTTGTACCTGCACCAGCGAAGAGTGCCCGGCTTCCAGGCGCGCCACCGCTTCCTCCACGCGCTGCAACGTGGCTTGCAAGCCGGCGAAGTCACCGGTCAATCCATCGAGCCGTTCCTCAGCCTGGCTGAGGCGCAGCAGTAGACTGCGGCGCCTTGGCGCGGTCATGTCCGAGGCCTCGGTGCCATCGGCGATTGCCTGAAACACGTCCGGACCGAATTCCGCGGCTAGGATGGCTTCTAGCACCTGCGCGCGTGCCGAGAGTTCCCCGGTAGCGCTGGAAGCATCCACGACGAATTCGGCCAGGCGCTGTTCCAGCAGGCCAGCGCGCGCGATGCTGTTGCCGGCGAGCATGTTCAGGAGTTCGCCGACCCGACGCGTCTCGTGAGCGCTGCGGGTACCATGAATGCTCTGCTGGCGCGCCAGCCGCGGCAGCCGCGCCAAGGTGTGCAGCCAATCCAGCACTGGCCCCACCACGGGCTTGCGTTTCCATCGTTGCAGCGTGGTGGGAATCAGCAGCCCGTCGATGTGCACGCCGCATGCCTTGCCCTCGGGCGACCAGCGCAACGCTGCCAGCACTTCCACTTTGGTGATCGCAGCATTCCGCAACCCGCCGGCGTAATGCGTCAGGTTCGGCTCGTCCGGCGCTCGCTTCAAGATCGCCCGGTAAGCGTTCTCGACGAACTCCTCGTCCTCGTACTGGAGCAGGTCCGTGAGCAGATATTGCTCCTTCTCGTCGAAGCGGCAGGATTCGGAGCGCCAGATCACCGGCCCCTCCACGCCGCCGGTCATGAAGTCGGCCTCGGCATGCATTTTTCTCATGCGCCGCGCCGACATCTCTTCGCGCACCCGCTGCATGATGCTTCGGGACGTCGCTTCGGCTTTCAGGTTCATGTCCTTACCCTCAATTCGATCGGCGCCCCGTCCTGCCGCTCGACGCTGATGATCGGCGGTAGCCAGGCAGTTCCGATGAAAACGTCCAGGCCGATGTTGGCTACCTGGAACACCAGGGCCAGATCGCGCCAATGATAGTTCTTGACCAGATGGGTTTCGGTGCTGGAGAGCGCCACCGAAACAGAGTAGCTGCCCGGCCCCAGGGTCATGCCGAAGGCCGCGCGAAACCGCAGTAGCGTTCCGCCTTCGATCATCTCGATGACCTGGCGGGTGTGGTGCGTGTTGGTTCCGAACACGGGCTGGCCAAGCCGGTCGCGGATCATGTATCCGAATACCAACCTGTCGAGCGATTCGTTGACCCGCACCTGCACTTCGAGTTCGACAGGCTCGCCCACGCCGATGTATTCAACCGGCGACCCCGTGCGGTCAAGCAACAGGACGCTTTCAACCGATGCCTCGCCGGTGCCGGACTCTGTCTTGACGGCCCCGTCTTCGGTCCGTTCGGTGAGCAGCTTGCTGTTTTCCTTCTCTGCGATCAGTGCATTGTAGTAATCGAACACTTCGCGAGGGTCGCCATCGAGCAACTTGCGCCCTGCCACCAGCAAGACCGCGCGATCGCACAGCGCCTGAACGGCTGTGGGATCGTGCGACACGAACAACAACGTCGTGCCCGCTGCGCGGAACTCGCGGATGCGCTGGAAGCACTTGTGCACGAAATACGCATCGCCCACCGAAAGCGCCTCATCGACGATCAGCACATCAGGCCGCGTGGCCGTGGCGATACTGAAGGCCACGCGCACTTGCATGCCGCTGGAATAAGACCGCACTGGCTCGTCGAAGTAATCGCCGATTTCGGCGAAGCGCTCGACCTCCGGCAATATCCGCTCGGTTTCCTCCTGGGTATAACCGAGCAGACCAGCCGCGTGCCTGACGTTCTGCCGGCCGCTCAGCTCTGGGTTGAAGCCCATGCCCAGCTCCAGGATCGCCGCCACCCGCCCGGTCAAGGTGATCGAACCCTCGGTGGGCCGGGCGGTACCGGTGATCAATTTGAGCAGCGTGCTCTTGCCGGCGCCGTTCTGGCCGATGATGCCCACCGCCTCGCCCCGGCGCACTTCAAAACTGACGTCTCGAAGCACCCAGTGCTCGACTTCCGGGCGCGGGTTGGCGCCGAACCAGCGCGCAAAACGCTGCCACTCGCTGCGCCACTGCGCATAGGACTTGCCCACACCACGAACACTGATTTCACCGGTCATAGCACATCCACCATCTCGGCGCTGGCGCGGCGGAACACCATCAACGAAATCACCCCCAACACCAGCGTGGCCATGGTCAGGCCAACCAGCTCGCCCCACAGCGGGGGTTTGTTGTACACCAGCACATTCTGGTAGCTGGTGATCAACGGGTAGAGCGGATTGAGCCGGAACCAGGCCTGCGTGGAAGCCGGCAGGATCTCGATGTTGTAAACGATGGGCGTCAGCCAGAACAGCGCTTGCAGGAACACCGGAATGACCTGCCCGATGTCGCGCACGAACACATTCAAGACCCCCAGAAGCGTACCCAGGGACAGCGAAAGCAGCAGGGTCAGCACCGTCAGCACAGGCAACCACAAGACCTGCAGGCCCGGCACATGCCCAAGCACCGCGAACACGATGAAGATGGCCAACAGCAAGAGCATGTTCTGCACGAACATCGTGCCGAGCGTGATCAGGGGCAGACAGATCCTCGGAAACGCCATCTTCTTCATCAGATTGGCGTTGTCGATGAACAGGCTGACGCACTTGGTGATCGTCTCGGCAAACAGGCTCCAGCCCAGCGTGCCGGCCATCAGGTACAGCGCATAGGCGTACTTGTTGTCGATGCCGGGCAGCTTTGCCGACAATACCTCGGAGAGGATCAAGGCGAAGATCAGCACCTGGGTCAGCGGATGGATGATCATCCACAGCGTGCCGAGCTTGCTGCGCAGAAAGCGAATCTTCAGGTCGTTCTTGACCGAAGAGATAATGAAAAAGCGATACGCGAATATCGCTCTCAGCATGTCATGCATGGGACGCCCTGCCCTTCACTTCTAGATTGTCCAGCTCTTCGATGCGCGCCTTCAGCAAGGCTGCGCTGCGTTCCGGAGAAAGCATCGCCCTGACTAGGCGTTGGCCGCGGAGCCCCATGGCGGCGGCCGCGGCGGGATCATCGGCAAGATGCCGCATCGCGCGCGCCGCATCAGCGATATCGGCTTCGGCCCAGTGGGCTCCAGCAGAATGCGGGTACTCACCTTGCGCAACCGGGACCAGCCGGTAGTCCACCAGGCAGGCGGCATCCGGACGCATGAACTCCAGGTTGCCGGACCAATTGGTGGCGATGACCGGTTTGCCCATGGCCATGCATTCGGCAAGCCCAAGACCCAGCCCTTCTGCGCGATGCAGCGAAACATACGCATCCGAGCATCGTTGCAGCGCGTTGACGTGGGCCCGGTCGATCACTTCATCGCGCACGATGATGCGCGAGTCTCCCTTGGCAATGTTCAACAGCTCGCGGAAGCGGTCCGGGTGCCGGAATCCGTTGCTGGACTTTACCAACAGACGCACGTCGTCGCGGTCAGGCGGAAACGCTGCCTTAAATGCCTTCAATGCAGCCTGGGGATTCTTGCGGTCGATCCACGAGTGGAAATCGAAAGTCACCAGGAACGTGAACTTGCCTTCCTCCAACCCGAAATCAGCGCGCTGGAGGCCACTGTCAATCACCTCCCCAAGAGGCTGTGGAATCCGAAGAACAGGTTTGTCGGTGACACGTCGGAAAGCACTTTCGACAAACTCACTGGCGACCAGGATCTCGTCCACCTGCTCGATGGCCGGTAGCCAGTCGTCCGGTATGCGCTCGAGTTCCCAGAACCAGCAAGCGATCAGGTAATGCCCGTGCAGACGCGCGTGGCCAATCTTGGCCAGTGCCGCCTGCAGGAAGTCCGGGTTGACGAAGATGATGCTGACGTGATGCGGGATATCGTCGCCGATCCATGCTTCCAGGCTGCGGTCGTCCCAGCCATGCGGCAAGTCCAGGTCTACGTCGTAAAGGCGCACCTGCAGTCCGGCATTGATCAGCGCGCGCGCATAATGCCGTGCGCTCTCGCCTAGTCCGAACTGGCCGCGGATGTAGCCCAGGAGGTTGACTCCGGGGCCATCGGGCGTAACGAGGTTGACGCCAGTCACTTCATCGGCCGTGGGCGATGCCACCTCCCACGCGGGCGTGCGTGGGAAACGGACATAAGCGTTGGCACGCGCGCTCAGCGCGTCGGCCACGCTTTCGCGCCAGCGCTGGGGAATCGCGCGATAGAACGCCCGCAGTAGCGCCTGCCGGCGGATCCAGGCGACAAAGTTCAATAGACCAACGCCTGTCCAGGTGCGCCGACTTCGACGACTCACGGATTCAACCCCGACGGGAGGCGCATCACGCCAACGACCGCTCAAGATCAACCCGCAAATCCCCCAAATCCTCAACCCCAACACTCAACCGCACCAACGCATCACTAATCCCAAGCTGCGCCCTCCGCTCCACCGGAATCGAAGCATGCGTCATCACCGCAGGATGATTGACCAGACTCTCCACGCCCCCCAACGACTCGGCCAGCGTAAACAACTCAGTCCGTTCGCAAACCCGCTTGGCCGCTTCAAACCCACCCTTCAGCACGATAGAGACGATCCCGCCAAACCCAGCCATCTGCCGCTTGGCCAATTCATGCTGCGGATGCGATTCCAATCCCGGATAGATCACCTTCTCCACCGCCGGATGCGAATCCAGCCACTGCGCCAGCGCCAGCGCGTTTTCGCAATGGGCGCGCATGCGCAGCGGCAGGGTCTTCAATCCGCGCAGCGCCAGGAAGCTGTCGAACGGGCCCTGCACGCCGCCGATGGAGTTCTGCAGGAAGGCCATGCGCTCGGCGAGGTCGGCGTTGTCGCCGACCACCGCGATGCCGCCGACCATGTCGGAATGGCCGTTGAGGTATTTGGTCGCCGAGTGCACGACGAGGTCCGCGCCCAGTTCCAGCGGGCGCTGCAGCATCGGCGAGGCGAAGGTGTTGTCGACCACCACCAGCAACCCATGCTTGCGTGCGATCGCCGCGATGGCGGCGATGTCGACGATCTTCAGCATCGGGTTGGTGGGGGTCTCGATCCACACCATCTTGGTCTTGGACGTGATCGCCGCTTCGAAGGCGGACGGGTCGGTCAGGTCGACGAAGCTGAAGTCCAGCCCGGCGCTGCGGCGGCGCACGCGCTCGAACAGCCGGTAGCTGCCGCCGTAGAGGTCGTCCATGGCGACGACGTGGTCGCCGCTGTCGAGCAGCTCCATCACCGTCGAGGTGGCCGCCATGCCCGAGGCAAAGGCGTAGCCGCGGCTGCCGCCCTCCAGGGCGGCCACGCAGCGCTCATAGGCGAAGCGGGTCGGGTTGTGGGTGCGCGAGTATTCGAAACCCTGGTGCTCGCCCGGGCTGGACTGGGCGTAGGTCGAGGTCGCGTAGATCGGCGGCATCACCGCGCCAGTGCTCGGGTCGGGCGCCTGGCCGCCATGGATGGCAAGCGTGGCCAAGGACAAGGAACGGCCGCCGTCCTGGCTGCTGTTGTTGTGATCCGACATGGTGACTTCCATTAGAGGAACGGGATTCTAACAATTAGGCGTGAACGGGCCGCCATCGAATTGTCGACGGCGGTCACATTACTGCACCCGGCGCCTGAGATAGTTCAACAGATCGATCCGGGTGATGAGACCCAGGAACTGCTTGTCGTCCATGACGATGGCGACCTGGCCGCGGTCGAAGACCGGCAGCAGCGCCTCGATCGGCGATTTGACATCAAGGCGGTCGAGCTTGCTGACCATGGCCGTGGCCACCGGGTCACGGAAGCGCGCCTCATCGCCGTACACGTGCAACAAGACGTCGCTTTCGTCGACGATGCCGACCAGTTCGCCCTCGTCGATCACCGGCAGCTGCGATACGTCGTAGAGCTTCATCCGCTGGTAGGCCGTCGTGAGGGCGTCGCGCGGGCCAACCACGACCGTGTCGCGCTGGCTGTAGGGCCGCAGGATCAGGTCGCGCAGGTCGCCGTACTGCGGGCGCTCCAGGAAGCCGTTGTCCAGCATCCAATAGTCGTTGTACATCTTCGATAGGTACTTGTTGCCGGTGTCCGGCACCAGCACCAGCACCTTCTTCGGCGTGGTCTGTTCGCGGCAATACTTCAGCGCCGCGGCCAGCAGGGTACCGGTGGACGAGCCACCGAGGATTCCCTCCTTGGCCAGCAATTCGCGCGCGGTGTGGAAGCTTTCGCCATCGCTGATGGCATAGGCCTTCTTGACCCGGCTGAAGTCGGAGATCGAGGGCAGGAAGTCCTCGCCGATACCTTCCACCAGCCAGCTGCCGGATTTGTCGTTGAGGCGGCCGTCGTTGATGTACTCGGCCAGGATCGAACCCACAGGGTCAGCCAGGACCAGCTCGGTCTGCGGCGAATCCTTGGCGAACGCACGCGAAAGGCCGGTCATGGTGCCGGAGCTGCCGCAGCCGAATACCACCGCGTCGAGCTGGCCGTCCATCTGCCGCAGGATTTCCGGACCGGTGCCGAATTCGTGCGCGGCCGGGTTGTCCGGGTTGCCGAATTGGTTGATGAAGTACGCACCGGGCGTCTGGCTGGCGATCTTCGCGGCCAGGTCCTGGTAGTACTCCGGGTGGCCCTTGGCGACGTCCGAGCGGGTGAGCACAACCTCGGCGCCCATG
>DATLJF010000287.1:0-4485 GCA_035539015.1 Stenotrophomonas sp. | reverse complement strand
GACGTCGGCCGCTTCCATCGAGTCGGTCGACTTCATGGTCACTTCCTGCACGCGGCCGGACTTGATCAGGCGGTACTTGACGCGGGTGAAGGCCTGGCCCTTGCCCGGCTTGACGTACTCGGTGTCGGTGATGACCGCCGGTTCGGCGTTGACCAGGATCTTCATCCCGTTCTTGACGTCGTTCATGCCATAGCTGGCCATGTGTGCAACTCCTCGGATAGGGCAAGGCCGCCGTCTGCGACGGCCGGCCGGTAGAATGGGCTGCCCGCCAGCCGGCGGGCGTACTGTTTCCAGACCGCACATGATAACCGCAGCCTCCAGCCGCTTACAGCCGTCCCCTGCCCGCCCCGCCGTTGCCCGCTGGCAGGCGCTGTGGCGCGATGCCGTGCGCGACCCGCGCGAGCTGCTGGGGCTGCTGGGGCTGGAAGCCGAAGCGGTGGGCCTGAGCGAGGCGGCGGCGAGCCAATTCGCATTGCGGGTACCGCGCGGATTCGTGGCGCGGATGCGGCCCGGCGATCCGGCCGATCCGCTGCTGCGCCAGGTGTTGCCGATCGAGGCGGAAATGCAGGTGGTACCGGGCTACGGCCTGGACGCGGTGGGCGACGCAGCCGCTCGTACCGCCGCCGGGGTGATCCAGAAATACCGCGGTCGCGCCTTGCTGGTCGCCACCGGCAGTTGCGCGGTGAACTGCCGCTACTGCTTCCGCCGCCACTTTCCCTACGCCCAGGAAACGGCCGCCCGCGAGGGCTGGCGCGAGGCGGTGGCGGCGATCGCGGCCGATCCGACGATCGACGAGGTGCTGCTGTCCGGTGGCGACCCGTTGTCGCTGGCGACGCCGAAGTTGCTCGAACTGACCACGGCGTTGGCGACGATCCCGCATCTCAAGCGCCTGCGCATCCACAGCCGCTTGCCGGTGGTGTTGCCGGAGCGGGTGGATACGGAGCTGCAGGCCTGGTTGTCGGCGCTGCCGTGGCCGGTGGCGTTCGTGATCCATGCCAACCATGCCCATGAGTTCGATGCCGATGTGGACGCGGCGATGGCGCGGCTGCGAGCGACTGGGGCGCAGGTGCTGAACCAGGCGGTGTTGCTGCGCGGGGTCAACGATGATGTCGAGACGTTGGCTTCGCTGAGCGAGCGCTGTTTTGCTGCGGGCGTGTTGCCGTACTACCTGCATCAGCTGGATCGCGTTGCGGGTGTGGCGCACTACGAGGTAAGCGACGAGCGTGCGCGGGAATTGCATGCTGGGTTGGCGGCGCGGCTTTCTGGGTATCTGGTGCCGCGTTTGGTGCGCGAGGTCCAAGGGGATACCGGGAAACGGCCGCTTTGATTGTTTCGTTGTTACGTGCGGCGACCGGGGGCAGGCCCCTTTCGGGACACGCCGTAAATACATCCTTGTAGTCTAATCGGCGACATCCATGTCGCCGATTGTCCCGAAAGGGGCCTGCCCCCGGTCGCCCGACAGTTGGCCGCGAGCGGTGGGAAAGAGAAAAAGCACCCTCATCCGCCGCTGTCGCGGCACCTTCTCCCACAAGTGGGAGAAGGAACGGCTGGCATGGCGCGAGTTGTATTCGTAGCACGAAGAGCCGGCTTCGCTCTTCGCTTTCCCTCTATCTCCCCTCAGACGCTTCTAATCGAAGTGGGGAAATTCGGCGCCGTGCCTCGACCTGCCGGCAGGGTGTGTCAGCCGGCCAGGGATGGCCGGCGACGGTTCGTGAGGACAGGATGTCCGCTGAACCGGGCCACAGCCTGCCGGCAGGTCGAGGCCCGCCCGCGAGCCGACCTATCCAAAACCGCTGCTTTCAAGGCGTCAAACGCCCCCGCCCCGCAATCGCATCAGGTCGCCCGAACTCATCGGCCGGCTGAACCAGTAGCCCTGCCCCAGGTCACAGCCGCGCTCGCGCAGCAGGTTGAACTGGCCCTCATGCTCGATGCCCTCGGCCACTACCGTGATGCCGAGCGAATGGGCCATCGCGATGATCGCGGTGGTCAGTGCGAGGTCGTCGGGGTCGCGCTGCAGGTCCGAGACGAAGCTCTTGTCGATCTTGACTCCGTCCGCCGGTACCTGGCGCAGGTGGCTCAGGCCGGAGAAGCCGGTGCCGAAGTCGTCCAGCCAGACCTTCACCCCGGTACGGTGCAATTTGTCGAGCAGGCTGGCGGCCAGCATTTCGTCGCCAATGACTGCGGTTTCGGTCAGTTCCAGGTGCAGGCGTGCGGGCGGCAGGCCGGATTCGCGCAGGCATCGGGCTACGGTGTCGGCCATGTCGCCGCTGCGCAGTTGCCGCGGCGAGACGTTGACCGAGACGAACAGCGGTGCCTCGCCGGTGACCAGCGGCCACTGCATCGCGTCCAGGCAGGCGGCGCGCAGGACCTTCGGGCCGATCACTTCGATCAGCCCGCTCTGTTCGGCCACTTCGATGAAGATCGACGGCGGGATCGCGCCCAGTGCCGGGTGCTGCCAGCGCAGCAGCACTTCCACGCCGACCATCTTCCGGTCGCTCATGCGGTAGATCGGCTGGTAGACCAGGCGCAGTTCGCCGCGGTCCCAGGCCCCGCGTAGTTCATGCTCCATGTGCACGCGGCGCTCGACGGCGTGGTCCATCGCGCGGCTGTAGAAGCGGTGGCAGTTCTTGCCGGCGACTTTGGCCTGGTACATCGCGATGTCGCCGTTCTTCAACAGCGCGGTGGCGCCGCGGGCGTCGTCGGGGAACAGGGTGATGCCGATCGAGGTGCCCAGGAAGACTTCGCGGCCTTCGACCATCAGCGGTTGCCCAAGGTCCTGCACCAGGCGGTCGGCCAGGCGCTGGGCGGACTCGCGCACGTCGCCGGCCTGCAGCAGGATCACGAACTCGTCGCCACCGAAGCGCGCCAGCAAGGCTTCGTCGCCGCCCAACGCATCGACGGCCGCGGAGATGCGCGAGGAGAATTGCAGCAGCGCTTCGTCGCCGGCCTCGTGGCCGAGGGTGTCGTTGACGCGCTTGAAGTCGTCGATGTCGGCGAACAGCAGTGCCAGCTGGCGGTCGGCGTTGCGCGCGGCCAGCAGTTGGTGGTCGAGGCTTTCGCGGAATGCCAGGCGGTTGGTCAGGCCGGTCAAGGCATCGGTGTAGGCCATGTGCCGCACTTCGCGGTCATGCCGGGCAATGCTCTCGCTCATGCGCCCAAAGGCGTGGATCAGTTCGCCCACTTCGTCGTTGCGGTCGCTGCTGCGGCGCTCCACGGCGTAGTCACCGGCTTCGATCTGGCGCGCTGCCTGCGCCAGCCAGCGGATCGGCCCGACCAGGGTGCGCTGGACGTAGATCGCCACTACGGTGGCGATGAACGCCAGGCCCGCCAGCAGCAGGAGCAGCCAGCCCAGGTCGCGCTTGCCCACTTCGGCCAGGCGCTCCAGCAACGAGGCATTGGCGCCGGACTCCAGCTCGCGCACGCGGCTCAACGACATACCCACGCGCACGCCGCCAATGCGCTCATCGCCCATCATGATCGGCATGGTCACATCGAGTACGTCGGGGGCCCATTGCATCGTCAGCTTGCGCGCCGCCACTGCCTGCGCCGCGAGCGGGTCGTGCATGGGCTGGCCGTAGCCGGGAATGTCGATGCTGCCGTCGTGCAGCACGCGGCCGTCGCGATCGAACACCCACACATAGCTCACCACCTGCTGGCGCGAGGTGTTGCGCACCAGGGCGCCGACCTGGTCGAGGTCGGAGTAGTACATCGGATTGACCAGGGCGTCGGCCAGTTCGCCGGTCAAGGCTTCGCCACGCGAACGCAGGCTGCGGTCGAACAGGTCGTGGATGATGGCCCCGCTCAGGGCACGTACTTCGCCCTGCATGCGGGTCTGGCGCTGCAGCAGCAATACCAGGATGCCGACCACCAGGGCGAAGGCCAGGCCCATCACGATCAGGAAGCGGGCCTGCAGGCCAAAACGCATGCGGCTCATTCGACCTCCATCCGCAAGCGCTGCAAGCCTTGGCGCAAGGCATCGAGCTCACGCTGGGAAGCCGGATCGACCTGGTAGAAACCCGAGGTGCCGAAGAACTTATGCAGCGCCGGGGCCGCTTGTGGGTCGTGCGCGGCCTGCAGCAGCACCTCGCGCAGGCGCCGCTGCACGGCAGGCGGCAGGTCCGCGCGCACCATTTCCACCGCGCGCGGGATCGGCGCGGTGGTATGGATGATGCGGAAATCGCGCTTGAAGGCCTGCGGCACGTGGCGCTCGTCGTTCCAGTCCAGGTCGCTGAAGGCGCCGGCGGTCACCAGGCGCTTGTGCACGTAGGCGGCGATGTTCAACTCCGAGCGGGCGAAGACATAGCCCACCGCATCCGGCGCCGGCTCGTCATTGGGCCCCAGCAGGATTTCCGGATGCAGCCCGTTATCGAGCAGGGTCAACACCGGCGCCAGGTAGGCGCTGGTGGACAGCGTGCTCTGCAGGGCGATGGAGTGGCCGGTGAGCTGGTCCAGCCGCTGCACCGGGCTGTCGCGGCGGACGAAGAA
>DATLJF010000286.1:0-2207 GCA_035539015.1 Stenotrophomonas sp. | reverse complement strand
CGCGCGAAAGCTGCGCCAGGAGGAAGCGGGTGTCCTGCAGCCCGAAGAAGTGCGCCGCACGTTGCTGGCAAATCTCCAGCAGGTGCAGGCACAGGGCTTGGTCGATGTCCGCCGAGACGACGTCCCCGGCCGCCAGCGCGGCAGCTTGCTGCGGTGGCAGCCAGCGCGACAGCGGATAACCAGGCCGGTAGCCTTCGATTGCGTCCGGCAAGGGCGTGACCTGGCTGCTGACGAGCACGCAGCCGGGCACCAACGTACTGCTTTCATGCGGCGTCTCCTCGATGTCGACGACGTAGTAGCAGGCGGGGAGCAAGTCGTCGCGCAGCAGGCAAACACCGGGGAACGGTGAGCCGGTGGTCAAGGTCAGCTGCCGGCGCAGGAACATCATGTGGTTGTTCAAGGCCTCTGGCGCCACCGCATTGAGCGCATCGGGGCTGAGGCGTACGCGTAGCGGTGCCGACGTTCCCAGTTCGATGTCATCGAGGATGCGCGGCACGTAGTTGCCGCCGTCGCGGGTCATCGCAGGCATTGGCGCTCGCTCGGAGTTTGCGTTGATGCGAGCGCGCTTCTGGATCGCCAGGGTAAGTGCGCCGAGCGCGACGCTGGCCGGTATGAAGGGAAAGACCGGCATGCCGGGCAATGCCCCCACCGCCAACAGTACGATGGCCGTGGCGCCGCGTGGCAGCTGCCTGAGCTGGCTGGCCACTTGCGTGCCCAGGTCGCCGGCCGCTTCTTCTTCCTCGGTTCCACACACGCGGGTGATCAGGATGGCGGCCGCAATCGCACTGAGCAGCGAGGGAATCTGGGCGACCAGGCCGTCGCCGATGGTCAGGATCGTGTAGCTGCGCAGGGCGTCGGCGACCGGCAGCCCGCGCTGGAGTACCCCGACGAGGATGCCGCCGGCCAGGTTGACCGCCGCTACCAGGAAGGTGGCGATGCTGTCGCCCTTGACGAACTTCATCGCGCCATCCATGGCGCCATACAGATAGGTCTCGCGCTCCATTTCGCGCCGCCGGGCGCCGGCGCTCGACGCACTCAGCAGGCCGGCACGCACGTCGGCGTCCACGCTCATCTGCCGGCCGGGAATGCCGTCCAGGGTAAAGCGCGCCGCGACCTCGGCGACACGGTCGCCGCCCTTTGCGACCACGATGAACTGGACTACGCCCAGGACCACGAAGACCACCAGCCCCACGACCACGTTCTCACCGGCGGCGACGCTTCCCACGGCGTGGATGATGTTGCCGGCACGGGCGTCGAGCAGGATCATCCGGGTCGATGCGATCGAGATCGCCAGCCGCAGCAATGTCGCGCCCAGCAGGAGTGCGGGGAAGCTGGACAGCTCGGTCGGACGGCGCACCTGCAAGGTCGCCGTCAGCAGCAACAGGCTGATGAGAAAGCTCGCGCCAATGGCCACATCCAGGATCCATGGCGAGACCGGCACCACCAGCAGCGCCAGGATGGCTGCGGTGACCATGGCGATGGCCAGGTAGCCGCGCTGGCGGCCCAGCAGGCGTTCAAGCCACGCGGGCGTGCGGATGCGGCGCAGCATCATGAGTGGCCTTCTTCGTGGCTGCGACGTGCCCACTGCCTGATTTCGGGTTGTCCTTCGTCCTCGCGTGTTTCCCGCCGGACTTCTTCCTGGCTCATTCGCAGTTGCCGCAGCCGCAGGCGGTGCTTGAGCCAGAGATCGGCCAAGGCCAGCGGCAGCAGCGCGGCGCCGGCCTGCGCCAATTGCAGCAGGTGCTGCCGACCGCCATGCGCCAGGTGGGTGCCAGGTTCGGCCAGCGCCAACGCGCCGGGCAGTTCGGCCAGCGCGTGGGCGATTACCTGGAACAGCAGCACCGCGCACATGGCCACCTGCAGCAAGGTGATAGCCAGGTCGGCCAGCTTGTCCAGGCTGAAAAGCTGTTTCAGGCCTTGCGCGGGGTTGAGCCGGTCAAAGCGGGGGCGCAGCGCCTTGGGCGACACCTGGAAGCGCGTTTGCGCCAGGCCTATTGCACAACTGCCCAGCACCGTCAGCACGACGAACACACCGTGATAGAACGCCAGCGTCGGCAGCACCAGGTGGGTCAGCATCGCGAAGGTGCCGGTGTCGTCGCGCGTCACCTGCGTCAGCAACCGCAGGTAGGTCCCCAGCGCGGGCGGCGCAAGCAAAAGCAGCGTGCCGCTACCCAACAGCAAGCCCAGGGCGGCGGTCAGCGCCCGGC
>DATLJF010000285.1:0-1589 GCA_035539015.1 Stenotrophomonas sp. | reverse complement strand
GCGGGAACAGCGTGTAGGGCTGGCCATCGGGTTTGCGCAGGGCGGCCAGTTCGGCGCCCATTGCTTGCAGCTCGGCGTAGTGCGAATCGGTGGGATCATCGCAGGCCTGGAACACGATGGCGTCCGGGCCGGCGAAGCGGGCCAGGGTGTCTACATGGGCGTCGGTGTCGTCGCCTTCCAGGTAGCCGTGGTCCAGCCACAGCACGCGGTCCTGCGCCAGCCAGCGCGCCAGGTCGGCGCTGAGCGACTCGCGCGAGCGCTGCGGGTGACGTTCGTGCAGGCACTGCCAGGTGGTGAGCAGGGTGCCGGCACCATCGGTATCGATGGCGCCGCCTTCGAGAGCGAAATCGATGCTCTGGACGTCGCTGTCGGCAAACGCACCAGCGCTGTGGAGCGCGCCGACCAGTTGGTCGTCGCGGCTGGCTTCGAACTTGCCGCCCCAGCCGGTGAAACGGAAATCGAGCAGGCGGAAGCTGCCGTCGGCACGGCGCAAGGTGATCGGGCCGGAATCCCGCAGCCAGGTATCGTCGTACTCCACCTCGATGAAGCGGACCCGGTCCATGTCGACGCGGGCCGAGCGCAGGCGCGCTTCGGCATAGGTCTGCAGGTCTTCGTCGGCGACGCAGATGACCACGCGCTCGAAGCGGGTGATCGCCGCGACCAGCGCGATGTAGGTCTCTTCCACTTCGGCCAGGCGCTGCGCCCAGTCGGTCTCGGCATGGGGCCATGCAATCAGCACGGCGGACTGGCTTTCCCATTCGGCCGGGAAGCGGAGTTGTTCGGTCATTTCTCGGTCGGGCTCTTCGGAACGTTGCCCCCGGGCGCGCGCGCGAGCACGGGGGCGGGCAGGGCGGTGGGTCGCCGAATCACAGGAACGTGTTCAGCGGATCGGCGGCTTGGGGCCGATCTCGTTGGCGCCGGCCTGGTTGGCAACCACGTCGATCACCTTCTGCTTTTCGAAGTAGACGGTGAAGGCCGGGTACACCCAGCGGTTGATGGTCGGCCACTGGCGCTTCTGGCCGCCGCGCGGATCCAGCTTCTGCTGCGGGGCACCGTATTGTGATTCGACCTGGGCCATGGACAGGCCACGGACCGGCATCGAAACGGCGGGTTTCTCATTGGCGCGGTCGACCAGCAAGGTCTCGGCGGCGGCGCTGCCAGTGACGAGCACGGCAGCAAGCAGGGCAATGGCGGGCAATGCGGACAGGTGACGCTTCATTTCGACGACTCCCCAGCGGACGAAAGAACGGGTGGGCTGCGATTACAGCAGGTGGAGCGTGATTACAGCAGAAAGCGACAAACAAAAAACCGCCCGAAGGCGGCTTTTTGCTGCGCGAGCCCCGCGATAATGCCGGGCCGGCCGCCGGCTTAGCGCTGGCGGGCCTTGAAACGCGGGTTGGACTTGCAGATCACGAAGATTTTGCCGCGGCGGCGGACCACCTTGCAGTCGCGGTGACGGTTCTTCGCCGACTTCAGGGAGGACAGGACTTTCATGGCACACCTCGGCGTAAACGTGGATTCGGGAAGGGGCGTGTCGTTTCCACTGAACGACGGCCCACGGGTCAGTTAGCCCGCAATTCTATCCTGCT
>DATLJF010000284.1:0-7101 GCA_035539015.1 Stenotrophomonas sp. | reverse complement strand
CCGAGTCCAACGGTTCCTCGTCGATGGCCTCGGTCTGCGGTTCCTCGCTGGCGCTGATGGATGCCGGCGTGCCGGTGAAGTCGCCGGTGGCGGGTATTGCGATGGGCCTGGTCAAGGAAGGCGATCGCTTCGTGGTCCTGTCCGACATCCTGGGTGACGAAGATCACCTGGGCGACATGGACTTCAAGGTGGCCGGTACTGCCGAGGGCATCTCCGCCCTGCAGATGGACATCAAGATCGAAGGCATCAACGAAGAAATCATGAAGCAGGCATTGCAGCAGGCCAAGGCTGGCCGTCTGCACATCCTCGGCGAAATGGCCAATGGCCTGACCGCGCCGCGTTCGGAGCTGTCCGATTACGCGCCGCGCCTGCTGACGATCAAGATCCACCCGGACAAGATCCGCGAAGTGATCGGCAAGGGTGGCTCGACCATCCAGGCGATCACCAAGGAAACCGGCACCCAGATCGACATCCAGGACGACGGCACGATCGTCATTGCCTCGGTCAATGCGATCGCGGCGCAGGCGGCCAAGGCGCGCATCGAGCAGATCACCTCGGACGTCGAGCCGGGCCGCATCTACGAAGGCAAGGTCGCCAAGATCATGGACTTCGGTGCGTTCGTGACCATCCTGCCGGGCAAGGACGGCCTGGTGCACGTGTCGCAGATTTCCAGCGAGCGCGTGGAGAAGGTCGGCGACAAGTTGAAGGAAGGCGATCTGGTCAAGGTCAAGGTGCTGGAAGTCGACAAGCAGGGCCGTATCCGCCTGTCGATCAAGGCTGTTGAGGAAGAGGGCGCTGGCGAGTAATTCGCTGGTCGCTTCCTGACCTCAAGGAAAAAGCGGGCTTCGGCCCGCTTTTTTTTAGTTCTGCCGCACCGGTTCCTGGGGCGGAATGGGGTAGGGCTGGGCTGGCTGGGGCACCGGCTGGTTTGTTGGCCGCGGCGGTACCACCCGCGGAAACCCCGGCGGCATCGGTGCAGTGGGTGTTGTCGGCACGACCGTCGGGACCGCCTGCGGCGGCGTCACCAGCAGCGCCATCGGCCGCAACTTCAACAAGGCGGCCCAGTCGCGGCGGTTCAAATCGCACTGCGCCTCGCGCGCTGGCGAGCAATCCAATGCCACGCCCACGCCGTCCTCGCTGCCATTGGCGGTCGCCAGCGGCTTGGGCAATACCAGCCGGCCGCTGCGGTCCAGCGGCAGCTTGCGCATCATCACGGTGTTGAAGACGTTGCCGCCGATCAAGTACAGCGTGCGGTCGCCGCCGACGTTGGCGGCGATCACGATGTCGCAGTGCGAGGGCCAGCCCAGGGCGCCGGTGCGTGCGAGCGCGGCGCTGAGGCCGGCATAGCCGATGACGTCGTCGCGGCCGCGCAGCAGGCACAGCAGGTCGCCGGGCTCGGGCTTGGAATTTTCCGGATCGCTATACACGTAAGGATCGCCATCCTGGGCGCGATAGGCGGCGCGGATATAGTCCAGGTGGCGCGCCGAACTGGGAAAACCGGCCACGCCGGCACGGGTCATGACCCAGGAGACGAACGCCGCCGACCACGGGGTATCGACCAGGAAGGCGCGACAGTCCACCTCGCTCCACCGCGAGCCGTCCCCGGTCATGCAACTGCGCGCGCCAGGCCGGTCGGCGACCGAATTGAGCAGGCCGCTCTCGCGCCAGTACGCCGCCACCCGCTGCCACGCCGGCTGTTCGCCATAACCCAGTGGGCTGCGCTCGGCTTCGGTGATGTTCAGGCTGGCGACGCGGCCCTGGGTGTCGATGAAGGGTTGTTGCCAGGCGCGATGCTCGGCGCAGGCGGTGCGCACGATGGCGATCGCCGCCGCGCTGAGGCCGTAGCGCGGTGGCAGGTCGCAGATTTCAGCAGCGGCTGCGTGGCCGCAAGCCAGCAACGAGGACAGCGCCAGACAACGGGAAAGATGCTTCATACGCAGGGGTCGCCAGGGGGACGATCCAACACTGCCAGAGCGTCGTTCAGGCGATGTGAGGGGGCGGCGGGCCGAGCTTGAGCGACAGGTCCACCGCGCTGACGTGCTTGGTCAGCGCGCCGATGGATATGTAGTCCACGCCGTCTTCGGCAATCGCACGCAGGCCGGCGAGGCCGACACTGCCCGAGACCTCCAGCGGGATGCGCTGCGCTGCCGGCATCCGGGCGGCGATGCGCACCGCCTCGCGCCGCAGCGCCGGTTCGAAGTCGTCGATCAGGATGCGCTCGCAGCCAGCGGCCAAGGCTTCCTGCAACTGGTCCAGGTCTTCCACTTCGACGATCAACGGCAGGGCCGGCTGTTGCCGGCGTGCCTGGATCACCGCCGCGGTGAGCGAACCGGCCGCGCGGATGTGGTTCTCTTTCAGCATCACCGCATCGAACAGGCCGATGCGATGGTTCTCGCCGCCGCCGCACCTGACCGCGTATTTCTGCGCCAGGCGCAGGCCGGGCAGGGTCTTGCGGGTATCGAGAATGCGGGTGCCGGTGCCGGCGACTGCCTCGACATGGCGCGCGGTCGTGGTGGCGGTCGCCGACAGGGTCTGCAGGAAGTTGAGCGAGGTGCGTTCGGCGCTGACCAGGCTGCGGCTGCGGCCGGCCAGGGTGGCCAGCACGGTACCGGCACTGACGCTGTCGCCGTCGGCCACCCGCCAGTCGATCTGCACCTGCGGGTCCAGGGCGCGATGGCAGGCATCGAACCAGGGCCGGCCGGCGATGACTGCGTCCTGCTTGCACAGCAGGTAGGCAATATCGGCGCTGTCGGGCAGCAGGGCGGCGGTGACGTCGCCGCTGCCGATATCCTCGGCCAGGGCGCGCGCGACATCGGCGTCGATCTGCGCCTGGGTCAGCCAGGGCGGCAGCGGGAATGCCACGGCAACCGGACTCAGCGCGCGGGGAAGTCGGCGACCTGGGCGGGGTCGATCGCTTCTTCGGCCAACAGCACCGGAATGCCGTCCTCGACACGGAACACCTGCTTGCGATCGCGGCTCAGCAGCGCTTCGCGCAACGGCTGCGCCTGCGCGCTGCCATCGGCCTTGTGCACGCCGCCGGCGGCAATGGCCCGGTTCAGCGCTTCCAGCCCGGCCGCGTCCAGCAGTGCGAGCGGCTGGCGGGTGTCGGGCGAGCAGAGCAGGTCGAGCAGTTTGCGGTCCATGGCCTTGGCGGTTCTTCGTCTTGCTGGAAGGCGGCTAGAATACGTCTTTAAGGCAGGGTAGGGCCATGACCTCCAACCAATCCGCGCCGCTGGTCGGCATCGTGATGGGCTCCCGTTCGGACTGGGAGACCATGCAGCATGCAGCCCAGAAGCTCGATGCACTGGGCGTTGCATACGAAGTGAAAGTGGTTTCGGCGCATCGCACGCCGGACGTATTGTTCCAGTACGCCGAACAAGCCGCCGCGCGCGGCCTGCGCGCGATCATCGCCGGCGCCGGTGGCGCGGCGCACCTGCCGGGCATGCTCGCGGCCAAGACCGCGGTGCCGGTGCTCGGCGTGCCGGTGCAATCCAAGGCGCTCAACGGCATGGACTCGTTGCTGTCGATCGTGCAGATGCCCGCCGGTATCCCGGTGGCCACGTTCGCGATCGGCAATGCCGGCGCGGCCAATGCGGCGTTGTTTGCCGCAGCGATGCTGGCGCCCGAGCAAGCATCGGTGGGCCAGGCCTTGGCCGCGTTCCGGCAACGCCAGACCGACGATGTCATGGCCAGCGACGACCCGCGCCAATGACGACGGTGGGCATCCTGGGCGGTGGCCAGCTCGCCCGCATGATGATCCTGGCCGGTGCCCCGCTGGGCGTGCGCTTCAAGTTGCTCGACCCGGCGGCCGAAGCCTGCGCCGGCCAGCTCGCGCCGCTGCAGGTCGGCGCTTTCGACGACACCGGTGCCCTGGCGAGCTTCGTCGAGGGCGTGGACGTGGTGACCTTCGATTTCGAGAACGTGCCGGCCGACAGCACCCAGTGGCTGCTCGACCATGCCCCCGTGTTTCCGGGCCCGCTGGCCCTGGCCGTGGCCCAGGACCGGCTCAGCGAGAAGACCTTGTTTCGCGAGCTGGGCATCCCGGTGCCGGATTTCGCCGCGGTCTCCGACCGTGCCGGACTCGACGCCGCGTTGGCACGCATCGGCACCCCGTGCATCCTCAAGACCCGGCGCTTCGGCTACGACGGCAAGGGCCAGTTCCGGATCAAGTCGCCGGCCGATGCCGCCGCGGCCTGGAATGCGCTCGGTGCACAGGCGGCGACGGTAGGCCTGATTGTCGAAGCGTTCGTGCCGTTCGATCGCGAGATCAGCGTGGTCGCCGTGCGCGGCCGCGACGGCGAGTTCCGCGCCTGGCCGTTGACCGAGAATTGGCACGTCGATGGCGTGCTGTCGGCCAGCCTGGCGCCGGCCCGGGCCGATGCCGCGTTGCAGGCAGCGGCCGTTGGCCACGCGCAACGACTGGCCGAACGCCTCGACTACGTCGGCGTATTCGCACTCGAGCTGTTCTGTCGCGACGGTGAAGTGTTGGCCAACGAGATGGCGCCGCGCGTGCACAACTCTGGCCACTGGACCCTCGAAGGGGCAGAAACTTCGCAGTTCGAAAACCATCTGCGCGCGGTGTTGGGCTTGCCATTGGGCGAAACCACGATGCGCGGCCACGCCTGCATGCTGAACTGGCTGGGCGAGATGCCCGATGCGGCCAGTTTCCTGCAGGTACCCGGCGGGCATTGGCACGACTACGGCAAGAGCGCGCGTGAAGGGCGCAAGGTCGGCCACGCCACCTTGCGCGCCGACACGCCGATTGCCCTGGCGCAGGCGCTGTGTCGCGCTGGCCAGGTGCTGGGGCGGCAGGGGCAGGTGGCGCCGGTGGTGGCGCGGCTGGAAGAGGGGTGAGGTCGCCGCCTGCGTGGGCCCCGATGATCAGCCCCGACCAGTAACCTTCAGCGCAAGCGCGAGCCCACGAAGTCCCAGTTCACCAGCTTCCAGAACGCGTCCAGATACTGCGCGCGGCCGTTGCGATAGTCGATGTAGTAGGCGTGTTCCCACACATCGCAGGCCAGCAGTGGCGTGTCTTCGCCGGTCAGCGGGGTGGAGGCGTTGCTGGTGCTCAGCAGCGCCAGGTTGCCGTCGGCGCGCTGTACCAGCCAGACCCAGCCGGAGCCGAAGGTCGCCATGGCGCGGCGATTGAACTCCTCGCGCAACAGGCTGGCATCGCCGAACGCCTGGATGATCTTCTCGCCCAGCGTACCGCCGGGTTCGCCACCGCCGCGCGGGCGCAGGCATTGCCAGTAGAACTCGTGGTTCCACACCTGCGCGGCCTGGTTGAACAGGCTGCCCTGGGCACGGCGCACGATCTCTTCCAACGCCAGGTCGGCGAACTCGGTGCCGGCGATGAGTTCATTGAGGCGCTCGACATAGGCGCGCTGGTGCTTGCCATGGTGGTAGTCGAGGGTTTCGGCCGACAGATGCGGCGCCAGTGCGGCGCGGTCGTAGGGCAGGGGAGTCAGTTCGATCGGCATGGGCGTGTGGGGGGCCACGGGGTTCGCGGCCTGTGCTTACAATGACGGACCAGGCGGCAGTCTATCCGACCTCATTGGTCGACACTGCCGCCGCCACAGGAGAATCGCCATGCCGGTGATGGAGCGCATCCAGGCGGAAGTCGAAGGGCATCCGATCGTATTGTTCATGAAGGGGACGCCGCGCTACCCGATGTGCGGTTTTTCCAGCCGCGCGGTCCAGGCGTTGCTCGCCGCCGGTGCCGAACACCTGCACACGGTCAACGTGCTCGAAGAGCCGGAGATCCGCGCCAACCTGCCGCGCTATTCGAACTGGCCGACCTTTCCCCAGCTGTTCATCCACGGCGAGCTGATCGGCGGCTGCGACATCACCCTGGAGTTGTTCGAGTCCGGCGAGCTCAAGCGGATCGTCGCCGAGGCCTACGCTTCGTGAGTGCCGGCGAGCTGGCTGGCGCGCGCGGCGCGCTTGCCGGGCGCGTGGTGCTGGTCACCGGCGCTGCCGGCGGGCTCGGCTCGGCGGCGGCACTGGCGGCGGCCACCGCGGGCGCCACGGTCATCCTGCTGGGCCGCAAGCCGGCCAAGCTCGAACGCCTGTACGACCGGGTGGCTGCGCTTGGCCCGGAACCGTTGATCTATCCGCTCGACCTGGTCGGCGCCACGCCCGAGGACTATGCGGCGATGGCGCAGCGGATCGAAGCAGAGCTCGGCCGCCTCGATGGCGTCCTGCATTGCGCGGCCGATTTTCCCGGCCTGACCCCGCTTGAGCTCACCGACCCGGCCGTGCTCGCACGCACGCTGCACGTCAACCTCACCGCCCGCGCCTGGCTCTCGCAGGCGTGCCTGCCGCTGCTGCGCCAGCGAGAAGACGCAGCGCTGGTGTTTGTGCTCGATGATCCGGCGCGCGTAGGCCACGCCTACTGGGGCGGCTACGGCGCTGCCCAGTTCGCGCAGCAGGGAATGGTCGCCAGCTTGCACGGTGAAACCGCCGCCGGACCCGTGCGCGTCTCCGGCTTGCAGCCCGGGCCGATGCGGACCGCCTTGCGCTCGCGTGCATTCCTGCTGGAGGAAGACACGGAAGCCGTGCCGGCCCAGGCCTATGCGCCAGCGTGCGTGGCGCTGCTTGCGCCCGCCGGTGCCGCGCATCGCGGCCAGGTGTGGCAAGCACTGCCGGCGGGCGACGCCGCACCGGTCTAAGCGGGCCGCCGCACGCGCGAAGCAGCGTCGAATGCGCGACATCGTCGCCTGCAACTGGCCGAATCCGCGCCGAAGCCCGACAATGCGTGCCGCGCGCGCCGGCCCAGCCGCTGGCCGCTCCCGATTTTCCCCAGGCTTGCCATGACCATCCTCTCCGCCGCCCTGTTGCTGTTCCTGATCCTGGATCCGCTGGGCAACATCCCGGTCTTCCTCAGCGTGCTCAAGCCGCTGCCGTCGCGGCGCCAGCGCGTGGTGCTGGCGCGCGAGCTGCTGATCGCGCTGTTCGTGCTGATGGGCTTCCTGTGGGGCGGCAAGTACGCCTTGGAAATGATGCACCTGCGCCAGGAGTCGGTTTCGATTGCCGGCGGCATCGTGTTGTTCCTGATCGGCATCCGCATGATCTTCCCGCGCCCGGAAGGCCTGATGGGCG
>DATLJF010000283.1:0-9558 GCA_035539015.1 Stenotrophomonas sp. | reverse complement strand
GTCGGGCCGGTCGTTGGCGGTGATCGGCGCGTCCTTGAGCGCTACGCGCATGTAGTCGATCCAGATCGGCAGCGCGGCCTTGCCACCGTACTCGCGGTAGCCGAGCGACTTGAAGTCGTCGCGGCCCACCCACACGGTCGTTGCCAGCGGCCCGCCGAAGCCGGAGAACCAGGCGTCGCGGTGGTCGTTGGTCGAGCCGGTCTTGCCGCCGACATCCTCGCGCCCGAGCACCTTGGCCGCGGTGCCGGTGCCGCGCTGGACAACGTCGCGCATCATCGACACCAACTGGTAGGCGGTGCGCTCGTCGATTGCGCGGGGCGCGATCTTGGCATCGCTCGCCGGCAGCGGCGTGGTCTCGGCCCCCGGTTTCGGCTGTGCTTCGCTTTGCGCGGTGGCCGCCGGCTGCGGCGCGGCGGCGCCGAAGTTGAAGCCGTCCACCACCTGGCTGGCCGGTGTCGCATGGCCGCCGACGTTGCCGCAGCGGCGGCAGGCTACCGCTGCGTTTTCCTTGAATAGCACCTTGCCGTCGCGGTCGCGGACTTCATCGATGAGCCAGGTATCCACCCGCGAGCCGCCGTTGGCGAACACCGCATAGCCGCGCGCCACCGACAGCGGCGTCAGCGAAGCAGTGCCCAGCGACATCGACAGGTTCGGCGGCAATTCGGCCGGATCGAAGCCGAACTGGGAAATGTACTGGCGCGCGAAATCCACGCTGATGGCATCGAGCAGGCGCACCGATACCAGGTTGCGCGACTGCACCAGCGCCTCGCGCAGGCGCATCGGGCCCTTGAAGCCGCCGCCGTCGTTCTGCGGCGACCAGGTCTTGCCGCGGCGGTCGCGGAACACCACCGGCGCATCGAGCACGATCGACGCTGGGTTGAAACCCTTCTCGAACGCGGCCGCATACACGAACGGCTTGAAGCTGGAGCCGGGCTGGCGGCGGGCCTGGGTAGCGCGGTTGAACTTGTTGCCGGCAAAGCTGAAGCCACCGACCATCGCGCGCAGGGCGCCGTTGTTGGCGTCCAGCGACACCAGCGCGGCCTGGCCGCGCGGCAACTGGTCGACCAGCCACTCGCCGTCCTTCTCGCCGGCGCGTACGCGGATCAGGTCGCCGCGCTTGAGCAGGCTGGCCGGCGACTTGCCGGTCCAGCGGCTGGCGGCGGCTGGCAAGGTAAGTTCGCTGCGGTCGCCCAGGACCACGCGCACGCCGCCATCGGGCAGGGTGGCGGCGACGATCGCCGGGCGCAGGCCGGACTGGGTGACGATGCCGGACAAGTGCGTGGCCAGCGTGCTGGCATCGGCGTCGGCCGCTACCTCGAAGTGTTGCTCGGCACCGCGCCAGCCATGGCGATGGTCGTACAGCAGCAGGCCATCGCGCACCGCCACGTCCGCCGCCTGCTGCAGGTTGGCATCGATGGTGGTGGTCACGCGGTAGCCCTTGTCCAGGACCTCGCCGCCGTAGCGGGCAATCATTTCCTGGCGCACCAGCTCGGCCACGTAGGGGGCATACACCTCCACCGGCGGCTCGTGCGGGGTGGCGTGCATCGGCACGGCCTTGGCCGCATCGGCCTCGGCCTGGCTGATGAAGCGCAGGTCGGCCATGCGCTGCAGGACGTAGTAGTCGCGGCGCTCGCGCGCGCGCTCCGGGTTGCTGATCGGGTTGCCGCTGGAGGGGAACTTGGGGATGCCGGCCAGCGAGGCCATCTCATCCAGGGTCAGTTCGTTGAGCTTCTTGCCGTAGTAGTACTCGGCCGCCGCGCCCACGCCGTAGGCACGGTTGCCGAAGAAGCTCTTGTTGAGGTAGAGCTCGAAGATCTCGTCCTTGCTCAGTTCGCTCTCGATCTTGCGCGCCAGCAGGATCTCGTTGAGCTTGCGGGTGTAGCTGTATTCGGAGCTGAGGAAGAACTGGCGGGCGACCTGCTGGGTGATGGTCGAACCGCCCGGTACGCGCTTGTCGTCGGTGGTGGCCAGCAGCCACACCGCGCGCGCAATGCCCTTGTAGTCGACCCCGCCGTGCTCGTAGAAGCGTGCGTCCTCGGTCGCCAGGAAGGCCTGCCGCAGGCGCTCGGGCACGTCCTTCATCTGGATCGGGTAGCGCCGGGCCTGGCCGTAGACGGCCATCAGCCGGCCGTCGCTGGCGTACACGTACATCGGCTCCTGCAGCTCGACCTGGCGCAGCGACTGGACGTCGGGCAAGCGCGAGTACAGGGTGTAGTAGACCCCGCCGGCCGCGACCAGGCCGAGCAGGGCAAGCACGACAAACGCGGCCAGGAGCCAGCCCAGCCAACGACGAAAACGGGGCATCAAGCAGATTCCGATTGCAGATTTCGTGGCCACAGAGTATAGATTAGGCGGGTCTGGCTGGGGTCAGATTCGGGGAACGCAATTGGGGAACCCTCTCGCCGGGTAGGGCAGGGGCAAGGCACGGACTGACGTGACGGGCTTCTCGGCTTGCGCGCGGGGTGGTTGCCAATTGCAAAAAACTAATTATTAATGCGCGGGCGCACAAAGCGCGTCCAAGTGCCCGTCGGCAGGGGAGTTTCCGTGGGGCTTATTCCCAAGAGTCAGTCGCCGCTCATTGGCGTCGATATCAGTTCGACTGCGGTAAAGCTTTTGCAGCTTTCCCGTAGCGGCAACCGTTTCCGCGTGGAGCATTACGCGGTCGAGCCTCTGCCGCCCAATGCGGTGGTGGAGAAGAACATCGTCGAGGTCGAGGCGGTGGGCGAAGCCATTCGTCGCGCGATCAACCGTTCCGGCAGCAAGGCCAAGAACGCGGCCGCCGCCGTGGCCGGTTCGGCCGTGATCACCAAGCTGATCCCGATGCCGGCGGACCTGGACGAGAACGACATGGAGGCCCAGGTCGAACTGGAAGCCACCAACTACATCCCGTACCCGATCGAGGAAGTGAACCTCGACTTCGAGGTGCTCGGTGCCATTCCGAACAATCCGGAAATGGTGCAGGTGTTGCTGGCCGCCTCGCGTTCGGAGAACGTCGAGCTGCGCCAGTCGGCGCTGGAGCTGGGGGGACTCACCGCCAAGGTGATGGACGTGGAGGCCTTCGCGGTCGAGAACGCCTTCGCCCTGCTGGCCGGCGAGCTGCCGGTGCCGCATGACGGCCTGGTCGCCCTGGTCGACATCGGCGCCACCATGACCACGCTCAACGTGATCCGCGGTGGCCGCAGCCTCTACAGCCGCGAGCAGGTGTTCGGCGGCAAGCAGCTCACCGACGAAGTCATGCGCCGCTACGGCCTGACCTACGAGGAAGCCGGCATGGCCAAGCGCCAGGGCGGCTTGCCGGAGAGCTACGAGGTCGAGGTGCTGGAGCCGTTCAAGGAAGCCACTGTCCAGCAGATCAGCCGACTGCTGCAGTTCTTCTATGCCGGCAGCGAGTTCAACCGGGTCGACTGCGTCGTCCTGGCGGGCGGCTGCGCGGCCCTGACCGGGCTGCCGGAAATGGTCGAAGAGCAGCTGGGCGTGACCACCGTGGTCGCCAACCCGCTGGCGCAGATGACCCTCGGTCCGAAGGTGCAGGCGCAAGCGCTGCAGCAGGATGCCCCGGCCCTGATGATCGCCACCGGCCTGGCCCTGAGGAGCTTCGACTGATGGCAAGAATCAACCTACTGCCCTGGCGCGCCGAGCGCCGCAAGCAGCGCGAGCGCGAGTTCTACACCATGCTCGGCTTTGCCGCGTTGGGTGGCGTGCTGCTGTCGCTGATGATCTGGTTCTACTTCGATCGCCAGGTGAGCGGCCAGCAGGACCGCAACAGGTTCCTCACCGCCGAGATCGAGAAGGTCAAGGCGCAGAATCGCGAGATCGAGGAGCTGGACAAGAAGAAGGACCGCCTGCTCGCACGCAAGCGCGTGATCGAGGAACTGCAGGCCAACCGCTCGCAGATGGTGCACCTGTTCGACTCGCTGGTACGGACCATTCCCGACGGCGTAGTGCTGACCGCGCTCAAGCAGGAAGGCGAGGTGCTGACCCTGGAAGGCCGCTCGCAATCCAATGCGCGCGTCAGTACCTACATGCGCAACCTGGAGGGCTCGGGCTGGATGACCAATCCGGACCTGTCGATCATCGAGGCCAAGGCGCAGGAAAAGGACAAGGACAAGAAGCTTGCCGCAAGCGTCGACGTCAAGGCGTTGCCGTACGTGTTCAAGCTGAAGGTCAAGCTCGCCAATCCCAACGCACCGGCTAAGGATGGCACCGGCGGCCCGGCCGAAAAGGCCACGGCTACCGCCTCTGGCACCAGCAGCGTCGCCGCCGACCAGGCCGCGTCCACGCCGGCCGCAGCGCCGGCCGATGCCAAGGGCACGGCAGTGGACAAACCGGCCACCAACGCGGCACCGGCCCCGGCGCCGGCGGCCAAACCGCAGGCGGGAGCGGCGTCATGAGCCAGAAAAAGTTCAGCATCAACGACCTTGATTTCCGCAACATCGGCGCTTGGCCGGAGCGCGCGAAGATCGTGTTCTGCCTGATCGTCGCCCTGCTCATCATGTTGCTGGCGTGGTTCGCCCTGATCAGCAGCAAGCGCGATGAGCTGATTGGCCTGGAACAGACCGAAACCCGCCTGCGCAAGGATTTCGAGACAGAGCAGGACCGCGCCGTCAAACTCGAGCCGCTGAAGCAGCAGCTCGCGCAGATGGAACAGGTGTTGCAACAGATGTTGCGCCAGCTGCCCAGCAAGACCGAAATGCCCGACCTGATCATCGATATCTCGCAGACCGCGTTGTCCAGCGGCCTGAACACCGAGTTGTTCCAGCCGGGTACTGAAACGCCGCGCGAGTTCTACGCGGAGAAGCCGATCGCCCTGCGCATGGTGGGTAGCTATCACCAGTTCGGTGCGTTCGTCAGCGGTGTCGCTTCGTTGCCGCGCGTGGTGATCCTCACCATGCACGACATCAACCTCAAGCCCAAGGATCCCAAGGTCGGCATCACGCTGCGCGGTCCCCTCGAGCTGGCCGGTACGGTGAAGACTTACCGTTACCTGGACGACGAGGAGATGGCCGTGCAGGAGAAGGCTGCCGCCGAGGCCGCGAAGAAAGACAAGAAGAACAAGAAGAAAAAGGGCAAAGAATGAGTATGACGACCTACAAGAGGCTGTCGTGCCTGGCCCTGATGGCACTGCTTGCCGGCTGCGGCCGAACCGTCACCAGCACCCCTGGAGACGCGCCCAATCTCAAGAGTTGGGTGGCCGAGGTCCGCGCTCGTCCGGCCTCGGCGCTGGATCCGCTGCCGGTGATGCAACAGTTCGAAACCTTCGAGTACGCCGCGCAAGGCATGCGCGATCCGTTCTCCGATGCCTGGACCAATCCGGAAGGCGGCAATGGCCTGCGTCCGGACCCGAACCGCCGCAAGGAACCGCTGGAAGCCTTCCCGCTCGACAGTCTCGACATGCTCGGGAGTATCGGTGGCGGCCCCGGCCTGGTTGCGCTGGTCATGGCGCCGGACAAGGTGACCTACCGGGTGCGCCCCGGCGTCTACCTGGGACAGAGCGATGGTCGGGTAACGGGAGTGTCCGAGGATCGCATCGATTTGATTGAACTGGTGCCGGATGGTGCGGGTGGTTGGCTGGAACGTCCGGCCTCCATCGCACTTGACGATCAATGATTGATTAGGGGATAGCACGATGACTTTTTCCAAAGCCCTGAGCCTGCGTCCCATCCGGCGCCAAGCGATCCGGGCGTGCGCGATGGGGTTCGCGCTCGCACTGGCTAGCGGCTCTTCTTTCGCGGCAGTTTCTGCTGCCGCGGACCTCAACGCACACGATCCGGCCAAGACGGTACCGGCGACCGTGGCGGTCTCGAAGATCGACTTCAAGCGCGGCGAAGATGGTGCTGGCCGGTTGATCCTGCAGTTCGACGGGCAGGGCGCCAGCCCCGACCTGCGGACGCAGGGCAGCACGGTCCTGGTGGACGTGGGCAACGCACGGCTGCCGGCCGAGCTGCAACGTCCGCTCAACGTCACCGACTTCGCCACGCCGGTCCAGCGCATCGACGCCAAGCCGTCCGGCGGCGGTTCGCAACTGGTGCTGAGCACCACTGGCCCGTTCGAGTCGCTGGCCTACCAGACCGGCAACGAGTACGTGGTCGAGATCAGCCCGCGCAAGGGCGTACCGGCCATGGGCGCACCGACCGCCGCCAGCGTCACCCAGGCTGCGGCCGCGGTGGCAGCGCGTGGCTATAGCGGCCGCCCGGTGACCTTCAACTTCCAGGACGTGCCGGTGCGCACGGTGCTGCAGCTGATCGCCGAGGAATCCAACCTCAACGTGGTCGCCTCCGACACCGTGCAGGGCAATGTCACCCTGCGCCTGGTCAATGTGCCGTGGGACCAGGCACTGGACATCGTGCTGCGCGCCAAGGGCCTGGACAAGCGCCGCGACGGTGGCGTGATCTGGGTGGCACCGCAGTCCGAGCTGGCCAAGTTCGAGCAGGACAAGGAAGACGCGCGCATCGCTATCGAGAACCGCGAAGACCTGATCACCGACTACATCCAGATCAACTACCACTCGGCGACCGCGATCTTCAAGGCGCTGACCGAGGCCAAGGGCATCGGCGGTAGCGGCGGCGGTGGTGGTGGTGGCGCGAACCAGCAGGAGAATGGCTTCCTGTCGCCGCGTGGTCGCGTGGTCGCCGACGAGCGCACCAACACGCTGATGATCAGCGACATCCCGAAGAAGGTCGCGCAGATGCGCGAGTTGATCGACCATATCGACCGTCCGGTCGACCAGGTCCTGATCGAGGGCCGCATCGTCATCGCGTCGGATACCTTCGCCCGCGACCTCGGCGCCAAGTTCGGCATCGGTGGCACCCGCCAGTACGGCGGCAACACCGCCACCATCGGCAGCTCGGCCAGCGGCGGCAACGTCTCCGCTACCCGCGGCTTGAACGTGAACCTGCCTGCCGATTCGTTCACCAACGGCACGCCGACCAGTCTGGCCTACACGCTGCTCGGCGCCAACTTCAACCTGGACCTGGAGCTGTCGGCTCTGCAGGAAGAAGGCCGCGGCGAAGTGATCTCCAACCCGCGCATCGTCACCGCCAACCAGCGCGAAGGCGTGATCAAGCAGGGTAAGGAAATCGGCTACGTCACCATCACCGGTGGCACCGCCGGCACCGCCGCCACGCCGAACGTGCAGTTCAAGGAAGTGTTGCTGGAGCTGAAGGTCACCCCGACCATCACCAACGACAACCGCGTCTTCCTGAACATGAACGTCAAGAAGGACGAAGTGGACCAGTACATCGAACTGGCAGGCTACGGCACCGTGCCGCAGATCAACCGCCGCGAGATCAACACCGCCGTGCTGGTGGACGACGGCCAGACCGTGGTCATCGGTGGCGTGTACGAGTTCACCGACCGCTCCAGTGTCAGCAAGGTGCCGTTCCTGGGCGACATCCCCTTCCTGGGCAATCTGTTCAAGAAGCGGGGCCGCAGCAAGGACAAGGCCGAGCTGCTGATCTTCGTCACCCCGAAGGTCCTGCGCGTGGCCAAGGGCGCCTGAGCCGCAAAGGCCAGCGCACCGGTTGTGATTTTGAAAGGCCGCCTTCGGGCGGCCTTTCTCTTACAGCGATATCTCAGTCGATGTCCTGCGGCAGCGGTCGGTCGCGCACCCACTGGGTCGCCACCCACTTTTCCCCCGACAGCAGCGGCATGCCGGCGTGCAGCAAGCGCGAGTCGATCCGGCCGTGGGCGTCGCCATAGGCGAAATAGACACCCATGCCACGGCTGGGTGCCACCTGGAGGCCGAGCTCGGGAAACGCCGTGGTACCGCCCAGGGCGACATCCCGCAGATAGATGACCAGCGTGCCCAGTCGCTGACCGCCTTCGGCGTCGGGGTTGGCGAAATCGTCGGTGTGAGGCTGATACTCGCCGCCCACCCCGTAGCGCAGTACCTGCAGCGTCTCGGCATGTCGCGGGTCACACCCCATCAACCAGGCCAGGCGGGCCTGGATATTCACGAGTGCGGGGAATGTCCCTGTCCCGATCGCAGCGCGATCGCTGCTTCGCGCCGGGTCAGGCCGCTGTGCACCGGTCCGTGGATCAATCACCAGTGCCCTTTCCAGCTGTGGGCGCGCAGCTTCGATGAGCGCCTCACATTCTGCCGCGCTAAGCACGTTTTCCAGCAGCGCCACGGCCGGCTGCGCAAGTCGCATCACCTGGCGGACCCTGTGGCCTTCGAAGACCGACTCGGAGCATTGCCGGAACGGGTAGGCGGCCGGCCAGCAGTCGATGGCGGGGTTGCGTGCGTGCGCCACGCTGGCGACAGCGCCTCTGTGGCGTGGCGACGGACGGCCGGTCAAGGCCGACCGCACCGCGTCGCTGGCCACGCGCGACGGGATACCGAGGCGCTCGAGTTGCGCCACCACCTCGCCGGGCGCTTGGCCACCGGCGAGGCGCTCGGCGATCCATGGATGCCATTGATCGGGCATGGGGAGGGGGGATGTGAAGAATGGGGTGCGAAGTAGATCCGGGAAACACCGAGGCTACGATCGCCTACCGACATGAATGGGTCTTGGGCGCGAATTTTCGCAGGCGCCCCGGGGCACGCGGCGACTGGGCACCGGAGTTGTGAAGCCGCACACGTCCTCGCATTTCCGGTGAACCAATTCACGCCCGATCGGTCAAACTCGGCCTATGAACGCATCCACCCTTCCGGAACAGCCCGCGGCAACGCCCGGCCACGGCCCGTTGCATGACGCTTTCACCGGCCTGCGCGAGGCGCTCTCGGCGCGCATCGTCGGCCAGTCCGCCTTGGTCGAGCGCCTGCTGATCGCCTTGCTTGCCGATGGCCACTTGCTGGTCGAGGGCGCGCCCGGCCTGGCCAAGACCACCGCCATTCGTGCATTGGCCGGTCATCTGGAGGCGGACTTCGCCCGTGTCCAGTTCACCCCCGACCTGCTGCCCGCCGACCTGACCGGTACCGAGATCTGGCGCTCCCAAGAAGGACGCTTCGAATTTGTTCCCGGCCCGATCTTCCACCCGATCCTGCTGGCCGACGAAATCAACCGCGCCCCGGCCAAGGTGCAATCGGCGCTGCTGGAAGCCATGGGCGAGCGCCAGGTCACCGTCGGCCGCCACACTTATGCATTGCCGTCGCTGTTTCTGGTCATGGCCACGCAGAACCCGATCGAGCAGGAAGGCACCTTCCCGCTCCCCGAGGCCCAGCTGGACCGCTTCCTGATGCACGTGCGTATCGGCTATCCCCAGGCCGACGCCGAAGCCGAGATCCTGCGCCTGGCACGCGAAACCGCGCGCGACGCCCTGAAAGCACCCGAGCCAGTAGCCGATCGCTTGTCGGTCGATACCGTGATGGCCGCGCGCCGTGCGGTCCTCGAGTTGCATGTCGCGCCGAATCTGGAGCGTTACCTGATCGAGCTGGTGCTGGCCTCGCGCGATGCCCACCGCTATGACCCGCAGTTGGCCCAGCGCATCGCCTGGGGCGCCAGCCCACGTGGTTCGATTGCACTGGAGCGCTGCGCGCGCGCGCGCGCCTGGTTGGCTGGGCGCGACTATGTGACCCCGGACGACATCCGCGCCGTGGCCCCCGATGTGTTGCGCCAT
>DATLJF010000282.1:0-8945 GCA_035539015.1 Stenotrophomonas sp. | reverse complement strand
AGCGTCGCCGTGGGCGGTCTTGGTCGATTTGTTGCGGTTCCACAGAGCACCGACGTCCCAATCCCACGCGTGGTCGCCGACTTCGAACGAGCCACTGATGGTCGGGGCAAAACGAAGCGTGTCCATTTCGCTCCGAGTGGTACGCGGCATTTCCCACAGGCGACGACGGAACTCGATGTCCTGGCCAATCGGGTTGAACACCGAGGTGCCCGACAGCGGCGTGTCGAAGGACTGCGACTGGTACGGATAGCCGGCGATCTGTTGATCGGTGACACGCTGGTTGTACAGAATGTCAGCGTTGAACGTGACCTTCTCGGTCAGATCATAGTTGGCATTGACGTACAGCGACTTACGCTCGATGCCGGTCTGCAGGAACATTTCCTGGTTCGAGTTGGCGTATTCGGCAGCCGTGATCGGGTGGTAAGCGGTCGGATCGGCCGGGTTGCCACCCTGGTTCAGGGTGCGCCAAACCGGTACCGGCTCGCCCTTGGCCTGGACGCAGTCGTTATAGACGCGCGGATCGCACCACGAACCGTTGAGGCTGATCGGGCTCCAGCCCGAACCCGGGTAATCCGGGCCAGCGTTGCCGTAAGCCGAGAAGTCACGGTTCTTCGCAAACACCGGATCCTGGTTGTAATACTCAGCGGACAACGTCACGCCACCGCGCTCGCCCTGTGCGCCGAGGGTCATCGAGTACTGTTCGGTGCTGCTGTCGCCTTCGCTGAACTGGCCGACGTAGGCACTGGCTTCTGCGCCGTCAAAGCGCTTGCGGGTGATGACGTTAACCACCGCCGCGATGGCGTCCGAACCGTAGATCGACGAAGCGCCATCCTTCAGGATGTCGATGCGCTCGATCGCGGAGAACGGGATCTGGCTGAGATCCTGCAGGCCAGAGGTGGTGGCACCCAGGCGCTTGCCGTTCATCAGGATCAGGGTGCGCTCGGCGCCCAGGTTGCGGATGTCGATGTAGTAACCACCGACGTTCTCACCCGAGGCCAGCGCGTCAGCGCGCGAGATCGCCGGGGAGCCGGCCGAGGTCAGGTTCTGCAGGACGTCTGCCACCGAGGTGAAACCCTGCCTTTCGAGGGTCTGACGGTCGAGCGAGATGATCGGCTGCTGCGTCTCCATCTCCGAACCGCGAATACGCGAACCGGTGACTTCGATGCGATCAAGGTTGGTCGGGTTGCCGGCATCCTGTGCGAAGGCTTCGGTGGCAGTGCCACCGGCGCCGACGACAAGCGCGAGCACAACTGCGTCACGCAGCGTGTTGGACTTGCAATTCATTAGCTCTCTCTCCGAATGAGATCTTGGTCTTGCCAAGGGTTTGGCCTGTGGAGGTTTCGAAGAAGCGAACCCAAAACCAACAGGCTTGGCCCGATGGTAGCCGCGTTCGGCGGAGAATTAAAGTACCGTTAACGCAAGGGGAGAAATACGTGAAATGCACTTGCACCCTGGCGTGACTTCTGCACCGTCGCGGTGCGGGCGCGCATGCGAAAACGCCCGCGCAAGGCGGGCGTTCGAAATGAGAAACGTGCTTTAAATCAGCAGGTTAGAGGTCCTGCTCGTACCTTACATACGGTACCGTGCCGTCGCCGTTGCTCTCGTTGTTCGGTGCGAACGGATTCTTGCCACGTGTGACGATGTTCTCAGCACCGACCGTCAATTGGCCGCTCCACGGCGTGCGCCAGGTCAGCCCCAGCCCCAGGCCTTGCCACTTTTCTGGCTGGCCGGGCACATCGACGACGCGGCCGATGATGTTGGCGCTGAATGCGCCGTAGCCACCGCCGACGCTCAGGGTCTTGCTGTCCCATTCGTCGGCCAGGCCCGGCGCCGCGTCTGAAAGCGGGACCAGGCGTGCCTTGGCGAACGTGCCGCCGATGGAGACGAAGCCTTCGCGGCCGATGTTCTTCTGGCCGAAGACGGTCAAATCGTTCTGCTCGACGCGGGTGGCGGGCGAGCGCACGTTGCCGGTCAGCCAGGCGGGGAGATTGTCGCGGCCAGTGCCGGCGGTCAGGCCGAGGCGGGTGCCGCCGCGGTTGAAGCCGATCGTGCCGGAGGCATGGCGCGAGCCCGTGTCGTCTTCGTCGTCGCCCAGCGTGGCCAACATGCAATGGCTGGCCAACCCGCTGATGCTGGTGCCGCGGCTGCTGTTGCACAGCAGGCCGAGCGAGTCGCCCGAGGACAGGCCAAAGGCCGCATCCAGCGAGTTGCGGCCGAAATGCCAGCGCGCGCCGGCTTTCTGCTCGCCCGTGGGCTCCAGGTACAGCAAGGCTTCGACCTTGCCGCTGCCCTGGTTCCAGACCGGGATCACCGTGCCATTGTCCTTGTCCGGCAAGGCCTGCGCGTGCGCGCCCGTGGCTGCGGCTAGCGCAGTCAGCAGGGCAAGCGAGAGGCGGGCAAGGGTGCGCATGTCGACCGTCAGACCAAGAGGCAGGCGTCAAGTTCCCGGGGGTCCGGGCGGACGATGCTAGGCGGTTTATGATTCTTTAACAAGTCTCCGTCCTCCCCAGAACGTAGCCCGTTTGTGACGGCGCTCACCGATAGCGAACGCCATCGACAAATCTCATTGCAGCCGTTCCGACGCGGGCGGACCGGCCGGCGTCTGCATGAACAATACGCCGAATTCGGTCAAAGGGAAGTGATATTCCCGGCCGCAGAATTCGCAGCGGATCTCCACCACGCCGGTCGCTTCGGCGGCCGCACGGGCTTCTTCTTCGCCCAGCGATTGCAGCATGGCCGCCACCCGTTCGCGCGAACAGGAGCAGCCGAACGCCAGGGGCTTTTCGCCCAGCAGCTGCGGCTGCTCTTCATGGAACAGCCGGTGCAGCAGGGTGCCGGCATCGGCCGCCAGCAGCTCGGCGGTGGTCAGCGTGTCGAACAAGGCGTTGGTGCGCTGCCAGCCGTCCTCGTCGCCGCCATCGCCCGGCAGCTTCTGCAGCAGCAGGCCGGCGGCGTGCTGGTCGTCGGCGGCGAGCAGCAGCCGGGTGGGCAACTGCTCGGATTGGCGGAAGTAGTCCTCGAAGGCCTCGTCCAGGGTCCCGGCGTTGAGCTCCACCAGGCTCTGGTAGCGCTGCGGCTCACGTGGGTCCAGGCCCGGGTTTTCGATGGTGATCGCCAGCAGCGCGCTGCGGCCGAGGGTGCTCAGGTCGGAAGGCGCGTCGCCGCCGTCGTCCAGCTGGACGATGCCGCGCAGGGTGCCGGCGGCCGTGCACTCGGCGAACAGCGTACGCAGCGGGCTGTCGCCATCGCCACGCAACTGCACCGAGAGGCGGCCATCGACCTTGGTGTGGCCGGTGAACAGCGCCGCTGCCACGCAGCCCTCGCCGAGCAGGCGGCGGGCCGCGGGCGGGTACTCGGCCTGGCCGCGGATATCCTGCCAGGCCGGGCCAAGGCGGACATGCACGCCGCGCACGCCGGCAACGGGAAGCAGGAAACGGGTCAACGGGTCTTGTATGTTCATCGGTACGCAGCGTAGGCGGAGCTGTTGCCGGATAATGCAACAAGCGACCGGAGGCGGGGGATGCAGTGACGATGGGGGCGCAAGAGCAGGTTCACAAGCCAGGACCAGGGCCACGGCCGCGCTGGCGACGTTGGCGCAACTGGCTGCTGGCGTTGCCGCTGCTGTTCGCGGCCGCCAGCGTGTTGCAGGTACTGGCCCTGCGCTTCATCGACCCGCCGTTCACCACCACCATGGCCCTGCGCTATGCCGAGGCCTGGGGCGAAGGCGATGGGCGCTTTCGCCTGTATTACCAGTGGCGCGACCTGGACCAGATCGCGCCCAGCGTGCCGATCTCGCTGGTCGCGGCCGAAGACCAGCGCTTCCCGCTGCACAGCGGCTTCGACCTGCAGGCAATCGAGCGCGCCCGCGACCATAACGCGCGCGGCGGGCGCCTGCGTGGCGCCAGCACCATCAGCCAGCAGGTCTCCAAGAACTTGTTCCTGTGGCAGGGCCGCAGCTACCTGCGCAAGGGCCTGGAGGCCTGGTACACGGTGTTGATCGAGCTGTTGTGGCCGAAGTCTCGAATCGTCGAGATGTACGCCAACATCGCCGAGTTCGGCGACGGCGTTTACGGCGTGCAAGCTGCGGCGCAGCGGTTCTGGGGCAAGGACGCCGCCGCGTTATCGCCGGCGCAAGCCGCGCGCCTGGCCGCGGTGCTGCCGGCGCCAAGGCGCTACGACGCGCGCAGTCCCGGCCCCTACGTGCAACGGCGCGCGGCGTGGATCCAGCGCCAGGCGCGGCAGTTGGGCGGCCCGGCCTACCTGTCACCGTGATGCGGCGCGGCTGGTCGTGCCGCCGCAGCCTCCGTACCATCGCCGCATGTCTTCCGACCTGCTGACCGTCGTCATCGCTGCCTGCAACGAGGCCGAAAGCCTGCCGCGCCTGCATCCGCGCATCCTGGCCGCGCTCGACCAGGTCCCGGGCCTGCAGGGCCGGCTGCTGTACGTGGATGACGGCAGCAGTGACGGCACCTGGCCGATCCTGCAGGCGCTGGTCGCCGCCGATGCCCGGGTCGGCGCGATCCGGCTGTCGCGCAACTTCGGCAAGGAGCTGGCGCTGACCGCCGGCCTGGACCAGGTCGAGGCCGGCGCAGTGCTGCTGCTCGATGCCGATGGCCAGGATCCGCCGGAGCTGATTCCCGCCTTCGTCGCCCTCTGGCGCGAGGGCTACGACAACGTCTTTGGCACCCGTCGCATCCGCGCCGGTGAAGGCTGGGCCAAGCGCACCGCCGCGGCCGCGTTCTATCGGGTGATCGGGCGCCTGTCGCGCACGCCCATCCCGGCCGATACCGGTGATTTCCGCCTGCTCTCGCCGCGCGCGCGGGTGGCCCTGCAGCAGTTGCGCGAGCGCCATCGCTTCATGAAGGGGTTGTTCGGCTGGGTCGGTTTTCGCCAGGTCGCCTTGCCCTACGACCGCGAGCCACGCCTGGCCGGGCGCAGCAAGTTCACGCTGTGGAAGCTGTGGAACTTCGCCCTGGAGGGCATCACCAGTTTCTCCAGCGCGCCCTTGCGGGTGGCGACCTACCTGGGCCTGTTTACCGCCCTGTTCGCCTTTGCATTCGCGGTGTGGGTGATCATCAAGGCGGCGCTATGGGGCGACCCGGTCGCCGGCTGGCCGACGATGATGGCGGTGATCCTGTTCCTGGGCGGCATCCAGCTGATCGCCCTGGGCATGATCGGCGAATACCTGGGCCGGCTCTACGACGAGGCCAAGCAGCGGCCGCTGTACCTTGTCGACACCCGCATCGGCGGCGGTGGCGTATCCTCCGCCCACTCGTCCAAGCAGGGAGCAGGCCATGCTTACGGTGCGGCAACTGTTGGAGATGAAGAAGCCTGAGGTCTTCGCCGTCGGCGCAGACGCGGCGGTGATCGATGCGGTGCGCCTGATGGCCGAAAAGAGCATCGGCGCGGTACTGGTCATGCAGGGCCAGCGGCTGGTCGGCATCCTTTCCGAACGCGACTACGCGCGCAAGGTGGTGCTCAAGGACCGTGCCTCTTCCAGCACGCGGGTGGCAGAGATCATGACCGCCGAGGTGGTGACCGCGCAGCTAAATGACAGCGTCGAGGCCTGCATGCAGGTCATGACCGAAGGTCGCTTCCGGCATCTGCCGGTAGTGGAGGGTGAAGCGGTGAAGGGCGTGATCTCGATCGGCGACCTGGTCAAGGCGGTGATCGAAGCGCAGCGTCGCGATATCGACCAACTGCAGCGCTACATCGCCGGCTGACCGGGGGCGCGCGCTCAGCGCGCGTACTTCCCGCCGCAGTCGATGTCCTTGCCGGGGCCCAGCTCCACCGTCGCCAGCAAGGCGGCCGGCGGCGCGATGGTGGACAACGCCACGGCAATGGCGCCGCGTACGCCCAGTGCCTTGAGGTCGGGGAAGAAGGAAGGATCGGCAAAGGTGCCGCCGACCCGCAGCGGCGAGCGGAAGGTCAGGATGCTGCGGTCCTTGGGCCGTGGCTTGAGCAGCAGGTCGAGCTTCTCGTCCTTGAGGTTGACCGTGCCTTCGCCGATCACCAGCGTGTCGGTCGTGTCCACTGCCAGGCTGCGGCTGGTCATCAGGCCATCGCGTACGCCGAAGTCGGCGAAGGCGCAGCGCAGCGGAATCTGCTTGTCCTTGGTGATCAGGAATTTAAGCGATTCGGCGATGTCTAGCCCGGCCAGTTCCATGATCAGGTTGCCGACGTGGCCCGGGCCCATCGCCACGCCGATATCGCCATCGCTGCTGCCGAGCATCGCGGCGATCGAGTTGCCGTCGCCGGCCAACGCTACGTCGCCGCCAATGGCGCCTTCGGCCTGCTGCGCGAGCTTGGCGTCGGGGAACAACTTGCCCAGGTGCACGCCGCGAATCTGCGCTTTCAGGCGGGTGGAGATCTGCGGCTTGCGCGCATCCATGCGGATGTTGGAGCGGATGTCGCCGCCGGCCACGCCGAAGTTCAGCGGGTGCAGTTCGAGCAGGCCATCGCGCAGGCTCAGAGTGGCATCCATGTCGTCGAGCGGCAGCGCCGGGGCGTTGATGCGGCGCGCCACCCAGTGCACCTCGGCATCCATCGCGCGCAGCTTGGACAGATCGTACGGCTTGCTCGGCAAGACCCGGCCGCTGGCCTTGAGCTTGGCCGCTTCGGCCTTTTGCTCGGCATTGGCGGTCTCGCCGGCATCGGTCTTCGGCGGTGCGCCGACAAAGCCGGCCAGGTCGTCGAAGTCGAGCCGTTGCGAGACCAGCTTGGCGCGCAGGAACGGGCGTTCGGGTGCGGTGTCGACCTCGACGTCGCCGGCCAGGTCGCTATCGCCAGCGCGGCCCTTGAAGTCCAGGTAGCGCCAGATATCGTTCTCGCGCTGCAGGCGGCCGTCGAGCTGGTACGGCGGGGTCGAGGGAATCGCCAGGCCGAGCAGGGGATACAGGTCGGCCATGTCACGGCCGGACAGCGCCATCTGCAAGTCGAACAGGCGGAACTGGAAGGGATTGGTCAATGTGCCGCGGACATGCGCGCGCGTGGCCCCGGCGCTGCCGCGCAAATCGATGCGGAAGGGATGTTCGGTCTGGCTCAATTCCAGCGGCGAGGCGGTACTGCCGCGCAAGCTGAAGGGATTGCCGCGCCAGCGCCCCGTACCGGCGATGGCGATCGGCGCGGCGGTGTCGCGGCCCTGCACTGGCAGGCTGTTCACGCTGACGTCGATGTTGGTCTTGCCGGCGGCATCGACGAACTTCAACTTGCCCTCGTTGACGCGCAACCTTCCCAACGTGGGCAGGCTGCCGCCGCCGTCCTGGGTATCGAACACCCAATTGCCCGGATGCTGCTTGTCGCCGGCTTCCAGCAGCAGGTCGGGTTTGTCCAGGCGAATCTCGGGAATGCGCACGCGACCGGCCAGCAATGGCCAGAAGCGCACGTCGATCTCGACGCGTTCGATGCTCGCCATCCGCGCCTGTTTCGACCACTTGGCATTGGCCAGGGTGATGTCGTCGCCCCGGATCGTGGTGACCCGTCCGAGGTCGACATCGAGGTGGCCGAGGTGGAACTCGCGCCCTGTGCGTGCCTGCACCGTGCGTTCGACCGGGCCGCGGAACCAGTTCCAGTCCCACAGCACGATCAGGATGACGATCAGCGCGGCCACCACGCCCAGGATGATCAGCCAGCGACGACGGCGTGGCGTCAGCGGGCGGCGGGGTGCGGGCGCGGCGGAACGGGGTGCGGACACATCATTCATGCGTCCATGGTTCGCACCGGCGTGTGCATGCCGTGCGAACGTCGCTTGAAGGGCGCGTCAGAGGACTTGCGCGGTGACCGCAACGAAGTGGCAGACGCTGCCGGCCAGTACGAACAGATGCCAGATGGCATGGAAGTAGCGTACCGAGTCGCGCTGGTAGAACCAGGTGCCCAGCGTATAGAACAGCCCACCGGCCAGCAGCCAGCCCAGGCTGAAGCTGTCGATCGAGCTCAGCAGCGGCTTGATCGCCACCACCACGGCCCAGCCCATGCCGAGATAGATGAAGGTCGAGAGCAGGCGGAAGCGGCCGGTGAAGAACAGCTTGAACACCACGCCGGCCGCGGCCAACGTCCAGATCGCGGTGAACAGGCCCCACCCCCACGGCCCACGCAAGCCGATCAGGGTGAACGGGGTGTAAGTGCCGGCGATCAGCAGGTAGATCGCGCAGTGATCGAGAACCTGCAGGCGCGCCTTGGCGCCGGGATGCGGAATCGCGTGATACAGCGTCGAAGCCACGTACAGCAGCAACAACGTGGCGCTGAAGACAATGGTCGTCGCCAGCTGCCAGACATCGCCATAGATGGCGGTCAGCGTAATCAGCACCGAGCCGCCGGCCAGGGCGGCGATCGCGCCCAGCCCGTGGGTCAGTGCGCTGGCGAACTCGTCGCGCGAATCGGTGGAGGGCGATGCGTCGGCGGTATTCATGCCGTGCACGTTACCTCAGTTGCGAGGGATTCGCATTGCCGTGGCACGCGATCGAAGTACGCGGCGATCAATCGATCGCCACGCTGTGGGCATGCTCGCGCGTGGCCGAGAAGCGCACGTCCGGTGCCCGCTCCTGCGCCAGTTGCAGATTGACCCGGGTCGGCGCCAGGTAGACCAGCTGGCCGGCGCCATCGACGCCGAGATTGGGCGCGTTCTTTTCGCGGAACTCTTCCAGCTTCTTGGCGTTGTCGCAGTGGACCCAGCGCGCGGTGGTCACGGCCACCGGCTCGAAGATCGCATCAACGCCGTATTCGTCCTTGAGCCGGTAGGCCACCACATCGAACTGCAGCACGCCGACCGCGCCCAGGATCAGGTCGTTGCTCATCAACGGCCGGAAGAACTGGGTGGCGCCTTCTTCGGAAAGCTGGGCCAGTCCCTTCTGCAATTGCTTGAGCTTGAGCGGGTCGCGCAGGCGCGCCCGGCGGAACAGTTCCGGCGCGAAGTTGGGGATGCCGGTGAACGAAAGCGACTCGCCTTC